>JAAZAA010000402.1 GCA_012514535.1 Myxococcales bacterium | reverse complement strand
GGTGGCCCCAGCTTCCGTGCAGGGTGCTTTCGTGAGAAGATCGAAGGATGGGTAGGAGCCGAATCGACGTCGACACCAGCGCCTGGCCAGTGGTGGTCATCACTCCCCACGGGGAGGCCTCCGACGCTCAGTATCTGGAGATGTTCCGGAAGATCGAGGACCTCTGGAAGCGTAAGGAGAAGTTCCTGACGATCACGGACACCCGCTTCACCAGCGTCGGCTCCGCCCGGCAGCGCCAGCTGATCGGCGACTGGATGAAGAAGAACGAGTCGCTGACGAACCAGTACTCCCTCGGCTCGATCATCATCCTCTCGTCGGCGATCGTGCGTGGGGCGCTCACCGCCATCAACTGGATCGCCCAGCCGAGCGTTCCCTCGGTCTACGTCGCGACCCCCGAGGAGGCCTACGACCGCGCGCGCCGGCTCCTGGTCGTCCAGGGGCTCGACCCGAACGTCGTGCGCCGACTGCATCGAACGGGCTGAGCCCGCGCTCAGTCTTCGTCGCTCTCGTCGTCTTCGTCGCTCTCGTCGTCCGGCTCGAGCCGTTCGTCCATGCGCGCCTGGATCTGCGCGTAGAGGGCGCGCTTGGACAGCGTGGGCTGTGAGCGCAAGAGGAGGCCCACGATGTCCTTCACGGAGAGCCCCTGGCCGACCAGCGCGTCGATGCGCTCGTGGAGATCGAGCTCGGGCTCGGCGTCGGAGGGAGCCGTGTTCTGGGCGACGACGAGGGTGATCTCCCCGCGCCACTCGTCCGTGCGGGCCGCCAGCTCCTGCAGCGGCCCCACGCGCACCTCTTCGAAGCGTTTGGTGAGCTCGCGGCAGACGGCCGCCGGGCGATCGGCGGCGAGCTCCGCCAGCTCGCGGAGGGTGTCCGCGATGCGCTGGGGAGACTCGAACAAGACGACGGGGACGTCGCTGTCCGTGACACGTCGCAGGGCGTCCTTCCGCTGACGGCCCTTGCGGGGCAGGAAACCCAAGAACAGGAACGGGCCCTCCACGAGCCCGGAGAGGGCGATGGCTGTCGTCACCGCGCTCGGACCTGGCGCGGCGGTGATCGGGATCCCGGCGTCGCGGGTCGCGCGCACGAGCGCCCGCCCGGGATCGCTGATGGAGGGCATGCCCGCGTCGGTGACGAGGGCGAGATCGCGACCTTCGATGAGGATCTCGATCGCGGTGGTCACCGTGCGATCGGAGGAGTGGGCGTGCAGGGACGAGACGGGTTTGCCCGCGATGCCGAGGGCGCTCAGGAGGGCGCGGGTGCGGCGCGTGTCCTCCGCGTAGATGCGGTCGACGGCGCGCAGAACCTCCACGGCGCGCGGGGTGATGTCACCCAAATTGCCGATCGGGGTGCCGACCAGGTGCAGGGTGCCAGGCATGCCTCAAGCGCCGACCTCGACGGCGTCGCCCAGGCGGTCCCGCAGGAAATCACGCAGCTTGTTGGTGAGGCGCACCTCGAGCTGACGGACGCGCTCCCGAGACACGCCGAAGCGATCGCCGAGCTGCTGGAGCGTCTGGGGCTCGTCCGCGGCGAGGCGCTCGTCGAAGATGATGAGCTCCTTGTCCTTGATCGTCTTGCGGAACTCTTCGAGGTGCTCGCGCACCAGGACGCTGAGCTCGGCGCCCTCGGTGGCCACGTCCGGGCCCGTGGTGGGCGTTGGCAAAAGCTCCACGCGCGCCATCTGGCGGCCATCGGCCTCGTTGACCGGCGTGTCCAGGGAGGCGTCGCTGCGGGCGAGCCGCTTGTCCATCTCGATGACGTCCTTCTCGTCGACGTCGAGTTGCTTGGCCAGCTCCGCGTGGGTGGGCTCAATGCCCATGGCCGACAGGCGCGCCTTCTCCTTGTTCAGGTTGAAGAACAGCTTGCGCTGCGCCTGCGTGGTGCCGAGCTTCACCATGCGCCAGTTGTTGAGGATGAAACGGAGCATGTAGGCGCGGATCCACCAGGCCGCGTAGCTCGACAGCTTGACGCCGCGGTAGGGGTCGTACTTCTTGACCGCCTGCATGAGGCCGATGTTGCCCTCCTGCACGAGGTCCATCATGTTGCGGTAGGCCCGGCGGTACTCGTACGCGATCTTCACCACCAGGCGCAGGTTCGCGGTGACCAGACGACGCGCGGCGTCGAGATCCCCCGTCTCGGCGTAGCGCACGGCGAGCCGCTTCTCCTCGTCCGGTGAGAGCAGCGGGTGCTGCTGCACCTCGCGCATGTACATCTGCAGGGGATCGAGGCGCGCGAGGCTGTCGCCGTCGCTGCTGCGGACCAGGGCGCGCTCCGGGCGCGCGTCGAGCACC
This sequence comes from Myxococcales bacterium, assembly GCA_012514535.1. GTDB lineage: Bacteria > Myxococcota_A > Polyangia > Polyangiales > Polyangiaceae > NIC37A-2. The sequence continues at coordinate 5,393 of JAAZAA010000402.1, read as the reverse complement.
TCGACCTCGCGCTCGTCGAAGTCTCCGCCGAGCTCTTGGATCTCCGCCTCTTCGGACGGCGCCTCCTCATCGGAGGGCTCGTCCTCCGCGGGATCCTGCGCTGGCGTGCCCTTCGAGGGAGCGCGGCGCTTGGTGGCGCCGCGGCCCGGCTGGGCCGCCGGGGTGCGGGACCTGCCGGAGGCGGCCTTGCGAGTAACCTTCTTCTTCGATGCCACGGATGACCTGGGGGAGCACACGGTGGGTCGGAGGACGACCTCCGTCAACCCGGAGCGCCGTTTTCGCACCCTCGCCGCCTTTTCGAAAATCAGTATAGCCTGCGGCGTGCGCGTGCATCCGGGTGTTCGGGCTTGAACGTGCCCCGGGGCAAGCGCTATCAAACGGGGCTAGAGGACCAATTGACGGAGGAGGGGGACATGTTGGCTGACCCGACGAGCGCACGACTGAACCGGACGACGAGGCCCTTGCGACCACGAGTGTTCGTCATCGATGACGAACCGCTGCTCGGTCAGACGCTGAAGCTCGGACTCGACGACAGCTGCGAGGTCACCCTCGAGACCAGCGGCGAGGCGGCGAGACGAAGGCTTCTGGCTGGCGAGCGGTTCGATCTCGTCCTTTGTGATCTGGGCTTGCCGGACCTGTCCGGCGCCGAGGTGTACCGCGACGTGGTGAGCGCGCGGCCCGATCTCGCGAGGACCTTCGTGTTGATCACGGGTGGCGCGGTCACACCGGAGGCCCGCGCCTTCCTGGAGCAGCACCCGGGCCCGCAGCTGCACAAGCCGTTCACCCTGGTCGAGGTGGAGCGGCTCGTGCAGCAGCTGGTGAGCCACGGCTGAGAGCTGCTGCTCCCGTCGACACGGCGGTCATTCCCGTCGGCACAGGGCGAACCAGGTGTCGATGGGTTGACCGTGGCGGGACACGGCGCCGATGCAGACGTGCTCGGAGACGCGTCGCATGTCGTCACGCAGCCCGTGGTAGACGAAGCGCCCCAGCCGCCGCTGGTTGGGGATCGGGCGCGGCCAGCCCGCCGGGACGTCGCGGGGAAGCTCCGTGTAATCGAAGAAGAGGCCGCCTTCGTCCTCGCGGACGACGAAGTACCCGGGGGTGGTCGCCCAGTTGAAGGGGCCCGGGTTGTATCCGGCGAGCGTACCGTCCGCGGCCCGAAAGAAGCGCTTCTGGAAGACGCGGAACAGGAGCAGGCTGTTCACGCCGTCGTGGAGGGCTTCGGCGGGCGCCTGGAGGTTGCCCTCGGGGAGACCGCCGCGGAGGGAGGACGGAACCAGGTGCTCGGCGCGCAGGGGCCGATCCCTACACAGCTCGAAGAGACTCTGCAGGTGCTCGGAGCGAGCGCGCCGCAGCCAGGCGACGCGCTCGGCGCCCGTCATGCGGTCGAGGTGCGCCTCGATGGTGCGAGCCGCTTCACCGGGCTCACCGGACAGGAGCTCGTCCCAGCGGAGGTGGGCGGCGTCGGAGAGGTTCGCTGCGTGGGCCATGCCCTAGCGTTCACCATCGCGCCGCTACTTGCCATGCGCGAGCTCGACGGCGTGCCCCGCGGTGGTCGGTTGGCTCGGGAACACTGCGGTCTTCAGTCCGGCCTTCTCGAGGGCCAGCGCGGAGGCGGCGAGATCGTAGACCAGCCCCCACTCGACGCCCTCCGCGGCACTCGCGAAGAACAGCGACGACTCCGCGCAGCCCTTCGCCATGCTCTCGATGGTCTCACCGGTCATGGTCAGATCGGGGCCGCCCATGCCGCGCCCGCGCTTGCGGGCGGTCCCGCCACTGAGCCGCCAGATCGCCGTGCCGCGATCCGCGAGGATGGCCCCGACGAGGCTGCACTTCGCCGGATTCGAGAGCTGCGTCTCGGGCAGCGCCGTCACCTTGGACGGATAGTCGGGCCGGGTGTCCGTCTCGACGGCGACGGACTTCGGGCCGAGCTTGCCGAGCTCGTTCAGGTAGGTCGTGACCCAGCCGGGCCGGGCCTGGCGATGGACGCGCACGACCACGTCTTGCTCGGCGATGTGTTCCTTGGCCTCCTCGAGCTTGGCGCGCAGCTCGGCGAGGCCGTCGGGGTTGGGGCTCCCGTCCGGCTTCATCACGACGGTACGGGAGAAGCCGACCCGCGGGCTCACCTCGTCCACGGAGAGCTCGGGCGGCCCCTTGGGGAGCGCGGCGACGGGCTCCGGCTCCGTCGTCTCAGGGGTCGGAGCGCTCGCCTCGGCGGTCTCTTTCTTCTTGTCGTTCTTCTTGTCGTCGCAGCCGACGCCGAACCCACAGAGGGCGAGGCCGATCGTCGCCGCGAGCAGGCGGCTGCTCCAAGGGCTTCTCCGAGGGCTCGACCGCGGCCGATGCGTGGTGGTCCTGGTCATCGGCACGCGATTGTGGCCTCCGAGAGCCAGAGTGTCGACCCGAAGTCAACCCGGTGAATCACGGCGCTCGGACGGCGGGTCGACTATCATCCCGACGATGCTCAGCTCCCGGCGCGCCCTTGGATTCCTTGCCTCCGCCGTCGACCGCATGGCCACCGCTGCGGTGCGCATGGGCCGCACGACCCCCTGGTCCCCCGAGGGGGACGATCTGCTCTCCCTCTACGAGAGCATCGCCGGCTTCTACGAGGCGCGCGAGGCGAGCTTCTTCCCCGAGCCAGCGCCCATCGAGCCCTGGGCCGTGCGGCGCGGCGACGCCACGGACCTGAGCTGGCCGTCGCACCACGAGCTCCTGGATCGGGCCGTGGCGGCGGAGCTGTCGAGCTACGTGGCCAACACGGCGTGCCAGGTGCGCTTGCGGTCCCGGCTCGACGAGCAAGGGCGCCGCCGCCCGGTGGCCGTGTTCATCCATGGTTATCTGGCGGGGACCTACGCGGTGGAGGAGCGGATCTGGCCCTTGGAGCGCCTGGACCGCCTCGGCTTCGACACGGCGCTGTTCACGTTGCCGTTTCACGGGCTCCGCGCGGTGACGGGGACGCGCAGCTCTCCGCCGTTCCCCGGGCGGGATCCCGCCATCAACATCGAGACCTTTCGGCAGGCCGTCTGCGACCTCCGGGATTTTCTCGGTTGGCTGCGGAGAGAGGGACACCCTGCCGTCGGGCTCGTGGGCATGAGCTTGGGGGGCTACACGGCGGCGCTCACGGCGACGGTGGATCCAGATCTCGCGTTCCTGGTCCCGGTGATCCCCCTGGCGTGCCTCGTGGACTTCGCGGTGGAGCAGGGACACCTGCCCATCGGCTCACCAAGCGCGCTCCGGCTCGAGCGGGCCCTGCGCCGCGCCTACGGCCTGGTGAGCCCGTGTTGCCGCCCGCCCCGGATCGAGGGACGTCGCGTGTTGGTCATCGGCGCGAGGGCGGATCAGATCACCAGGGTCAACCACGCCCGTCGCCTCGCCCATCATTTCTCGGCGCCCCTCCACGTCTGGCCCGGGGGGCACCTCGTGCAGTGGGGACGCGCCGAGGCCTTCGCGCGGCTCACGGATCACCTCGGCGCCGCCGTGCGCCTGCCCAAGGATTAGCCAAGGGTTAGTTCGCCCGCGCGCAGCGGGAGGTGCCGACGTAGACGTGCACGCCCCCGTTGCTCGGCACGCGCTGGTTCCACAGGCGCGTGAAGGCGGGCTGGCCGGTGAAGACGTCGACGTGTTTGCCCTTCACCCGCAGCCCCCGATCCTGGGCGATGAAGCAACCGTCGTGGGGGGTCCCCGCCTCGTCCCGGGGGGCACCATCGAACTCGGGGATGTAAATGGGGGTGCCCAGGGGGATCACCGCGCTGTCCACGGCGACGGTGAGGAGCGGAGTGATGGCCTTGCCCATCGCGCCCCGTCCCCAGGGGAACTGCTGACGGCTGAGCACGTCGAAGCAGATGCGCTGCTCCGTTCGGGGGCACACGCGCGCGCAGGCGCAGTCGCGCTTCGCGAAGCTCACGGTCTCGCCGCTGCTCAAGGTGCCGCTGCCCTGCACGCAGACCGCGTCGTGGAACTCGACGGGCACCATGCGGATCGTGTTGCAGCTGGCGTCCTTCAGGGCCACGGACTCGCCGTCGAAGTCCGCCTCGTTCGGGAAGTCGTAATAGGTGTTCCGGAAGACGCCGAGCAGGCGTCCATCGGGCACGGCCTTTCCAGGGAGCTGCAGCGACGCCACGGGCCAGGGGCCTTGGCGGGACTCTTCGAGCGTCCACTCTCGCTTGGGGGGCGGCGGGCCGATGCGGACCGTGGTCGTGGAGCGCGCCGGGGGAGGGGGCTCATCGAGGAGCTGGGCGCGCGCGAGGTGAGCCGGCGTGTCGTCGGAGTCCGGCTCCTCGCCGGCGACGAGGGGCTCCTCCATCCAGCGGGAGCCCGAGGTGGCGCAGGCGAGGGGGACGACGGCGACCAGCAGGCAGAGGGCGTCCCGGAGGCCGATCATCGGGGTTCCCCGGGGGCGGCGGAGCTGCTCGGCGTGGTCGGCAGGGTGCACTCGGTGCCCAGGTCCCGGGTGATGACCCGCCGCAGGCGGTCGTTGTGTTCGATCCACTCGCGAATGACGTCCTCGGGGGCGGAGAAGTCGAGCAACGTCTTCTCGAGGATGCGCAGACGTCGGTTGAAATGTCCGCCCAGGATCGGGTGGTGCGCGTGGGCTCGCGCCAGGGGACGGCCGCTGTAGTTGGAGGGGCCGCCGAGGTGCGCCGCGGCGAACTCGTACTCGAACTGCTTGAGGCGCTCGAGGTCCACCGACCGGAAAAAGAAGCCGATCATCACGTCGCTGACGACCCGGTCGACGAAGGTGTCGATGATGGCGCGTAAGCCAGCTTCCCCGCCGAGGCGCTCGAAGGCGCTCTCGTTCGGTCGGTCCTCCTCCAGGGGGCGGCGCTGCTGCATGGCATGGCAGTGTACACGAGGACTTTCCCCGTGCAGGAATCTCCTGCAACGCGGCCCGTCAGCGGCCAGCGCTCACTGCCAGCGGCCGGCCCTCAGCGGTGGCCAGCAGCCAGCGGCGCCTCCGAACCGCGCACGGGCACGAGGGGCGAGCCGGGCGACGGGATCGACGAGGCGACGAGCAACCCGATCCAGAGGAGCTGCAGGAGCATCAGACAGCCGATGACGGCGATCAGGCTCGGGCTCGGCCCGCTCTCGTCCACCTGCAGGATGGCCCGGAGCCGGAGATCGATGGGGGAGAGCTCCAGAGAGGGGGGCGCGGACGGTGGGGACTCGTCGCTGGCGGAAGGGAGCCGTTGCGGGGGAGGCGCGGTGCTCTCGGAGGTGGAGGTGCTCAAGGAGAAGGGCACCGCGGAGGCGTCCGGGGACCAGGGCCCCACAGGGATGCTCGGCAAGCTCGGGGGACCCGCGAAATCGACCTCTGCGGTCGTCGGGGCAGGGCGCGGGACGGGGCGCGGCGCGGGCGCTTCGCCGTCCGCCTCGCCGTCCGCCTCGCCGTCCGC
>JAAZAA010000401.1 GCA_012514535.1 Myxococcales bacterium | reverse complement strand
CGCGTGCGCGGCGTGGAGGGGCTGCGCGTGGCGGACGCGAGCCTCATGCCGACGATCCCCTCGGCGAACACCAACCTCACGGTGATCATGATGGGGGAGCGCTTCGGGGAGTGGCTGCGCGGCGCTGGGTGACGTGGAGGGGGAAATTCGTGGGGCGTAGGGCGCGTCCGCATGGTTGGGGGGGCGGCGGGGGTCATGCGCTCCGCGCATGAATGGGAGATCAATCATGCGGATCATGCATGAATAAGGGGCGATTCATGCAGGTCGTGCATGGATGACATGGCGCAGCCTCGAAGCGTGCGTCGATGGCACGGCGGAGCTTCGAATCATCATGCGTTTTCTGCATGAATGGCGGCCGAAGCATGCACGTCGTGCATCGATGCGCGGTGGGGCCTCGAAGCGTGGGCGGTGGGTGCCGTGTGTCAGGTGCCGCGTGTCAGGTGCCGCAGAAGGTGCGGTAGCGCCACTGTTCGTCGCCGGGGGGTTCGGCGAGCTCGGCGTGCTCCGGCTGGTCCTCGAAGGGGCGCGCGAGCACCTGGTGGAGCCGCTGGAGCGGAGCCGTGTCGCCCACCGTGGCGGCGGCGATGGCCTCCTCCACGCGGTGGTTGCGCGGGATGAACGCGGGGTTCACCTGCCGCATGCGCCGGGCGCGGTCCTCGGGAGTCGTGGGCTCGCGCTCCGTGCGGCTGCGCCAGCGCGCGAGCCAGGCGTCGCAGCCCGCGGAGGTCGAGAAGAGCTCGCGGAAGGGGTCGGCTGCGCCCGCGGCGGCGGCGCTCAGGCGTCGAAAGGCGAGGGTGAAGTCGACGCGATCGGTCGCCATGAGCTGGAAGAGCTCCTCGGCGAGCTCGAGGTCGCCCTCGTGGGCCTCGCTCAGGCCGAGCTTCGCCCGGAGCTCGGCTTCGTGGGCGGCGCGCATGCGCGCGGGGAAGCTCTCGAGCTCCACCTCGAAGAGGCGCAGGACATGGGGATCGGCGCCGTCACCGCTGCTGGAGAGGGGGAGCAGCGCCTCGGCGAGGCGCGCCAGGTTCCACTGGGCGATGGGCGCCTGGTGAGCGAAGGCGTAGCGTCCCTGGCGATCGATCGAGCTGAACACGCGCTGGGGGTGATAGGCGTCGAGGAAGGCACAGGGCCCGTAGTCGAGGGTCTCGCCGGAGATCGCGGTGTTGTCCGTGTTCATCACGCCGTGCACGAAGCCGAGGGCGAGCCATCTCGTGACGAGGCGGATCTGCGCCTCCACGACGGCCCCGAAGAGGGTGAGGGCCGGCGTCTCCGCGCGGGGGCGGTCGGGATAGTGCCGGGCGAGGGCGTAGTCGACCAGCGTCGCGAGGGCGTCGCGGTCGCCGCGCGCGGCGAAGTACTCGAAGGTCCCGACGCGCAGGTGGCTCGAGGCGATGCGGGTCAGCACCGCGCCGGGGAGCGGGGTCTCCCGGAACACGGGCTCGCCGGTGAGCACGACGGCCAGGGCGCGGGTCGTGGGGACCCCGAGGGCGTGCATCGCCTCGCTCACCAAGAACTCACGAAGGGCAGGGCCCAGGGCGGCGCGCCCTCCCCGCCGCGGGAGAACGGCGTGCGCCCCGAGCCCTTGAGCTGCACGTCGCGGCGCACCCCGTGGGTGTCGACGACTTCACCGAGGAGCACGGCGCGGCCGTCCCCCAGCTGGGGCACGAAGTGCCCGAACTGGTGTCCGGCGTAGGCGAGGGCGAGGGGCTCGGAGCCCTCCAGGGTCTGGTTGCCGGCGAGCGCGCCGAGGAGCTCCGGCGACGACAGCTCCGCTTCGGTGAGGCCGAGGTCGGCGCCCAGGGAATGATTCACCACGAGCCAGGCGGGGGCGGCGACGGGGGTCGGCGCGACGCGCGCGAAGAGGCGGTCGGGCAAGCGGGCGTAGCTGTTGTCGAAACGAAGCGGCATCGGGATCCAATCGGTGGCTGGCGCCTGCGTGGGTGGAGGCGCCGCTCTTACCGTACCTGGCGCGAGCGACGCGCGCATGGTTCCGGGCGCGTTGGAGTGGGTGGGATCGGGGGCGCCTGCGTGGGGGGAGGTGAATCGAGCGTCGGGCGTTGGGTAGCTGTGACCCCCGGATGAGGGAACGAGTGAGGGGGCGCGGAGTAGTCGCCGCGCGGATGCGGGGAGCGCGCTGGGCGGGGTGCGGATGAGGCGCGTTGCGCGGACGGGGTGAGCGCGCTGGGCGGGGCGCGGATGAGGCGCGTTGCGCGGATTTGGGGAGCGCGCTGGGCGGGGTGCGGATGAGGCGCGTTGCGCGGATTTGGGGAGCGCGCTGGACGGGGTGCGTGGGGCCGCATATAGATGGCCCGATGAGGGAGCGTGGCTGCGCGGGTCGGTGGGGTGATGCCGCGGAGCGCGTGAAGTCGGAGGGAGGGCGCGGACTGAACGCGTCGCTGGTCGGCTCGTTGGCGCTGAGCGCGACGCTGTTGGGTGGAGGCGCTGCGCGGGCGCAGGGCGTCGCGTCCGGCGGAGGCGTTGGAGCTCCGAGAGACGCTGGCGTCGGCTCGGCGGAGGAAGCGACGGACAGTGGGTGGGAGCCAGAGAGTGAGGCCAGCGAGCTCGAGACGTCCGTCGTCGATCCTGCGGAGCGCGAGGGGAGCGTTGCGGGAGCGAGCTTCGACGTCGCGGGGGAGGGGGATGGCGCGGAGCGTGACGGGGGCGTCGCGGTGGGGAGCTCCCCTGGGGGTGCGCCTGACTCGAGCGCCGCGGCGAACGCCTGGTTCGAGGGCACCTTCGTCGGCGGCGTGAGCGGCGACCTGGTGCTCATGGATCGAGCGCGCGTGAACGACGGTGCGCTGTGGGGCGTCGGCGTCGGCTTCTACGGGGTGCTCGCTCCGCGGTGGTCTCCGGTGATGCTCGGGCTGGGCGCCGGTTTTACGACGATGAGCCGGCGCACGGATCGAGGCCCGCTGGTGCTGTGGACCCAGGGCGACGGCCTGCAGCTGACCAGCACCACCATCCGAAGGACCATGGAGCTGCGGCGCATCGAGGCGCTGGCGCGCTTCGCGCCTTTCGAAGGGCCCGTGCGTCCGTTCTTGGAGGGTGGCCTGGGGGTCCTCGCCGTCTGGGAGAGCGCGCGTCTCGAGAATGGCCGCGGTGAAGCGCTCGAGACCGTCGAGACCCAGCGGGATTTCGGGTTGCTCTGGAGCGGCACCTTCGGTCTGGATCTGCAGCTCTTCCCCGTGACGCGTGACGAGACGGGGACGTATGGGCTGTTGCTCACCCTCGGTGTCCGGCGTTCGGGGAGCAGCCGGATGGGCAGAGTCGACTTCGCGGACGCGGATCCCGACGCCACCGCCCGAGGGAGCAGCGGCATGCGGCAGGATCAGCGTGAGTCCTTTGGGATCTGGATGCCCTTCGTTGGGTTGAGCTTCGGGGTCGATGCTCGTCGGGAGGCGCGCGAGCGCGTTGATGGGGGAAATCGAGTCGCGCGGTGATGGTTCCGGGGACGTCGAGGCTGGCCATTG
>JAAZAA010000400.1 GCA_012514535.1 Myxococcales bacterium | reverse complement strand
TCGAAGGCGAGGTAAGGGTTCACGGCTCCGGCGCCGTAGCCCGTGAGCAGGCAGAAGTGGTGCACCTCACGGGCCTCACCCGTCTCCACGATGATCCCGACCTTCATGCGGGTGCCGGCGCGCATCAGGTGATGGTGCACGGCGCTCGTGGCGAGCAGCGCCGGGACGGGCGCGAGCTCGTCGTCCGCGCCCCGGTCGCTCAGGATGAGCATGCTGTGACCGTTCAGCACGGCGTGGGAGGCTTGCCGACACAGCTCGTCGAGGGCCGCCTTGAGCGCGTGGGTGCCGTCCTTCGCCCTGTACAGCATCGGCAGGGTCGGGGGCATCCGCTGCTGCTCGAAGCGGCCATGACGGAGCTTGGCGAGCTGCTCGTTCGTGAGGACTGGGTGCTCCAACTCCAGCTGCTGCGCCTGGTCGGGGAGCTCGAAGAGCACGTTGCCTTCGCCGCCGACGTAGGTCTTCAGGCTCATGACCAGCTCCTCGCGGATCGGATCGATCGCGGGGTTGGTCACCTGGGCGAAGTGCTGCTTGAAGTAGGAGTAGAGCAGCTGAGGCTGATCGCTCAGCACGGCGAGGGGGGTGTCCGTGCCCATGGAGCCCACCGGGTCCTGTCCCTCGCTCGCCATCGGGGCGAGCAGCAGGCGCAGGGTCTCCTGGGTGTAGCCGAACATGCGCTGCCGGGTGAGCAGGGGAGCGCTCTCCTGCTGCGTGGTGACCGGCGGGGCGTCGACCTCGTCGAGGGAGATCTTGTTGTCGCGCACCCACTTTCCGTAAGCGCGCTGACCGCAGACCCGCTCCTTGATTTCCTCGTCCTCGATGATGCGGCCTTCCTCGAGATCGACGAGGAACATCTTGCCGGGCTCGAGGCGCCCGTGGCGCTCGACGTTCTCTGGCGCGACGGGCAACACGCCCGCCTCGGAGCCGAGGACCACCATCCCGTCCTTGGTCACGGTGTAACGGGCGGGGCGCAGGCCGTTGCGGTCGAGCAGGCCGCCGATTTGCCGGCCGTTCGTGAAGGCCAGGGCCGCGGGCCCATCCCAGGGCTCCATCAAGCACGAGTGGTACTCGTAGAAGTCGCGCTTGTGCTGCGGCATGAGGGGATCGTTCTGCCACGCCTCCGGCACGAGCATCATCATCACGTGGGGGAGCGAGCGGCCCGCTTGCACGAGGAGCTCCGCCACCATGTCGAGGTTGGCCGAGTCGCTCATCCCCGGGGCGATGATGGGCAGGATGTGCTTGAGATCGTCGCCGAACACCTCTCCGCCGAAGAGCTGCTCGCGAGCGCGCATCCACGCCTGGTTGCCGCGGTTCGTGTTGATCTCCCCATTGTGGCAGAGGACCCGAAAGGGCTGCGCCAACTCCCAGGTGGGGAACGTGTTCGTCGAGAAGCGCTGGTGCACCATCGCCAGGGCGCTGACGAACTCCGGGTCCTCCAGATCCCGAAAGAAGCGGGTCAGCTGACCGGGCAGGAGCAGCCCTTTGTAGACGATGGTCCGGGCCGACAGGCTCGGAACGTAGAAGCGATCTTTCTCGCGCAAGTGACTTTCGCGGACCGTCCGCTCCGCCCACTTGCGGATGACGAACAGCTTCCGTTCGAAGATCGTCTCCTCTTCGCAGGTGGAGCCGACGAACACTTGAGCGATGTAGGGGGCCGACTCTCGGGCCAGTGGGCCGGGGGCCGACTCATCGACCGGCACCTCGCGCCAGCCGAGCAAACGCTGACCGGTGCCGAGGATCTTGTCTTCGAAGATCTGCCGGCACCTGTCCCGTTCCAATCGATCCCTCGGCAGGAACACGAGGCCTACGGCGTACTGCCCCACCGTCGGCAGCTCGATGCCGAGCTTCACACACTCCCGGCGGAAGAACGGGTCCGGGATTTGGACGAGCAGGCCGGCGCCGTCGCCGGTCAGGGGGTCACAGCCACAAGCGCCGCGGTGCTCGAGGTTGAGGAGGATGTCCACACCTTTGCGCACGATGTCGTGCGATGGCTCACCCCGGATATTTGCAACGAAACCGATGCCGCAGGCATCATGCTCAAATTGCGGGTCGTACAGTCCATTTTTCGCGGGAAGGCTCATCGGGGTAGGTCCTGAAGGTACGGACTCCGTCAACGTCTCCGCCCTGGAGCTCGCGTGGGGGAATAGGGTGGACTCTTCGTTGGTTGGGGGTGGCTGAGGGGCCGAGGGTTCGTGATACCGTCGGTGACTCTGCCTGGGCTCCGCCGTTCCAGCACCCGCGGACGTGTAGCGGGTCCTTGAAGTTCAGGGGTTGCGACCGTCCCCGGGGAGGAGACGAGCTCACCTCGCCGAAGCGGGCTGCAAATTGTGCATGGATCGAGGCCCTCCGCAAGGCGCAGGGCCCAAGAGTTCAGTAGGCTCGGTAAGATTCCATGGTCCCTCCTCCCCGGGCGCGGCCTGGGGTCAAGGGACCGGTGCTGAGGGTTCAACCGTTGGAAAAGACTAAGGTAATCTCTGCGGTAACGCTCCTCGCGGGCCTCGTCGGGGCCTGCGGGAAAGATCCGCCGCCCCCACCTCCTGCCGCGGAGGTCGCCGTCTCCGCGGCGCCCTGTCCCAACGGGCGCAGCGACGACCCTCCGCGGGCCGAGCTCGTGAAGGCGCACCGGCTCTTTCGTGGGCAGCAGTACGCGGAGGCGCGGGCGTTGCTCGATCGCCTCCTCGAACAAAAGCCCCACAGTGCCACGGCCCTCGCGGCGCGCGGCGACGCGACGCTCTTCGACGACTCCCTCGGCTACGCGGACGCGGCGCGGCGTGCGCGCGACTACTACGATCGAGCCACCAACCTCGTGGCGCAGGGCTGTGGCGTATCTCGTCGCACAGAGTACTACCTGCACATGGGGGACGCCTTCGCGGCCCTCCGTTTGGCGCCGACGGACGGGGGCGCCTTCGACCGCGCCGAGCTCGACCGGGCGGACGCGGCGCTTCGTCGCGCGGAGGAGCGGTGGCCGCAGAGCGCCGAGGTCCTCTACAACCAGGCGCGCGTCCAGTGCGCGCGGGGAGACGTCGATCCCTGTCTCGAGCGCTTCTCCTCGGCCCTGGAGGCCGCCGGGAGCCTCGAGCGGCCGCGCTTCCTCCGCACCCATCGATCCACGGAGGACTGGATCGTCCGTTCCGAGACGCAGTCCGAGTTCGGGGCCTTGCGGGAAGATCCCCGCTACCGCGCCGTCATCGAGGAGGCCCGGGCGCGCCTGAAAACCAGGCCGGACGCAGGCCCGGCGGGACCCGGGGCGTCGCCTCGAAGAAGAGGCCCGGAGCGGGGTTTGCGCCTCCGTCCCGACTCACGGCCTCCCGCGCAGACCGCGCCTCAGTGATCGTCGTCGACGGGGCTCATGTTGCATTGCCCCGAGAACTGGACGCCCTTGTCGAGGAAGATCTCCGGGCTGTGCAGGGCGCCGGTGACCTGTGAGGGGACGTAGAGTTCGATGGAGCGGCGTGCGGTGATGTCCGCCTCGACCCGACCTCCCTGGACGATCACCGCGTCGACGCGGATCTGTCCGCGGATGTCGGCGCCCTCGCCGATGACCAGCAGCTCGCCGCCGTGGATCTCGCCCTCGAAGCTTCCGTCGATGCGGACGCGCCCGGCGAAGGAGATCGTCCCGCGGAAGCTCGTTCCCGCACCCAAGAGCGCGTGGAGCTCCGTTGGCGCCAGGGGTAAGCCGCCCCGTCGGGAGGCGGACCCGGCGCTGCTGGGGCCGTCCGCGGGGCCGCGCTCCGTTCCCGGGGGAACGCCCGGCCCAGGGGCGGCACCGCCCTCGGCGTGGAAATCGGAGCCATGGCCCGGCGGGCGGTTGGACGGAGGCAGGGGTGGCACCATGGGAGCGCAATCCTACTCGACTCGGCCCCGATTCCCAGGCGGAGCTTCAACGCTCCCGCTCGGTCCGCTACTCTGCTGGATGTTGGCCAACGACGCTTCCATCGGGGATGACCCGCTCGCGAACCCACTTGGCTCGGATCTGGGGAGCCCGCGAGGACAGGGACGCAAACCAGGTCGCGGGGAGCTGATCGTGGTGGCTGACGACGATCGCGTCACCCGCACGATGCTCGAGCGGGTGCTGACGGCGAACGGGTATCGCGTGGAGACGGTGGCCGACGGGCAGGCCGCCGTCGTGCGGGCCGCTGGCGGCGACGTCGATCTGCTCCTCCTCGATCACGTGATGCCACGCATGAGCGGGCTCGAGGCGTGTCGGCTGATCAAGGCGGGGGCGGGGGACAACTTCCTGCCGGTCGTGCTGATCACGATCAAGACGGACACCGCGAGCCGCGTCGAGGGGCTGCGCATCGGCGCGGACGACTACGTCTGCAAGCCCTTCGACGAGGGGGAGCTCCTGGCCCGGATCGAGGCCATGCTCCGCATCAAACACCTGCACGATCACGTGGCGCGCGCCCGGGCGAAGCTCGAGCGGCTCAGCGTCCACGACGAGCTCACGGGCCTCTACAACTACCGTTACCTGAACACGCGGCTGGCCGAAGAGTTCAAGCGGGCGGAGCGCTACGAAGAGCCGCTCGCTTGTTTGGTGCTCGACGTGGATCAGTTGGCCGTGGTGAACGAGAGCGCGGGGCACGGCGTCGGCGACGAAGCTTTGCGTTGGGTCGCGAGCACGTTGCGGCGCTCGCTGCGGGAAGTGGACGTCGTGGCGCGGTTCGGCGGAGACGAGTTCTTGGTGATCCTGCCGAACACCCACTTCGCCGGATCCGTCACCGCCGCCGAGCGCATCTGGAGGGACGTGGGATACCGGCCGGTCGCTGGGCACAAGCTCACGGTGTCCCTGGGGGTCGCCCTCTTCCCATCACGAGACGTCCGCAGTAAGGATGCTCTCTTGCGGGGGGCCGACGAGGCGCTCCGACGCGCGAAGCTCGACGGGGGCAATCGCGTGTGCGTTTTCCAACAGCAAGGGTATCTTTACACGCCCGTCGGCTCCGACGCTGGTGTGACGAGCACCGGTGACCGGGGCGGGGGCGGTGCGGGGCCTCGTTTCGGGGGCTCGCACGGTTCGGAGTGACGTCGGCGCGCTGAGCTCCTGGGGAGGAGGGCGGCGTGTCGAGCGAGGGCGAGGCCGAGCGAAAAGGCGGTCTCGTCGGGGCGAAGGCGCCCGGAGACGATGAAAAATGGAGGGGGTAGTGGACGCAACGCGCAGGTCAGAGGACTTCTCATCCGAGCTCGAACGGCTTCCGCCGCGGGTCCTCGTCGTCGATGACGAACCGGAGATGCGACGCACCGTGGCGCGGGTGTTGACCACGCGGGGCATGGACGTGATGACCGCCGACGACGGGCGCATGGCGATGGACCTGCTCGCCCGAGAGGCCATCGACGTGGCGCTCATCGACTTGATGATGCCGCGCATCGGTGGCTTCGAGCTCCTCCAGGAGCTGCGGGGCGGAGGGGTCGACACGGAGGTGATCATCATGACCGCCTACGCGGACGTGGAGACGGCGGTGCGCGCCATGCACACGGGCGCCTATCACTTCCTGACGAAGCCGTTCCGATCCCACGACGAGGTCGTGCACACGGTGAGCAAGGCGACGGAGCACCGGCGGCTGCGGGACCGCACCGTCGCGCTCGAGCGCCGCCTCGAGCAGATGCAGAAGTTCGGAGAGCTCATCGGGAGCTCGACCCGCATGCGTGAGGTGTATCGCATGGCCACCGGGGTGGCGCCGACGTCCTCCACGGTCCTCATCCTCGGGGAGAGCGGGACGGGGAAGGAGCTGACGGCGCGGGCGATCCATCAGCACTCGCCTCGGGCGGACCGCCCCTTCGTCGCCGTCAACTGCTCCGCGATCCCCGAGAATCTCGTGGAGAGCGAGCTCTTCGGCCACGTCCGCGGGGCGTTCACGGGGGCTACGAGCACGCGCGCCGGCTTGTTCGAGGCGGCCGACGGCGGCACGATCTTCCTGGACGAGGTCGGCGATCTCCCGCCGCTGGCGCAGGTCAAGGTCCTGCGGGCGCTGCAGGAGGGGGAAATCAAGCGGGTCGGCTCCGACGAGACCCGCCGCGTGGACACGCGGGTCATCGCGGCCACCAACGTGGACCTCAAGGAGCGCATCGCCCAGGGCCGGTTCCGGGAAGACCTCTTCTACCGGCTGTGCGTCGTGCAGATCGTGCTACCGACCCTCCGCGAGCGCCCCGAGGACATCCCGATCCTCGCCTATCACTTCCTGCAGAAATACGCGACGGGGCCCAAGAGCGACGTGCGCCGCATCGACGCGGAGGCGATGAACGTCTTGCAGTCCCAGCCCTGGCCGGGAAACGTGCGCGAGCTCGAGAACGCGATCCAGCACGCGGTGGTGTTCTGCAAGGGGAGCTGCATCGGTCCCGCCGAGCTGCCCATGACCCGCAGCTCGAGGATGTCGGGACCTCCGCCCTCGTCGACGGCGCCGGCCTCGGCGTTGACGGCGGCTGCGTTGGCGGACCTGCCCTACCGGCTCGCCAAGCAGCGCGCCATCGACGAGTTCGATCGCGGGTACTTCACGGCGCTCCTGGAGCGCACCGCGGGGAACGTGTCGGAGGCGGCGCGGCAGGCGGGGCTCGATCGTTCGAACTTCCGACGGGCAGCGCGCAAGGCGGGGCTCGCACGGACGCGGCGTGCCTGACCCCGGCGCCTCCAGGGCGATGGCGTCGCTGGCCGATTTGCAGTGCCCCAGTTTTTGGTAGTCTGCGCCGCGCGATGCGAGCCGGCTGCATTTTGGCCTTCCTGGGCGCGTGGGCGCTGTGGGGCGGCGCCGCACTAGCTCAACCCGCAGGACCGCCCGAGGCACGGGAGGGTCGTGGCGCGGCCGCGACCGATGACACCGAGGACGAGCGCTCGACAGAGGGGCGTACGCCCCCCGGGGACGACGACTCGTCGCCAGGCTCGTCCCCGCAGGGCGCCCCGAGCAAGATCCGAGAGCCCGCGGTGCCGTCGACGTGGCAGTTCGCGACGGCCCCGGCCCCCGCGCGCGGACGGCAGCTCACCCTGGCGCAGTGCTTGGCCCTCGCGGAGCAGAACTATCCGAAGGTGCGGGAGGCGCGCGCGCGCTTGTCTCACAAGCAGGCGCGCCTCTGGGAGGCCAAGACGGCCCCCTTCAGCGAGTTCCGGGTCGCCGGCGGCGCCGGGATCGCTCCGACGGTCCGGGGCACCGCCGTTTACAGCCCCAACTCGGACGTCGCGCTCACGTCGAACATGGCCCTGGCGTGGCAGGTGGGGATCGAGGGCCTCGTGCCCCTCTGGACGTTCGGCAAGATCACCAACCTGTGGGACGCTGCGGAGGCGGATATCGAACTGGGGCGCCACGACGTCAAGAAGGAGCAGAACGCCGTGCGCCTCAACGTGCGGCGGGCGTACTACGGCCTGCAGCTCGCCCGCGACTCGCTGATCCTGGTGCGGGAGGCGACGAGCCGCATCGATCGCTACCTGGGGGACCTCGAACGCCGTGTCGAGGAGGGGGACGGCGACGAGATCGATCTCCTCAAGCTGAAGATGCAGCGCGCCGAGCTGGAGGCGCGCGAGAGCGAAGCCGTCGAGGCAGAGCAGGTTGCGTTGGCCTCCCTGCGCTTCCTCACGGGAGTGGAGGCTGGCCTCGACATCCCGGATCGCCCCCTCGAGCAGGTGGGGCACCGCCTCGGCCCCGTGAGCCGTTACCTCGAGGCCGCGCGGCTGTTCCGCCCGGAGATCAACATGGCTCGCGCGGGGGTGCTGGCGCGCAAGGCACAGGTGCGGCTCGAGCGCGCCAAGTTCTACCCCGACATCGGGCTCGTCTTGGCGGCCCGCCTCGTCCGCGCGGAGGAGGTGACCGATCAACGCAACCCCTTCGCGCACGATCCGGCGAACTTCGCCAGCTATGGTTTCGGCCTGGCCCTGCGCTGGAAGGTCGATTTCCTCCCGCAGTCGGCGCGGGTGGCCCAGGCGGAGGCACAGCTCGAAGAGGTGCGCGCCACCGAGCGCTTCGCCCTGGGGGGCGTGGGCGTCGAGGTGGAGAAGGCCTTCGCGGAGGCGGAGGCGGCCAACAAGCGTCTGGACGCGTGGACCCGCGCGACGCAGTTCGCGCGGCAGTGGCTCATCAAGGTGCAGCAGGGCATCGACATCGGGACCTTCGACGCCGAGGACATCGTGGAGCCGTCGAAGGAGTACGCGCTGCGCAAGTTCAGCCAGATGAGCGCTACCTACGATTTCAACATCGCGATCGCGCAGTTGGCGCAAGCGACCGGCTGGGACGGCATGCTCTCCGACAGCCAGTGACGTGCTGGGCGCTCGCGGACTCGTGCACGCAGTTGGCGCGAGCCACTGGGATGGCACGCTGTCCGAGAGTCAGTGAACGTGCTGGGCGTTCGAGCCCCGTCAGCTGGCGCGAGCGACGGGATTGAACGCGCTGGGGTGTGAGGGCTCCCCTGCAGAGACGGGTTCGCTCGTAGAAGAGACGGGCGGAGTCCGGGATCGCCGAACTCGGGGTGGGGCTTCACTCCAGCTGGGAAGCGGCCGAGCTTGACGGTCGCGCCTGCGCCCGGATGGGGGCGCGACTCGCAATGAGGCGCCCTGCGGCCCCGGGGAGGCTGTCAGTTGGCTGTCAGTACGCCTCGTAGTCCTCGCCGGCGCTGCCTTTGTAGCCTTCGTCCGCGTCCTCGTCGGGGGCGTCCGAAGGGGTGGGGGCATCGGAGTCCGGACCGTCGTCGCGGTCGACGTCGTCTT
>JAAZAA010000399.1 GCA_012514535.1 Myxococcales bacterium | reverse complement strand
GTGTGTCACATTGGCATATGGCGCGCCTTGGCTCAGAACCAGTCGTCGCGCGGCCGTCGGCCCCCGATACGTTGGCGCAGACAGCGCCCGTCAAGCTCGGGGTAGTGGCGAGGCTTTCGCGAGCACCAGAGTTGGCTCACGCGACGCGGCGTTCGGCGAGCGGGACGGCACGCGCGTCGGGGTCGTAGACCACCAAAGGCTCTCCCAGCACCGCGGACACGGTGCTCATGTACCGCCGATAATCGAGCTCCTCGGGAACGTGGAGCCCCGTGCGCTCTCCCAGCTGGTTCCACCCAGCGATGACGCCCGCGGCGACCTGGAGCAACGTGCCGTTCGTCTTGTACGGCGCGCCCGCTTCGACGGGGGTGTCGAAGCCGATCCACAGCTCGCCGTAGCGAGCGCTCACCAGGAGCACACCCACGCGATCGGAGCCGCGGAGTCGATCCTGCTCGGGAGGCGTGAGCCGACGCAGGGGCCACTCGGCGTGGGTCTCCGGCGCGTTCAGCAGACGCCGCTGCGCAGCGCCGGGCAACCGATAGACGAAGGCGACCTCCGGGATCTCCAGGCGGGCGCCCAAGGTGAAGACCTCTTCATGAGGGACGAGGAATCCCTCGACCTGCTCGTCGCCGCAACGCACCCGGTAGAAGGCGCCCCACGGCGGGTGCTCCATCCCGTGCACCCCCTTGCTCCAGTACACCGCCGACGGTTCGCACAGCTCCTGGAGGGCGATCTCCGGGCCCCAGGTCATCGCGAACACGGACTCATCCTCCGGGATGTCGTCGGCGCGCTCGGTCGTGTCTTGTTCGGTCACGAGCAGAGACTGGAGCTCGAGGGCTCGGGGATTCGCCTCCACGCCGACGCGCTTCGCGAAGGCGTCCATGCCAGCGAACGCCAGCGCGTTGACGATCCCCGGGTTCATGCCGCTGCACACCAGCAGGCTGTTCTTCGTGGCGGGGACACCAGCGTACAAACGCTCCACCGCGACGTGGGTGGTCAGGTTGTCCGTGGAGATGCTGGTGGAGAGGTAATCGGTGTTGGTCTCGACGGCGGCGTCGATGGCGATCGCGGTGTCGAGGGTGGAGCAGTCGATGAGTTCTTGGATCTCCAGCTCACGCAGGAGGCGCCGCAGCGAGGTGCCGTCCAGCTTCAACGGCGGCAATACCTGAGCCCCAAACGGTCGGGCAACCTCTGGCTCGGACTGAGCGTCCAACAAAAACATCTCGGTGGGCGTTCGCTCCAGCAAATCGGGGCGACGCTCGAGTAGGGCGCACACTGCGCGCCCTACGCCGCCTCGGGAGCCAATGCAAAGTGTGCGTCGTCGGCTGGAATTGCTCGTCATTCGTCGACCTCCTCGTGAACGTCCGGTCGAGACGGATCCAAAGGACGTCTCGACGCGTGGTCGCCCCGCCGCTGCTGCGCGCGGACCGACCTCGAGCGGTTCGGTTGCGTCGACGCGCCCTCGCCGATCGGCCCTCGAGTAGAAGACCTGAGGGCGCGACGTGTGCACCTGCCGCCCAGTACCGTTTGCGCGGCGAACCACTTCGAGTGGCCGCCGCTGTGATGACTCATCGCGGTTCGCGAACCGGGGGCACGAAAGGTCCAGCTCACTGGACGCAGTTCAACGGACGAGATCGTTCGGCAGGCGAAAGCAAGCCAACGCGCCGCAGGCACGGTCGAGCGCTCGTTCACGGAAGCGAACGAGCGAAAGATCGCGCCGAGAGGGTCTGCCGCGCTCGGCCTGCGGCAGGAGGGAAACCCCGGTCGGGAATCGTGCTCGAAGTTTTAGCCCGAGTCTCCGCGAGCCGCAACCCGCGCTCCGGGAGCGCGTCTTTGCTGCTGGAGCGACGCGCGACCGTCAGCGCGAGACGGAACCAAACGCGGATGAAATCAACGGACGACGACGCCGTCCAGCTCGAGCAACTTCGCGATCGCGTAGAGGCGCTCGGTCAACGAGCCCTCGACGCTCGGATCGGACTCGCGCTTCACCGTATGGAACAGACGCCCGAAGGGTGTCTCCGCGTGCTCGGCTCGCGGCTTCACGCTGCTCCAACCAGCGGGCGGCTTCGGGATGGCGTCGCCGGAGACAGCCTCGTACGCGATGCGGAGGCGATCGAAAGCGGTCAGGACCTCCGCGTCGAGGGCAGGTCCACCCGGCGCGGAGCGCACCCAAGGCTGGAAGATGCGGTAGGCCTCCAGGCACCCCCGATGATTGGCGCGCAGATCGCGCATCGTCGTCTGCGCATAGCGCGACTCCTCCTGGCCCGTCGCCGCGCGATCCACCTTCTCCGCCTGCTCGACCGAGAGATCGATGAGCCCCTGAAACGAAAACGACACATCGAGGACGAGCGGCTCGAACTCTCGGAGGAGCGCCGCGATGTCTCGCGTCAGCCGCCCCGCGAGCTTCTCCTTGAACTCCGCCGCCTCCTCCGCCGTCTCGGGGAACCGCGCCGGTCGGTAGCCGGGGAGCCCCCGCTCGAAGTCGACGACGACCTCCGGGATCGAGTTCGCCCACAGCACTCGCTCGATCGCGTGCATGCCGACCACCCCCTCGTCGTCGAAGGGGCGGGGATCACCGACGGGCCCGAGCTGCAGCAAGAAGTCGTCGTAGCGCGCGTCCGTGGCCGTATCCGACTCGGGGAACGTGGGTGCGATGGCCCCCTCGATGTGCTCGTAGGCGTCTCGCCCCGTCAGCCACGCCCGCTTCATTTGCGCGAGGGCCGGGCCGTCCAGCTCCGGATCCCAGCCACGATCCGGAGGCGCCGGTGCCGCGTCCGCGAGCTCGCGTGCCGCGCCTTGCCAGGCGTCGATCCGCTCCGTGAGCCAGGCCTTCATCCCGGCCCCGACCTCTTCCAGGCGCTCCTTGCGTTCCTCCTGCTTCGCCTCCGTCGCGCGACATCCGCCGAGCGCCGCCCCTCCGAGGAGCGCCCAGACGATCAGCCGCGCGGGCGAGAGAGTCGACACGGGCCCCGCTCGACGCGTCGGCGACGCGGGCACGAACCAACGACCGCTACCGTCTTTCTCGATCACGTTCCCTCACAATCCAGACACGAACTCGATCAGAGCCCGGCGCGCCTCGTCTCCGAGGGCGTCGAAGGCCGCCACGGCGTCGTTGGCTTCGGACCCCGGCCCCCGGTGCTCGCGGATGGCCGCCGCGATGGTCGGCGCGCGGCCATCGTGGAGATAAGCCGGCAAGAACCTCAGGCCGATCAGCGGCGCGGTTCGCCACTCCCGCGGGCCCGCGTCGCCTTCCCGCACTCCGTCCGCCAAGCCGTCGCCCATGTCGTGGAGCAACAGATCCGTGTAGACGAACGCGTCCACGTCGGCCCACGCGGCGAGGGGGTAATCCGGGCGCGTGCGCAGAGAGGGCGTGTGGCAGGTGGCGCAGCCGACCTCCTCGAAGAGCCGCGCGCCCTCGCCTCGCGCCGACGTTCGCGTGGGGAGCGCCAACATGCGGACGTAATCTGCCAGGAGCTCGACGTCCTCGAGGGTCACGTCGACGCCGGGCTTCGCGTCGTCGGTCAGCCCCTCCGGGTTGGGGGCCTCCTCCGGGTAGAGGGGCGAAGTGAGCCCCATGTCGCCGTGGAGTGCGCGCGCGGTGAAGTCCGTCAGAGTCGGCGCCGCCGCCTTCAGGCCGAAGCGACCGATGAGCTCCTCCGACGCACCCGGCAGGCGGACGCGGGCGATGCGACCGCGAACGGGCCCGTCACGGTCGGCGGCGGCTCGCGCCAGGCGCTCGATCTCCGCGTCGGCGATGGCTTCGAGCAGCCCGCGCCCGAAGACGGCGGGAGGCAGGCGCTGCGTGCGCCGGATCTCGGGGCCATCGGGGAAGAGCAGGGGAATCGTCGCTCCCGCGGTCACGTAGGGGCGCTCCGTGTCGCCCAGGGGAGAGGCGGGAGACCAGCCCGCCTGCACCAGGCTGGCTCCGATCGGCGAGGTCTGGACCACACGCGTCACGACGCCCGGCCCGCGACCGTCCTCGCGATGGCAGTCGCTGCACGAGGCGCGAATGTACGCAGGCCCCAGGCCGTCCACTTCCCGATAGACGGCTTCGAAGAGGCCGTCGCCCTCCCGAAAGCGCGTGAGCTGCTCCGGCTCGAGTTCGGCGACGGGCAGGTCGGCCCGGTCCGTGCGCACGACGCGCGCCTCCGACGCCTCCACGGCCTCCACGGCGTCCACGGTGGAGTCCTCGGGGGCTCGAGCGCAGGCGGCGAGCAGGGCCAGGAGCAGCGCGCGAGTTCGGCGTGGCATGGGGCGGACCTTGTTGGAGCTCAGTGAGACCGTCAATCGGCGAACGCTTCTTGGATCGGAGAAGATGCGCGCTCGTCGCGCTCGTCATCGAATCATCACGATCGTCGCGCCGACGTCGCACACCGGATCCCCACCGACTCCGCGCGCAAACTTCGACGACAAGTCACCCAAGCGCCAAACGCCGTCCGCTACCGTTCGCGGCCAGATGGGCAGGGAAGCCCCTCGTATTGGGAGACAATCCATGAAAAGAAAACTCACATTGGCGATTGCAGCCAGCATCACCGCTGTCGCCTTCCTCGGCTGCAGCAGCGAAGACGACGGCGGCGAGCTCTTCGGCCAAGCGGAGGTCGCGCTCACGAACGCGCCGGAGGACGTCGCCTGTCTGCGCATCTCGGTCGATGGCCAGCGCAGCGACGTACGCACGTTCTCCGTGACCCCCGGCGAGAAGCAGGTGTTCGTCCTGGACGGACTCCCCGTAGGCGTCGTCAGCGTCTCGGCGGACGCCTTCGCCCTGGAGTGCAACGGCCTGGCGAACGACGTGGCCCCCACCTGGTTCAGCGAGACGGTCGCCGCCCGGATCCAGGCCGACCGCAGGACGCACATCGCCCTGGCGATGATCCACAACGGGCAAGCGTCCATCGGCGTGGACTTCGACGACGACCACGGCAACGTGGGCGACGAAGCACCGCTGACGGGCGGCGTGTTCAGCAGCCAGCCGTCCTACCTGCTCCCCAGCGAGCCAGGCGTGCGCATCAAGCCGATCCTGACCGTCGGGGACGCCGTGGGCACCAAGCCCGATGGCTCCCCCTATCGCATGGTCGGCGTCCCCGACGGGCTCGGCGCCTTCGACAACGGGGACGGGACGTTCACCCTGCTCGCCAACCACGAGCTCGGCGTGAACAACGGCGTCGTTCGCGCTCACGGGGCTCGGGGCGCGTTCGTGTCGAAGTGGATCGTGCGCAAGGCAGACCTGGCCGTGCTGTCGGGCGAGGACCTCATCAAGCGGGCCGCGCTCTGGGACCCCAGCACCTCCTCCTACGCGGAGCCGGCCACGGGCGTGGCCTTCGGGCGCTTCTGCTCCTCGGACTTGCCGGACCAGACGGCCCTGTACGACGTGGAGACGGGCCTCGGGTTCGACGGGCGGCTCTACTTCAACGGCGAAGAGATCGGGAGCGAGGGCCGGGCGCTCGCGCACGGGCTCGACGGCGTCACCTACGAGCTCCCCCGCTTCGGCAAAGCGAGCTGGGAGAACATCGTCCTCAGCCCCAAGGCGGGCGTGAAGACGATCTCCGCCAACCTCGACGACAGCGGCGGAGGTCAGGTGTACGTGTACGTCGGCACCAAGACGGACGGCGGCAGCCCCGTCGAACGAGCGGGGCTCACCAACGGCACCCTCTACGGCCTGCGGGTCGTCGGTCACCCCGTGGAGAACAACGCCACCGGGATCCCGACGGCGCCCTTCGAGATGTACGAGCTCGGCAACGTGGAGAACTGGACGGGCGCGCGGCTGGAGGCGGAGAGCAACGCCAACCTGGTCACGAAGTTCCAGAGGCCCGAGGACGGCGCCTGGGATCCCAACGACCCGAACCATTTCTACTTCGTCACCACGGCGAGCTTCAGCGGCAACAGCCGGCTCTGGCGGCTCGCCTTCGTGGACGCCGCGCGGCCCGAGCTCGGGGGCACCATCGAGATGCTGCTGGACGGCAGCGAGGGGCACCGCATGCTCGACAACGTCTCACTCGACCAGCGCGGGCGCCTCTACCTCCAGGAGGACGTCGGCAACAACGCGCACCTCGGCAAGATCTGGCGCTATGACATCGCCGATGGGTCCCTGGTCGAGGTCGCCCGCCACGACGCAGCGGCGTTCTTGTCTGGTGGCGCGCGCTTCCTCACTCAGGACGAGGAGAGCACGGGCATCATCGACGCGTCGAACATCCTGGGCCCCGGCTGGTTCCTCACGGCCACCCAGGCCCACTACAACGCGGGCAACGCGGAGCTCGTCGAGGGCGGGCAGCTGCAGGCCCTCTTCGATCCGGGCTCGGCTGAGTGAGCCGCGCCGAACATTGACCCCACCGGAGGGGCGACGGCTGGCTCGCCAGCGCGCCGCCCCTCCCCTCTCTTCCGCGAACGTCGTCGATGAATCACCACCTCCTCGCCATCGTCGCCGTGGCGGCGCTCACGAGCTGCGATACACCCAAGCCCGTCGTCCGCGAGCTGCCCCCCCGCGAGCACTACGTCGCCCTCGCCCGAGATTTCCAGGATTTCCGCAGCTGGGGCTCCCTCGATCTCGGGGAGCGCCCCGCTCAGGGCGAGACCCACGACGAGGGCAACCTCCGCGCCTTCGTGAACGCCCTGCCGCCCCCGGGCTCCACCCAGTTCCCCGTCGGCACGATCATCGTCAAGGAGAACCTCGCGCAACGGCCCCGGTCGTCCGAGGAGCCGCGCAAGCACTTCGCCATGGTCAAGCGCGGCGCGAACTTCAACGCGCTCGGCGCCCGCGGCTGGGAGTGGTTCGAGCTCGTCGAGGGCCCGCGGGGGGTCGCCATCAACTGGCGGGGCCTCGGAGCGCCCGACGGCGAAGGTTACGGCGGCGACCCTCTGGGCACCTGCAACAGCTGCCACCAGATGGCGGCCGGCAACGACTTCGTGCTGTCGGAGGCACTCACGCTGCGCTAACCATTTGCTGGGGGTGCCGCGAAGGGGGCGCCCGGCGATCGTGCTTCGCCGCGTGTGGGCGTTCGCAGGGACGTGGTCGCGGGGTGCGCGGGGACGCCCCGCGGGAGCGGACGGACGATGCCGGGCGGGGTGGAGCTCCCCCCGCCAGGGTGCGCAGCGATCGTCCGGCTGAGCGAGGTGCCCCGCGCGCGGCCTCTGCGGCGGAGCTCCGCGGGGGAAGGGCGCGGAACTCCGCGGGGGAAGGGCGCGGGGGAAGGGCGCGGAGCTCCGCGGGGGAAGGGCGCCACGGCGACCCCGACGGGAGTCGCCGTGGAGTGCTCAGGGGCAGCTGGGGATCGACTGCGCGGCGCACTCGGTGGGTGAGGGTGCCGTCCCGGAGCCGCGCACGCAGCGCACGCCCGCGCCGCTCGAGTACGACCCCGAGGGGGTGCCGCCAGCGCTGGCGTCGACGACGCAGAATTTGCCGTCGGACGCCGGGGTGCTCGACCACACGGGGCCCGTGGCCTCGAACTCCACCGCCCAGGGCAGGGGCGGCGGCTCACCCCACTGGGCGCAGCGGGTGGCGATGGTGCTGAGCTCTCCCAGGGTCGGGAGACGCCAGTCGCTGAAGCCGCCGAGCTCGAGGGCTTCGCACGCCGCCTCGGCGTCCGCCTTGGTGGCGCCCGGGTATGGATCGTCGACCGCGTCCTTGGCGTCCTCCGACGAGATGGATCCGCGCATCCAGGTGAGGCACGTCGCGCCGTCTTCGACGACGTCGCCCACGACGGTCAGGCCGGCGGCAGGGTTCGGCGTGCAGGAGTCGTCGCCCGAATCGGCGCCGCCGCTGCCATCGGCGCCGCCACTGCCCGGATCGGCGCCCCCCGTGCTCGGCGTGTCCCCTCCCGTGCCTCCGACCATCCCTGCGCCGCCGGTGCCGACGTCCACCCCGCCGGATCCCGCGTCTTGCCCCCCCGAGCCGGGGACGGTCGGCGCTCCGCCGGTCGCGTCGTTGGAGGGACCGGGACTCGCGTCGTCCTCTCCCGCGCAGGCGATCAGGGCGGGCAAGAGGGCGACGAGCACGGGCAAGACGGCAGTTCTCATGTCCCGCGAGCTTTCCTTGGTTTCCCGGAGAGCGCAACACAGAGGGGCGCAACGCAGAGCGCAAGACGGAGCGCGACACGGAGGAGCGCGACACGGAGGAGCGCGACAC
>JAAZAA010000398.1 GCA_012514535.1 Myxococcales bacterium | reverse complement strand
GTACGATGCCGCCGCGGCGGGCGTGAAGGGATTCGCCTTTACGATCACGGGACCGGTGATCCCGCCCGTGATCCGCTTCAGCGCTCAAGAGGTTGGCAGCCCGGAGAACCACTGCATCGACGTCGGCTCCGGAGACAGCTCCGTGCCGTTCTCGAGCTTGGCTCGTGAGTGCTGGTCGCCCGGAGCCTCGGTCTGGAGTCTCGACGAGAGCAGGGTGGACGATCTCCGCTGGTTCATCACGTCCGATTCCAGCGCCAGCCATCCTTTCGACTTCTGCCTCGAGAACTTCCGGGCAATCCGCTGAGCAGAGCGGGCTCATCGTAGCGTAGCGGCTGATGCTCTGGTGACCATTGGGCGGAGGAGCCCAGCGCGAGCCCGGCGCACGGGGGGATCGGGGGCGCCTGCGGGATGGGGGGTGAACCTTGGGACGGGCTTGGGGTAGCCGTGACCCCCTTCCGAGCCGGACGTGTCGCGTTGGAAGGGCGTTAGGCGGGGAGGGGTGGGGCCACGAAGTAGCCGATGGTGAGGGTGGCGACCTCTTCCTGAAACGTCGGATCGAGGAGCAGGCCGGGCTCGCTCAGGGCTTGATTCAGGGTGGCGCGGAGGGCGTGGGCGCTGATCCAGAGCGCGCGCTGGCGACGTGCGGCGTCTCGGAGCTCCGGGCGCAGCTCGGCCTCGAAGCGGAGGAGGAAGGCCTCGAAGGTGCGCGTCATCTCGAGGAAGCGCTCCTCGACGAAGCGCGTCTGTTCGAGGGGTGAGAGCAGCGGGAGCAGCTCCGTGAGCAGCGGCGCGACGGTGTTCTGATAGACACAGAGTTCGCGCGTGATGGCTCGGATGCCGGCGCGGAGGTCGCCCTGTTGCGCGAGGACGACGTGGCCGAAGTGGTCGTCGTCGCGCTGGAGTTGCTCGCGGATGAGCGCCACCAGGATCGCCTCTTTGTTCGGAAAGTACTGATAGAGGCTCCCGACGCTCACGCCGGCGGTCCGGGCGATGTGGTTCGTGGTGAGGCTCCTCACGCCGTCCGTCTTCAAAATGCGAGCAGCCGCGAGCACGATCGTCTTGACGGTCTCCTGGGCCCGCGCCTGACGAGCCGATTTGCGCATCGAGCGCGCGGGAGCGGCGACTTTCCGCATGCGAGTATTCTAGAGGACCCTCCGGGCCTAGGTTGAGCCCATGCTGATTCGCCCCGAAAATCCCGTCATCGTCGTCGGCGCCGGCCTCGGTGGGCTCACGCTGGCGCTCGCGCTCCGGAAGCTGGATCTCCCCTGCGTCGTCCTCGAGCGGAGCCCCGGGCTCTCCGAGATCGGCGCAGGGATCACGCTCTGGGAGAACGCCCTGCGGGTCCTCGAGTCCGTGGGGGTGCTCGACCGGGTTCGAGCGATCGCCCACCCTACCTCGACCGGCGTCATCGGGACGTCCACCGGCAAAGTGCTCGTGCGCGCCTCCGTCGAGGGCGCGTCCCTGGGGCGCCTCTGGGCCGCGCACCGCGCGGAGCTGCAGGAGGCGCTGTTCGGGGCGCTACCGAGCGGGATGGTTCGCTTCGGGGTGACGTGCGAGCGCTTCGAAGAGGAGGCCGACGGCGTCCGGCTCCGTCTCTCCGACGGCTCGGAGGTGCACGCTCCGCTCCTCGTCGGAGCCGATGGGATCCACTCTCGGGTGCGTCAGGAGCTCTTCGGCGCCGAGCCGCTCCGGTACGCCGGGTACGCGGCCTATCGCGGCATCTGCCGGCGACCGGAGGGCTACGCAGGGCCGTTCGGTGAGTTCTTTGGTCGTGGGGATCGGTTCGGGGTGGTGGAGCTGCCGCGGGAGACCCTGTACTGGTACGCGGTCGTGTCGCAGCCCGTGGGGACGAAGCGCGCCGACGACCCGCGGGAGTTCCTCCGCGAGCGCTTCGCAGGGTACGCCTTCGACGTGCCCCGGGTGCTCGCCGCGACGCAGAACGACGCCATCCTCTACCATGAGCTCTTCGATAGGCCGCCCGCCCGCGCGCTGCATCGCGGGCGCGTCGCGCTCATCGGAGACGCGGCCCACCCCACCACGCCCAACATGGGGCAAGGCGCCGCCATGGCGATGGAGAGCGCGCTCGTCCTCGCCCGGGCGGTCCGTGAGCTGCCCTCCCTCGAAGGAGCGCTCCGCGCCTACCAGGCGCTGCGCGGCCCCCGCACCGCTCGCGTCACCGAAACGTCCCGCAAGGTGGGGCGGATCGCGCAGCTCGAGAGCGCTCCGCTGCGGTTTCTCCGTGATCTCGCCTTCCGCGCTCTCCCGGAGCGGGCTCGCCGCGCGCAGCTCGAGTGGCTCGCGAGCTATGATGCGAGCAGCGTGGAGCTCACGAGTTAGAGGTCCGCGGGGGGCATGGGGGAGACGCAGGGCGCGTGGTTCGCCCCGGTGTCCGGCGACCTGAAGCTCGGGGGGCGCTACCAGATCGAGGGCGACGCAGGCGGGACGCTCATCGAGTGTGTCCCGCGCGAGCGCTTCGCGCGCACCTGGGAGATCTTCGGCGCGGTGAGCTGGGTCACCGTTCGCGTCGAGCCGATGGCCGAGGGCGCGCGCTTGACCGTGGAGCACGTCGTCCACATCGACGCGCACTGGGAGAAGTTCGGTGCGGGCGCTGGAGGGATCGGCTGGGAGCTCGGCTTCCTCGGCCTGGCGCGTTTCCTGGCCGTTCCCGCGGACGCGGTGCGCGACGAAGGGATGACGTGGATGACGTCGCCGGAGGCGCTGACCTTCTATCGGAGGGTGTCGGAGGGCTGGGCCCGCGCGTCCATCGATGCGGGTCTGCCCGAGGACGAGGCAAATGCGGCGGCGGAGCGCACGCCGGAAGAAGAGAGCTTGAGCGAACCGCCGAGGAGGCCGCAGCCCACGGGCTCCTCGGGGCACGGGCTCCTCGGGGCGTGTCGAAGAAGCCTCAGCCCACGGCCTCTACGGGGGGCGGCGGGTGGGAGGGCAAGGAGGGATCTTCGGACGTCAGCTCCACGAAGGTCTCGCGTTGGGCGTCCCACTCGAAGAGCTCGACCTGCCCCAGATCGTAG
>JAAZAA010000397.1 GCA_012514535.1 Myxococcales bacterium | reverse complement strand
GTGGCAACCGGAAATGTGACCGATGGCATAGGCCATGGTCAGCACCGTCAAGCCGAAGGCCAAGGAGACGCCCAGCAGGCCGATGCCGACCTCGGGGAAGCCCGCCGCCAGCACGGCGCTGCCGCAGCCGCCGAAAACGAGCCAGAAAGTACCAAAAACCTCTGCGGTTGCCCGCCGCGAAAGCTGCATAGACGGAGAATTCTACACCAGCCGACGAGGTCGGGGAACGGCAATCCTTCTCTGTCGCGGCCGGCCTCGGGAAGACGCGCGGAGGTGTGTCCAGCTTGACCGGTTCCGGGGCGCGACCTCTGATCCCGCCACCTCGATGTTGCGCCTCGCGACCATCCTCCTCCTCGTGGCTTCGAACGTGTTCATGACGTTCGCCTGGTACGGGCACTTGAAGAATCACCGCAGCACGGCGCTCTGGCTCGTCGTGCTCGTGAGCTGGGGCATCGCCTTCTTCGAGTACTCGCTGCAGGTCCCCGCGAACCGCATCGGAATCGACGCGGGCTTCTCCCTCGCTCAGCTCAAGACGATCCAGGAGGTCATCACCCTGAGCGTCTTCGTCGCCTTCTCCGCGCTCTACTTCGGACAGCCCGTCACCTGGAACCAGGTCGTCGGCTTCATCTTCATCTCATTGGGCGCCGGCTTCATCTTCAAGCCCTGGTGACCGGGGCTCCACCGACGAGCGCAGAAGCTCACGCCAGCGACCAGCGACGAACGGCGCCGTCGTCGATGACGCAGCGCCGGGGTCGTTTGGCCGGACAGCCGAGCGCGGCGCCGCGGGGGCGCCTCGTCACCGCCCGGCCGCCCCGCCGCGCAGTGACGAGACACAAACATTTGCGGATGACTCATCTCCGCATACTCTCGGGTGCGCCGCGCCCCTCGCGCGTGCCCACTGCGCGTGCTCGGGGGAGGGCTTTGCGGCGCGAGCACGCGCACTCATGGCTTCATGACGGATCGGACGGATCAACCCCCGGAGCGCCCCCAGGGGCACCGCGCCGCGCCGCCCGCGGCGGAGCGCGGACACGAAGAGGGCGCACGAGCGCGGCACGTGGAGGGGTCCGCGCCGCCCGCGCTCGAGGACGCGAACTCCGGGCTCCGACCCTTGCGGGAGTCCCCCGAGGATGCCGTCGCCCTGGCCGCGGAACGTCCCATCTCCGAGGCGCGTCCGCGCGGCGCCCCCGCCCTGCCGCGGAGGCTCCAGCAGATCTCACCCGCCGGGGGAACGCTCGTCGCCGCCGACCCCGGTGGACCTCCCCTCGGCGCCGCCGCCGGCGGCACGCTCGTCGCGGAGGGTGACCCGAACGCGCCCCTCCCCGCCCGACCCCTCGCCGGCCCCGGGGGAACGCTCCAGGTCGAAGCGGTCCACGTCGGCGCGCTTCAGGTCGGCGAGCGAGCGCCGCCTTCCGGGCGCTTCGGAACCCGGAGCAGTCGGGTCGCGCGGGCCCTCGTGGCCTCTCCGCTGGAGCAGCCGCAGCGGGTAGGACAGTACGAGATCATCCGTGAGCTGGGGCGCGGCGGTATGGGCGTCGTCTACCTGGCCCGGGACAGCCGCCTCGGACGTCGCGTCGCGGTCAAGGTACTCCAATCGGACAATCGAGAGCTCACGGATCGCTTCATCGTCGAGGCGCAGGCGACGGCGCAGTGCAATCACGAGAACATCGTCGTCATCTACGAGGTCGGTGAGCACGAGGGGGCCCCCTTCATGGTCCTCGAGTACCTCCAGGGGCAGACCCTGGCGGAGCTGCTCGAAAAGTCCGGCGCCATCCAGTTCTCGCGGGCCGTCGACATCATCGTCTCCGTGCTGCGGGCCCTGGCGCGCGCCCACGCGCGGGGCATCGTGCACCGGGATCTCAAGCCGGAGAACATCTTCCTCACCGACTCCGGGACCGTGAAGGTGCTCGACTTCGGCATCGCCAAGGTCCTGCGCGAGGAGGCCCACGATCCGGGCTCCACCATCCGCGGCGCCAACATCCACAGCACGGGCATGGCCGGCACCCTGGCGTACATGTCGCCGGAGCAGTGGCTCCTGGGTGGCGCCGTCGATCACCGGGCGGACGTGTGGGCCGTGGGCATGATCCTGTTCGAGATGCTGACGGGCTCTCACCCGCTCCTCGACGAGCTCGATACTCTCCGGGAGCGCGTCACCCGCCCCGAGCTGCCGATGCCCTCCGTGCTCGAGCGCAAGCCGGACCTCGTGGAGGAGCTCGCCCACATCGTCGATCGCTGCCTGCTCAAGGCGCCGTCCAAGCGCTTCGAGAGCGCCGAGGCCCTGCTCAAGGCCCTCGAGCCCTTCCTCCCCGGGCGCTTCCGCGCCTGGGGGAGCTTCGATCGCGGCCCCTACACGGGGCTCCGGGCCTTCCAGGAGGAGGACGCCGCGTGCTTCTTCGGTCGCAGCGAGGAGATCGCGGCGATGGTCACGCGCGTGTTCGACTACCCCATGCTGGCGGTGGTCGGGCCGTCCGGCATCGGCAAGTCCTCGCTGATCCGCGCTGGCGTCGTCCCGGCGTTGCGCAGCTTCGGCACGAGCTGGCGCACCCTCGTGGCCCGCCCCGGACCGCAGCCCCTGCTGTCCCTCGCGACGATGCTCCACTCCGTGGCGGACCTGTTCGAGCAGGCCGGCGAAGCGCTGCCGGACGTCACCAACCTCGGGATCCGCCTGAAGCTCGAGCCCGGGTACCTCGGACAGCTCCTGCGCCAGCTGGCCCGCGCCACCAGCGGTCGGTGCATGCTGTTCATCGATCAGTTCGAGGAGCTCTACACGCTGTGTGAAGCGCCCGAGCAGCGTCAGGCCTTCACGCGCTGCCTGACGGGTGCCGCGGACGACGCGACCTCGCCCGTGCGGCTCGTGATCTCCGTGCGCGCGGATTTCCTCGGTCGCGTCAGCGAGGACGCGCAGTTCATGGCGGAGCTCTCGCGGGGGCTGTTCTTCCTGGGGTCGCCGGGGCCGGAGGGGCTGCGCGCGGCGCTCGTGCAGCCGGCGGAGATGGTCGGCTATCGCTTCGAGGACGAGGCGATGGTCGACGAGATGGTGGCGCACCTGCGCTCCACCCCGGGTGCCCTGCCGCTGCTGCAGTTCACGGCGTACCAGCTGTGGGAGAAGCGCGACGCCCGCCACAAGATCCTCAC
>JAAZAA010000396.1 GCA_012514535.1 Myxococcales bacterium | reverse complement strand
GGAGCGGCGCTGAGGGGGGAGCGGCGCTGAGGGGCTGAGGAGCGGGCGGTGAAGGGGAGCGGCGCTGAGGCAATGCGGCAATGCGGCGCTGAGGCAATGCGGCGCTGAGGCAATGCGGCGCTGAGGCAAATGCGGCGCTGCGGAAGCACCCAAGGGGTGAATCGGGAGGGAGGCTTGAATGAGGTGTTCGACTGAGCGATAATCGAAGATCGATCGTAGTGGGGGAGGTAAGAATGAGTGGTTTGCTCGCGGGGAACAGCGGGGGCGTGGAACGAGGGATCGGCGGACTGGAGGGCGGGGGCTCGCGGGGCGTGATGGGGGCCCTGGAGGAAACCAGGTGGGAGCGCTGGGCGCGTCGCGACGCGCCGGAAGGTCCGGGGGGGAGACGGATGACCAGCTTCGGTGCTCGAAACATCGCCCGCTTGGTGCGCGATCACGCGCCCCCCGGGCCCGGCGGAGACGTGCACCCGGAGGTCACGCGCGTCTCCGCGAGAACCGCGGAGTGGGCGCGGCGCTGGGAGCTCGGGTCCGATGGGGCGGCTCAGCGGCTCGTCGCCACCCGCTGCGGGAGCTTCGCGGTCCACACCTACGCGGCAGCGGACGAGGCGCTCGTGCAGCTCGCCGCGGATCTCGTCGCGTGGCTCTGTCTGTTCGACGCTCTCGCCGGTGAGGGGCTCCCCGCACAGGACACGGACGTGCCCCGCCTGCGCTTCACCGATTTCGAGGCGACCTGGCGCGAGGGCGAGCTCCCCGGCGCGCCCTCTCCGTTTCATCGCGCCCTGTTGGACCTCAGGGAGCGCGCCCTCGCCTGCGCCGATCGTCACTGGCTCGAGGGCTTCGCGGACGCGATGGCGTCGTACTTTCGCGCCTGCGAGCTCGAGCGGCTCTATCGCATGGCGGGGATTCCGCCTCATCCCCACGAGCACCGCGAGCTGCGCTCGTCGAGCACCGGCGCCCTGCTCGTGTTCGCCCTGATCGAGCTGCACACGGGGTTGCTCACCCCCGCGGAGCGGGCGAGCCCTCAGTTGAGGGAGCTTTGCAAGACGGGAGCGCTGCTCTGCGCCTGGGTGAACGACATCTCCTGTTACCCCAAGGTGTGTGGCGAGCGCGAGCCCCTGAACCTGGTCGTGGCCCTCGCGCGCCAACAATCCCTCGGGTCCCAGGAGGCCCTCGGCGCGGCCATCCAGGCGTTTCGCACCGACGCCGCGATGCTCGAGGCCCTGCTCGACGCCTTGCGCTACCAGGCGGTCTCGCGCGCGGTGATCGATTTCGCGCAAGGAGTGGAGCGCTGGGTGCGCGGGAACTCCACCTGGACCGGGCTCCGTCGCCGCTGCCTGACTTGAGCTCGCGGGACCTGGAGCTCACCACCAGCTCACCACTCTTGCGCTTTCTTGCGGGCCATCGCCAGCAAATCGCCCGCGAGTCCCGCGAGGGCTGCCGGTAAGGGCACGAGCGTCGCGGCCTCCGACTCGAGGAGTCGTACCGCGTGGCGATACTCCGCCCGCGCCCGGAGCGGCGCTCCCATGCTGTCCAGACACAGCCCCTGGTACAGAGCCGCGGGCCACAGGCGATCGTCGAGCAGCAGGGCCGCGCGCAGCTCCCCGAGGCTGGCGAGGTAGTCTCGCGCCGTGTAGAGGGCGATGCCCGCGAGCATGCGCAGCTCCGGGTTGAGGGGATCGCGCGCGGACGCCTCGAGGATCTCCTGGGCCGCGGCGGTGATGTCGGCTCTCTGAAAGAGGCACCCGCCGGGCATGGTCCTGGACGCTGGCGACGCCAGCGAGGGGTCGGCGGCGCTGAGCTGGGGCGCGGCGGCGGCCGACGTCGTCACGCTCGTCGTCACGCTGGCCCGCGCCGGGGGGCTCGCCGCGCCCGACGTCATCCTGGTGGCCAACGCGCCTGCGCTCGCCTTCGCGAGCGGTCGGGCGACGGCGCCCTTGCAGGACGTCTGCAGAGAGCCAGCCATGGGGAGCGGCGGGAGCGCGCCCGCGCCGGCCCGCCGCTGCTGCTCCGCCGCCGCCGGTGCCGCCACCGCCGCGGCGGACGACGACGTGATGCCCCGCGGAGGCCGGACGCCCTCCCCCCCCTGGAGACCTGCCGATCGCCGCCGAAACGCGACCCGCCGATCGAGCATGACGGGGACGAGGTTCGGGGGCACCCCCTGGATCAGCTCTCCCGGCCCGAACAGCACGGTGCCGCGGGGATGTAACGCGCTCCCCAGACGCTCGGCGCAGGCGGCCCCCACCTCCGTGGAGAAGTAGATGAGCACGTTGCGACACAGGATCAGGTCCCAGCCGTTCGGGTGCTGGAGCGGAGGATCCATCAGGTTGTGTTGGCGAAAGGACACCCGCCCGCGGATCTCCTCCGTCACGCGCCAGATGTCGCCGCTCCGCCGCAGGTACCCCGAGTAGGCGGCGGGCAGCTCCCGGACGCTGTGCGGTCCATACAGGCCCGCTCGGGCGCGCTCGAGGGAGCGCCCGCTGATGTCGCTCGCGGTGATGCGCGCCTCGCAGCCCATCTCCTGGATCAGCATCGAGAGGCTGTAGGCGTCTTCCCCGGTGGCGCAGCCGGGGACCCAGATCGTCAACGGCCGCCCCTGGCCCGCGCTCGCCCGCAGCGCCTCGCGGGCGGACTCCAGCAGGGCCATGTCCCGGAAGAACCACGTGTGGGGGACGCCGACGACGTCGAAGAGCCGCTCCCGCTCTCCGTCGTCGCCCGCGGTGACCTTCTCGTAATACTCCTCGACCCCAGCCAGCCCGAGCTCGGCCGCGCGCTGCTCCGCGTGGCGCTCCAGGGAGCGGCTCAGCCCGCCGCGGGACAGCTCGATGCCCGTGAGCTTCGTGAGCAGCTCCGCGATCTCTTTCACGATCCCGCGCTCCGCCGCGACCGCGCCCAGCGGGTGACGACCTCCGCGAGGGCGAGGGGCGGCAGCGCCTGCTCCGCCGCCCCTGCTTCCAACGCCGCGCGAGGCATCCCCCACACGGCGCAGCTGTCCTTGTCCTGCGCCAGGCACAGGCCCCCCGCCCGCCTCAGGGCGAGCAGGCCTTCCTTACCGTCCTCGCCCATACCACTCAGCACGATGCCCGCCCCGAGCGAGCGGGCCTGGGACGCGACGGTGGTGAAGAGCACGTCCGCGGAGGGCACGTGCCCGGATCGGGAGCCTCCCGCCACGGGCCCGACGTGCTCGGGCGAGCTCAAGCCGAAATGGAACTCCCCCGCCGCGACGTAGACGTGACCGCAGCGCAGGGGCTGCCGCTCTGCCACGGCGCTCACGCGCAGCCGGGTACGGCTCGCCAAAAACTCCGCGAACGCCGGCGCGAACCCCGCCGGGAGGTGCTGCACGACCAGCACCGCGGCGGCGAGGTCCGGCTCGAGCGCCCCCACCAGGCTCGCCAGGGCAACCGGGCCCCCCGCAGACGACCCGATCGCCACGACGAGAGGCGCCGTCGAGTCCGGTCCCGGAGCGACGCTGGGGCGCACGGGGTGGCGGGGGCGGGCGTCCAGCTTGCCCGCGACGTGGCGCACCACGGGGATGGCCGCGAGCCGACGCACGGCCTCCCGCAGCTCCTGCTGAGAGCGCGGGTCGCTCCCCGACGGCTTGATCGCCAGATCGAGGGCGCCCCGACGGATCGACTCGAAGACGGCCTTGCGCTCGGGTCCGAGGGGGGTCCCCGTGAGGACGAGGATCGGGAGCGGAGTGTGAGCCATCACGCGCGTGATGGTCTCGTGGCCGTCCACGCGGGGCATCTGCAGATCGACGATCAGCAGCTGCACGCGGTGAGTGGCCACCAGCTCGATCGCGCGCTCGCCGTTCTCGGCCTCGGCCACGACCTCGATGTCGCCGTCCACCTCGAGGAACCGGCGAAGTTGCGCGCGGCACAACGCCGAGTCATCGACGACCGCCACGCGCAGGCGCGTCACGTGCCCTCCGGACAATAGCGTCGCACGACCTGGATCAGCGAGTCGCTCTGGAACTCACCCTTGGCGACGTAGGCGCTCGCGCCCAGGGAGCTTGCCCTGCGGCGATCCTCCGCGGAGCTCCGCGCCGTGACCAGCACCACCGGGAGCGTCTCGGAGCGCGCGCGGATCTCCCGCAGCAGCCCGAAGCCGTCCATTTCCGGCATCTCGATGTCGCTGATGACGACGTCGGGCTGGAAGGACGCCAGGGCGACCAGGGCCTCCTTGCCGTTCTGGGCGGTGTCCACCTGGTAGCCGGCGGTGACGAGCACCTCCGAGAGCAGATCCCGGACGACCACCGAGTCGTCCACCACCAGCACCCGCGGGCGCGAAATCTCTTCCCGCGGCGCCCGGAGCGACACGCTCGCCCCCCGGGTCAGCCCCTTCCGCAGGAAGCCGAGCTCGAGCAAGAGGACGAGGCGCCCGTCGTCGAGCTGCGCGCTGGCGCTCACTCCGCAGTGCTCCGAGAGCCCGCGGCTCGTGGGGCGCCGCAGCAGCTCCGTGTGCTCCACCACCGCCGCACACGCCAGGGCGCAGGGACGCTCGCCGAAGCGGAGCACGAGCACCGTCCGCTCCTCCTCTTCGACCCCTCCGACGATCGCGGCCAACGATCCCAAGGGCAACGTCTCGCCCCGCCACGAGAAGGTCGCCGCCTCTCCGTCCTTCGCCTCCTCCTCGCCCGAACGTCGCTCGATGGACACGACCCAGTGGGAGGGGATCCCGTAGAGCACGTCGCCGGTCTGGACCACCACCAGCCGCTCCTGGGTGAGCGCGGCGGGGACCGAGAAGGTGAGCTCCGTGCCGCGGCCGAGCTCGCTCTCCACGCGCACGTCCCCACCGAGGCCCTCGATCACGCGCCGCACCACGTCGAGGCCGACGCCGCGCCCCGCGCCTTCGTCCGCCCTCTCGCGTGTGGAAAACCCCGGCTGAAACAGCACGTCGAGCCGCGGATCCATGTCCTGCGCGCCCGCGTTCCGCGGGCGCGTGTCGCTCACCCGCCCCTCCCGCAGCGCCCGCGCGAGGACCGCCTCTCGATCGATCCCCCTGCCGTCGTCGCGGATGCAGATCGTCACCGTGGCCCCGGACGTCTCCGCCTCCAGCTCGATGCGAGCGGTCGCCGGTTTGTCCCCGCGCTCGTCGGGAAGCTCGACCCCGTGCTCGACGGCGTTCTGCACCACGTGCAGCAGTGGATCGGCGAGGCGATCGAGGATCTCGCGCTCGATGCGGACACCCTCCGCGCGGACCACCACGTCGAGGGACTGCCCCCGCTGGCTGGCCAGCACACGGGCGTGCGCCGCCAGGCGGCCGAGCAGCGGCTCGACGGGGTGCAGGCGCAGATCCAGAGCGAGGAGCAGCGCCTCGTTCACCCCAGTGCGGAGCCGCTCCGCGTCGTCGTCGCCGCTCCGGACGCCGTTCCTCGCCCTGTCCGCCTCGATCCGCGCCGTGTACTGGCCGAGCTCGGTGGCGACCGCGGCCAGCTTCTCGCACAGGACGTCGACCATGGTCGCGTCGATCTGCATCCAGCGGGTCGTCCCGGTCTTCACCTCCAGCTCGGGCGGCGCTGGTTCGGAGGCCTCCCCGTCGGCCGCCTCGACCACCTCACCGAGCGCTTCGAGGGACGTCCGCCACAGGGCGGCCGCGTCCCCCTCCGACGTGCCTGGCGACAGGGACAGCAACACCCCGTCGAGCACGACGGCGAGGGCATCGAAATCCGGCTCCGCCTCGCGGAAGCGATCCTCGAGCACGTGGCACACCCGCGCCAGCGGCGCGTAGCCGAGCATGCGCGCCTCCCCCTTGAGGGTGTGCAGCTCGCCCATCAGCTCCCGCAGCTCCGCCTCCGCTCCGCGCCGGCAGGCGGGCACGAGCTCGACGACGCGCTGAGTTCGGGAGGCGAGCGTGCCCCGGTAGCGCTCACGCAGGGCAGCGCGCGCGTCCGTCACCCCGCCTCCTCCGCGACTTCGAACCGCTGGACCAGCGTCGCCAGCTGATCCGCCTGTCCCTTGAGCCCCTGGGCGGAGGTGCGCGTCTGGGACGTCGCGGCGGCGGCTTGCGTGACGACGTCACTCAAGCCGCGCACGCTCTCGGAGACCTGCTCCGTGCCGCTCCGCTGCTGCTGGGAGACGAAGGTGATCTGCCGCGCGGCCTCCGTGGTGGCTCGCGCCAGGCGGCGTCCCTCCTCCGTCGCCATGATCGTGGCCGCGCTCGCCTCCCGGATGTCCGCCAGGAGCTTCTTCACGTCCTCGACGGACGCCGTCACCCGCACGGCCAGACGGCGCATCTCCGCGGCGACGAGGGCGAAGCCATGACCCCCATCCCCCGCGCGGCTCGCCTCGAGGGAGCCGTTGAGGGCCAACAGGTCGCTGCGATCGGCGATGTCACGGATGATGTCGAGCAGCTCGGCGATCCGCCCCGTGTGCGTCGACAGGCTCTCGATGCGCTCCACCATGCTGTCCGTCGTCACCAGCGTCTGCTCGGCGTTCGACAGCACCCCCGCGACGGAGTCGAACACGTGCGCCGCGGACTCGGACAAGGAATCCATGGTGTGGCTGATCTCGGTCATCGCGCTGGACTGGGAGGTGGCCGCCGTCTCCTGCTCCTGGGACGCCGCCAAGATCTCCGTGGCGGCGGCCGCCAGATCGACGGAGGTCTGACGGATCTGACGCACGACCTCGTTGAGGCTGTGTGTCATGCGCCGGAACGCGTCCGGCAGCTCGCCCCGGAGGTTGATCTCCACGCCGAGGTCCCCGCGAGCGATGGCGTCGGCGCCCCGGCTCAGCTCCCGCATCATGTCGATGAGGTCGTTGAAGCGCTCGGTGAGCACACCGACCTCATCCCGGCTGGTCATCGGGATGACGTCCATGCGCGTCTGGTTCCCCTCCTCGACGATCTCCCGGGTCGCGTTGGTCAGCCGCTGGATGGGCGCGGAGATCGCTCGGGCCAGCACCGTGGCGCTCAGCGGCGCCCAGAAGGCGACGAGCACGGCGAAGATCCCCGCGTTGAGGAGGAAGGTGCTCCCGGCCCCGGCGAGCGTCGCGTCCAGCACCTGGCGGCCCTCCGCGGCCAGCGCCCGGTTCACCGCCTGCATCTGGCTGATGTAGCCCACCGCCACCATCCAGAAGAGCGGCGCCAACCCCAAGCAGAGCGCCATGAGCCCGATGCGCGCCTGCAGGCGGACGGGCGCCCGCGTCAGCTCGATGCCCTGGTCCCGCGCGACGACGGAGCACGCCCCCGCGTGCCCCGTGGTGACGACCACCAGGACGGGAAACATCACGGCCATCGTCCCGAAGAAGAGCGCCGGCAGAATGAAGCTCACGGCAACCCCGCTGCCCGCGACGAGGGTGAAATGCTCCGCGCGGGCC
Organism: Myxococcales bacterium; assembly: GCA_012514535.1. Classification (GTDB taxonomy): domain Bacteria; phylum Myxococcota_A; class Polyangia; order Polyangiales; family Polyangiaceae; genus NIC37A-2. The sequence goes on along the minus strand of JAAZAA010000396.1, from coordinate 259 downwards.
TGCATGAGCGCGTAGCCCCCACCCACCACGAACAGCCAGCCCGCCGCGTACACGAGCGCGAACTGCCAGGGGAACCGCTGCAACGCCGCGTCCGCGGCCGCCACGAGGCGTCCCTTCCGCTCCATGCGCTCTTCCGCGGCGAACGACTCGTAGGGTCGCAGGGCGGAGATGATCATGAGGGTCGTGACGACGGTCTTCGCGAGGAACAGGCCGGCCATCATCAGCACCGCCTCGAGGACGTGTGCGGGCCGCAGCAGGT
>JAAZAA010000395.1 GCA_012514535.1 Myxococcales bacterium | reverse complement strand
TTCCGAGGGTGACGATTCGGTGGATCGTTTCGTGCAAGTCATTCATGGGCCTGCTCCAAGGTGGTCGTACCGGGAGCGATAGTAGTGGGGCGCTGCGCTCCGGTGCTCGAGTACCCAAGTACGTTCACTGCGCCTGCGGCGCTCCCGCGCCAGGGGCGAGGGCCGTGGGCCTCCATGCACTTCGTCCGGCGAGCTGGACTTCGTGCACCTTGGTTCCATGGGGGCTCCGCTCCGGTGCTCGCGAAAGCCTCGCCGCTGGCTATCAGGGGAGCGGCCGAGCTTGACGGGCGGCGCCTGCGCCTAAGGTATCAGCGCCAACACCTGAAGCGGCGCAGGGCTGCTTCCTTCCTGGGCGAAAAATTCCTGGGCGTGGGGAGAATTTGATCGTCTGGGACGGGGGAGACGTTCGGGTAGGGATCGAGGGCTCGGCGACGCTCGGGCTCCTCCGCGAGGGCGCGCCGGCGTGTGTCGAGCGCGGCCCGCATCCGCGTCATCTAACGGTCAGGTGTTTCGATGTCCTATTCTGCTTCTCGTCGCTCTTTCGCTCCCGTGAGTCTCGTCGCGCTCTCTCTCGCCCTTGCGGGGGGCGGCTGCTCGGGAGAGTCCGCGACCAACGGGGGCAGCGCTCCGGACAACACCGGCGGGTCCTTCGGCGGCACGGGCGGCGTCGTCACCTCCACCGGCGGCGCACCGGCTGGTGTCGGCGGGGCCACGGGGGGCTCCGAGTCGATGGCCAGCGGCGGAGAGACCAACACCGGGGGAACGGGAGGAACGGAGGAGGAGACGGATCCCAACGCTCCGATCCAGGCCGATCCTGGGGACGAGGGCGACGGCGTGTTCGAAGATCCGGGACCGTACCCTCTCTCTCCCGAAGCCTCCGGACCGATCGACGACGCGCCCAAGGGGCACCTCTCCAGCACGCAGACGTTCACCAGCCCCGCCGTCTACGCGGGGTGGACCTTCGACTACCAGATCTTCGTGCCGGCTCAGTACGAGGCGGGCAAGCCCGCGGCCCTCGCCGTGTTTCAGGATGGGGTCGGTGCGTACGGCGGCATCGGCGTGATGCAGATGTTCGAGAACCTCATCCACTCGGGGGAGATGCCGGTCACCATCGTGCTCTTCGTCAGCCCGGGCTCAGGTGGGCGGAGTGAGAACTACGACGTGGTCAGTGACCGCTACGGCAGGTTCCTCCTCGAAGAGATGATCCCCGACGTGCTCGCCGACTACGACCTCGTCGACGACCCGAACGGCTGGGCGATCGCCGGGTTCAGCTCGGGAGGCTCTGCCGCGTTCACGGTGGCGTGGTTCTTCCCGGACAATTTCCGCAAGGTGAGCACCAACTCCGGCAGCTTCGTGTCCATCCGGACGGCGCACGAGTTCCCCCAGATGATCCGGGACACCGAGCCCAAGCCCCTCCGGGTCACCCTCCGCTCCGGGACAGCCGATCTCGACAACCAGTTCGGCAGCTGGCTCGACGCGAACTTCGCCATGGCCGCTGCCCTCGAAGAGAAGGGCTATCATTACCGTTTCACCCACGGGACCGGTGGCCACGACATGAAGCACGCGGCGAAGGACATGGTCGAGGAGTGGCGCTGGCTGTGGCGCGGGTTCTCGCTCCCGTACTACGACTGAGCCCGTACCACGACTGAGCCAGTCGTCCGAGCAGCGTCAACCTCTCGACGGAGCAGGACGCCCGCTCGGGGTGACCTCGTGGTGCGGTTCGTCGCCCACGCTCGCCGGTGTCGAGGTCGGGCGGCGGCGCTCGGGCCTTCCCAGGTCGTCAGGACCCGGCGGCTTCGCTAGAAGCTTCCGGGCCCATGTCCGCCCAGCGCTCCCACCAGCCGCTCACCCACCGGCGGGTCTTCGCCATCGCGGTGCCGGTGATGGTGTCGAACGTGTCGACGCCGCTGCTCGGGGTGGTCGACACGGGGGTGATGGGCCGCATCCCGGATCCGGCGTACATCGGAGCCGTCGCGCTGGGGGCGCTCATCTTCAACTTCGTGTACTGGGCGTTCAGCTTCCTGCGCATGGGCACCACGGGGCTCACGGCGCAGGCGCTCGGGGCAGGGGACGACGCGGAGCTGCGCGCGGGGCTCGGGCGCGCCTTGCTCTTGGCGGGAGGGGTCGGCGTCGCGCTCGTCGGGCTGCAGTGGCCGATCCGCGAGGTGGCCTTCGCCTTCATCGACGGGAGCGACAAGGTGGAGGGGCTCGCGCGCGCCTATTTCGACGTGCGGATCTGGTCGGCGCCGGCGACCCTGGCGAACTACGCGCTGCTCGGCTGGTTCATCGGGCTCGGGCGCACGGACATCGGCCTGGTGCTGCAGCTCGTGCTGAACCTCACCAACATGATCCTCGACGTGCTGTTCGTGCTCGGCTTCGGCGGGGGCGTGCAGGGGATCGCGCTCGGGACCGTGATGGCGGAGCTGGTGGCGGTGGCGGTGGGCCTCGTCGTGGCGCTGCGGTTCGTGCGGCGCCTGCCGGGGCGCTGGTCCCTGCGGAGTCTGCTGCAACGGGACCGCCTGAAGCGCACCCTCGGCGTCAACGTCGACATCATGATCCGCACACTCGCCCTGCTCGCGGCCTTCGTCTGGTTCACGACCCAGGGCGCCCAGCAGGGGGATCTGATCCTGGCGGCCAACGCGGTGCTGCTGCATTTCCTCTCGCTGTCGGCGTTCTTCCTCGACGGGCTCGCGTTCGCGGCGGAGGCCCTGGTGGGGCAAGCGGTCGGCGCCGCCCACCGGGCGGGGCTGGTCGCGGCGGCGCGCATGACCACGGGGTGGGCCGCCGGGGTGGCGGTGCTCTTGTCCGCCGCGGCGTTCTTGCTCGGGCCGCGGCTGATCGAGCTGCTCACGGTGGACGCCTCCATCCGCGGCGCGGCCATGACCTATCTCCCCTGGGCGGCGCTGGCGCCCCTGCTCGGGGTGTGGGCGTTTCAGCTCGACGGCATCTTCATCGGGGCGACGCGCACCGCGGACATGCGCACCGCCATGGTCATCGCCCTCGGGATCTTCCTGGGCGCGTGGTGGCTCCTCCGCCCCTTCGGCAACCACGGCCTCTGGGCGGCCTTCCACGTCCACTACCTCGCCCGCATCGGCACCCTCGCGTACTTCTACCCGCGCCTCCTGCGCTCTGTTACGCGCAGGGGGGCTCCCCGCACGTCTCCGGCCGAGAAGCCCTCGCCTCCCTGAACCGCCGGTCGAGCAGGCGGGCCCGGCTCCCCTGGTCCTCCTGAGCCATGCTGGTAGTATGCGGCGCCATGGCCATGGGCACTCCGGTGGGGGCTTCCTCGCCCCTTCTCCTGCGAACGGGCCCTGAGCAAGGTCGATCCTCGATGGATGTGTATTTCTCCGCGGACGTCGAGACGGACGGCCCCATCCCAGGCCGCTACTCCATGCTGGCCGTCGGCGTCGTCGTCGCGGGCAGGTTCGATGGTCAGACCTTCAGCCGCCCGTCGTCGCGGGCGTCCTTCTACGCGGAGCTCCGTCCCATATCGGACGACTTTCAGGTCGAAGCTCTGCAGGTGAACAAGCTGGATCGCGAGCGCCTCGTCCGCGAGGGCAAGCGCCCCGAGGACGCCATGCGCGAACTCGGCGGGTGGATCCATGACCAGGCCGCGGGTGGAGAGCCCGTGCTCGTCGCCTACCCCCTGAGCTTCGACTGGACGTGGCTCTACTGGTACTTCATGGCGTTCACGGGAGCCTCGCCGTTCAATCACTCGCGCTGCTTCGACATCAAGACCGCCTACGCGGTGAAGGCTGGGCTGCCGATCGCCGGAGCAGGTCGGGCAAAGCTCGATCCGTCTTTGCAACCGACGCGACCGCATACGCACCACGCCCTCGACGACGCCATGGAGCAGGCGGAGATCTTCGCACGACTTTTCGAGTGGCAGGGACCAAAGGGGAGGGAACGACGTGGCGGGGACCCTCGCTGAACGGCGTAAGTTTACCGATCGGCGGCTCGAGGCATTCCAAGGTGAGTTAGGGGACGCCGACCTGCTACTCGGGCCTGGCGTATCTCCTCGGGGTATATGAGGCGAACAAGACGGTGCGCATCGAGGACGCCGTGGCGATGGTGCGAGCGTCGCCCACCGAGCGGCTGAGATGGATCGCCCAGCAGTTCCCCGACGCGTCGAACGACGTCGACGAAGTGTTGAGTATCTACGGCAGGTTTCTGGAACGGACGGCGGCCAAGGAAGACGAGCTCATCGCCGAGATCACGCAAGGCAAGCGGCTGAGTGGTTTGGACCAGCCACAGTTCGGCGACGCCGTGTTCCGCTTGCTCCGTCGGATTGGAGACAAGGGCAACCTGCTCTATCGCATGATCGTCGTCTGAGTGGGTTCGTCGCGACATGGCGCGGGGACCCGTGAGCTGGCGCACTGAGCCCCGGGGGAGCTCCACCCTGCGCCCTCCGCGCGTCCGCTGCCGCGGGGCGGCTCTCTGCGGCTTCCTCAGGGGGCGGCTCCTTCACGGGGACGCCTCCGGTTGACCCGGGCAACCCTTTGGCAACACCTCGGGCCCCGGGCGACACCTCGGGCCCCCGGATCGTCCCCGGAGAGCCCGGCCTCGACCGAACCCATCGGGCTCCCTCCAATGAGGAACCGAGGGGAGCCAGAAGCGCGGAGCGTCCGGAGCCTTCCGCAAGTTCCGTCACCGTGCGCGCCTTGCGCCGTTCGCGGCGGCTCCTCCCAGGGACGGCCCGACGCCGGTTGCCCGCACTGCCGGGCTGAAGCATCCTCCGAGCCCCATGACCGACGCTTCAGTGAAGGCCGCCTCCGCGTCCGGAGAGAGACCTCGCGACGACTCCGCCGCCCCCAACTTCATCGCCGA
>JAAZAA010000068.1 GCA_012514535.1 Myxococcales bacterium | reverse complement strand
CGGAGCGGTGTCGTGGCGGAGCGGTGTCGTGGCGGTCGACGGCCATGGGGTCGACGGCCATGGGCGGATGCCGTCGTCGCGGGGAGGCGATACTTCGAAAGGCTGCGTCGTGCAGCTGTCGGAGAAAAGGGGGGCTGCGTGGGGAGAACCCGACGGCGCCCCCCCCACGACCGACTCAGGCGGGGGCGCGCCTGAGCTCGAACAAACGATCCTTCGCGGCCAACTTCTGCTTCTTCAGGTGGGTGATGCGGCGCTGCTCCTCCGGGGTCAAGAAGGCGCGACGCTCCAAGTTCGACACCTCCGTGGCGAGCTCCTGATGCATCCGCTCCCACCTCTCGAGCTCGTTGATTCGCTTCTGATCGTCCATCTTCAGTCCTCCTTACGGGCCACCAAAACCTGACCAACGCAGCCCGGCGCGCGAGCGTCCTCGCGTCCGTTCGCTGACCAAACTAGAGTAAGATGGCATTTCCGCGGATCAACCGGTGACGTTCGTCAGGACCGCTTTTCCACGTTTCGCTCGCATGTGTCGATTGCTGTGCGGAGGTACGCAACAGCCTCTCCTGCTGCAGGATTTCGTCGTGGTTTCCACGGGGCTGCGCGGCCGCTGCATGATTCCCCGGGACGTGGAAAGTCGAAACGTCGCGCGAGCGCGCGGAACGGATCTGGCATGAGACGTGTGTTTGGGTGTGGGCCGGTGCTACCGATCGGCCTGCTCGTGTTGGCCCTCTTCACGTCGGCGTGCGCGTCGGGAGGCGTAGGGACGGAGCCGCCGCGCGCCGCGAGCTCGGCACACTCCACCATCGACACCGAGCATGTGGTGGTCACCGCGGGCGAAGCGCTCGGCATCGAGGAGCTGTTGGCGCGCGCCGACGAGGCGCTCGAAGCGGGCCGCTACGAGGACGCGCTGCGCGACTATCGACGAGTCATCGAGGCGGAGTCGCTCCGCGTCGCCGTGGATCCCTCGGCCCCCGCGGGTCCCACGGGCATGGCTCGGCGCAGCTGGCTCGCGCGGGCGTGGTTCGGCGCGGGCACGGCTCACGATCTGCTGGGCGATCACCTCGCGGGGCTCCGACACTATCGACACGTCCACGACGCGTTTCCCGAAGCGAGCTTCGCGCGCACCGCGGGGGTACGTTGCGTGCGTCTGCTGGTGCACCTCGAGCGCGTGGAGGAGGCCGCTCGGCTCGCGCGGGGGCTCGTCGACGCGGGGGAGCTGACACCCCTGGAGCGCGTCGCGTCCTTCGGCGCCTTGGCCCTCGACGCCGTCGCTCGTGGAGACGACGTGGGCGCGCAGAAGTTCGTCGCGCGCGGTCGCCAGGTGGTGGACGCTCACGAGCTCGACGGGGCAGGGCGGATCCCGCGGGACCTCGCGCCGCTGTTCTTCGCCCTGGGTGAGGTGCGGCGAGTCCGCGCCGAGCGCCTCGGCTTCGACGTCCCCACCGAGGAGTTTCCGGCTCGGTTGGAGGAGCGCTGTCAGCTGTTGTTGGACGCCCAGAGCGCCTACTCGGACGCGATGCGAGCCCACGACGCCCACTGGTCGGCGATGGCAGGGGTCCGCGTCGGTGAGCTCTATCAAAAGCTTCACGAAGACGTGATGCGCGTCCCTCCCCCGGAGACGGCGGACACCGCGGAGCGCCGCGCGCTGTTCGAGGGGGCGATGCGCCTGCGTTACTCGATCTTGCTGCGCAAGGCGCGCACGATGCTCGAGCACACGCTGGCGATGGTGGAGCGCACCGGCCAGGCGACCCCCTGGGCCGAGAAAGCTCGCGAAGCTCGCGCGGCGATCCTCGAGGCGATCGATCGGGAAGAGGCCGCACTCGATCGCCTGCCGCACTCCCGCCGCGAGCTCGAAGCCGCCCTCGACGCGCTCCAGGACCGCGCGACCGCGCAGCCCGGACAGCGGCCCGCCGGCCCGCCCCGGAAATCGGACCTCCCCGGTGGCGCCAGCACGCCAAATCCCTGAGGAAGCGTTCAGCGGTTCCGGCCGTTTTGGGGGCTCCATACCCCAGGGGGACGGCGGGTTTCGGCGCCGGAGCCTTGGATCGAGCTCGCATCGCCCCAGAAAGTTGGTGTATAATTTATGGATATCCTTCGGTTTTTGTGCCTGTCGGGATCCGGGTATGCTTTGTGCTTGACTCCCCCGACCCCTGGCGCTACCTGACCGCGGTCGCTCCAGGCGCCTCACTGTTTGTTCTTGCGGGTCTCGGCGACGAGATTCGCGGAGGAGGGTGAGGTGCCCTCTTGGCAATGGTGCCAAAGCGACGACCAGCCCTTCCAGACGCGTACTCGAAGGGATGGTTCAGTGCCCCCTTCATCTTGGCCCGTCCCGACGGGCCCGCCCCGACCAAGGCCCTTTCAACTTGCAGCAGCTGGTGAATGTGCAAGCTCCGGTACACGGTCCGTGTCCCGAAGCACCGTCGCTCTCCTCCTGGGGGGTCGCGGGCACGGCGGAACTCCGCTTCGCTCCTGCTGGCGTAGCTCAATTGGCAGAGCACCTGTTTTGTAAACAGGCGGTTAGGGGTTCGACTCCCCTCGCTAGCTCTGGCCTCGCTGGCTCGGACCCGGTATCAGTCCGGGTGCGTCGCGAGCGGGCTCGGATGGGCTCCCTGGAAACGAGGAGCTCCCTGGCAACAGGGTGCGAGCCGGACGAGAGGTGCACCACCCCTAGTTACGCGAATGTTCAGTCCCCTTCGGAGGGTTGCCCGAGTGGCCAAAGGGAGCAGGCTGTAAACCTGCCGGCATCCGCCTACGTTGGTTCGAATCCAACACCCTCCACCCCGCAGCGCGCGTCCACCAACGCTCGCGGTGCGGTCGTTCGAAACGTCCATGTCGCGGGAGTAGCTCAGTTGGTAGAGCGTCAGCCTTCCAAGCT
>JAAZAA010000394.1 GCA_012514535.1 Myxococcales bacterium | reverse complement strand
GTCTCGAGTTCACGAACGGAAGGAGGGAGACCATGGGCGATCGGACGGTCGGCTTGCTGGCGGTGGCGTTCCTCGTGCTGTCGTTGGGTTGCGCCTTCGCCGGCGCCGTCGCCGGAAAGCGGACGGTGGCACGGCGAGAGGGGAGGATCCGGACGCTGTCGGGCTTCTTGGTCGGCGCTCACCTCGCCCTCGTCTCGTTCATGCTCGCGATCACCTTCGGCGCGTCGATGTCGCGGCTCGACATGCGGCGCGGCCTGGTGGTCACGGAGGCGAACGCCATCGGCACGGCGGAGCTCCGAGCGCGAATGCTCTCGCCACCGCGCGCCGCCAGCATCCGGCGCCTACTCATCGAGTACGCGGAGACGCGCGTCTTCCTCGCGTCGGCGCGGAGCAAGGAGGTCGTCGACGGGCTGGCGCTCTCCGAGGCCGTGCAAGCGCGCCTGTGGCAGGAGACGCTGGCCGCCGTCGAAGAAGGCAAGCCCAACGCCCCCCTGCTCGCTCTCTTCGTGAGCTCGATGAACGAGCTCATCGACACGGGGGCGCAGCGAAAGTACGTGGTCCTGCACGACCGCATCCCCCCGCCCATCTGGTGGGCGTTGGTGTTCATCTCCGTCTCGGCCTTCGGGACGCTCGGCTTCGACCATGGGATCCGCGGCCACAGCAGGCCGGGCATCGTCTCCCTGGCGTTGGCTCTCGCGCTCCTGTTCGCCGTGATCGAGGATCTCGATCGCCCCAACGTCGGGCTGTCCAAGGTCGATCAGAGCGCGATGGTGAACACCCTGGAGGCGATGCGGCGCTTCGACCGAGACGTGGGGTCGCCGGCGCCCTGACTCCGCGGTGGCCGCCGCGCTCTGGTCGTCGGCGCGGGCCGCGCGGCCAGGCGCACGGCCGAGGACAGGGCGGGTTCACGCCATGCCGCATTGCCGCGCGGCGAGCCATTGGTACAGGGGCTCGCCGGTCTCCTGCTGCTCGCGGCGGCACGCGTAGACGAGCTTGGAGACGTGGGCGTCGTCACTCTGCGCTGCTCGCGCGGCGATGTCGTCCCAAACGGGGACGGGGCGAGAACGCAGCTCCTCCAGGGCCAGAGGCATCGGTAGCTGGCCGCCGCCCCCGGCGAGATAGCCCGCCGACACCGCCTGGGCGAGCCGCTCACCGAGCACGACGCGCTCCGCTGGGGAGAGGAGGGGAGCGAGCGCGCGTGCCGCGCACGCCCCGGTGACCAGGTGCAAGGTCGCGAAGTCGTTGCGCGCCACGTGTCCGAGGAGGGCCAGCTCCGCTGCTTCTCGGAGGGCGTCGGGACCCAGCCGAGCGCTCTCGAGGGCGCGCCGAAAGCGGGGATGCTCGGCCACGGCACGAAGACGCAGCCCGCCGAGATCGGCACCGATCCGTTCGAGCGCCAGCTCCTGGATCACGTCGCGCAAGGCGCGATCGCCCCTTCGCTCCGGCAGATCGGGGAGCGGGCGGGCCACCTCTCGCCAGTCACCGAGAGCGCGGGCAAGCTGTCCCGGGTGCTGAACGTCGACGGCGTGCTCGACGCGGATCACCGCGTGGAACCAACGTGCGTCGAGGGACGAGAGCAGCGGCGGCAGCTGCTCTGCGACGGTGACTCGAAAGCCACGTTCGACGACGCGGGCGGTCTCCTCGTCGAGCCAGTCGGGGCGCGGTGCGCGGATCAGATAGCCATCTCCGGCTTGCTCTTCATAGATCTCTGCGAGGCGCGCCTCGGGAGCGCCGAGGCGCCAGGCAGCCACGAGCGTCATGGCCAGGTGGTTCACGAACCCGCCCTGGGCGCCCACTCCGTAGTCGAGCTCTCGGTCGAGGAGCTCGTCCAGGCGAGGAGGGCGTCGAGGTGATGTCGCTTGGGAAGGCTGGAAGGTAGTCGCTGTCATACCTCCAGTCTGCGACCTCAAGTGCACTTGAGCTCAAGGGCCGAAGGCGAGGGGATGGGCGAATTTCTCAAGTGAACTTGAGGGATGGTTGGAGCGGTGCCACGCTGCGTTCGTCGTGAGCGCTCGCCCGAGCGCGGGACCTCTTCGGGAGTCGTGGAACTCCTGCGGGAGGATTCACGGAGGTGGAATCATGACCAGTGACGCGAAGCTCACCATCGGGACCCTCAGTCAACGCTCCGGGGTCGCGCCCTCGGCGCTGCGTTTCTACGAGGACGAGGGCTTGATCCACTCCACGCGTACCGCTGGAGGACAGCGGCGGTACGGGCGCGACACCCTGCGTCGGGTTGCTTTCATCCGCGTGGCTCAGCGGGTCGGGCTCACCCTGGAAGAGATCCGCGAAGCCCTCGCCTCGCTGCCAGAGCGACGCACCCCCACCGAGAAGGATTGGGGGCGATTGGCTCGCTCCTGGAGGCCGCGACTCGACGCCCAGATCGCCCTCCTCGAGAGCCTCCGAGATGGTCTCGACCAGTGCATCGGCTGCGGCTGCCTGTCCCTGAAGAGCTGCGCGCTCCTCAACCCGGGTGACCGAGCGGGAGCGCAGGGCCCCGGCCCCCGTTATCTCCCACTTCGGAACGGGTGAGCTCGGCGATGAGTCCGTGTGCGCCTGAGGGCGTTGTTCATGTTCAGCAGCGGTCAGGTCGCGGTGGCTGCTTCTGTCGTCGAACCGATAACCTAGAGCGACAAACGGTTTGCCGAAGGCTGGCCGTTTGTCGCGACCAGAAGAAGACTAGAGCACCGATCCGTGAGCAGAACTTGGGCTTGGTTGAGCCCATCAGGCCCCCCGCAAGGGGTTCGGGCCTGATGGGCGAGCTCTCCCGATGGCGAACCGGATCGGTGCTCTAGGCGTGTTCCTTTCGGTTGCGCTTGCGTCGGTTGCGCTTGCGCCGAAGCACGAGATCAAGGCAGCGCCGCCGCGCGGTTGCCTGAGGCGTAGAATCAGACCGCCGGCTGCTCGCCAGCGGTGCGGATCGTCAGCGGATCGTCACCTGCGTGCGCTCCTCTGCCCGTCAGTTCAACCGGATCCGATAGGACACCGTGACCGGCCCGCCGCGCTCGGGCTTGGGGAACTTCAGCGCGTAGAAGCCCTCGGCGACGCAATCCACCGCATACAGGTCCGGTAAGTCGGAGCCCTGGTCGCTGATGGTCTGGATGCGGCCGTCTTCGCCGACGACGAACTGGAGGCGCACGTTGCCGGCGAGGGCCTCCTGGCGGCTGATGCCGGTGCGGTAGCAGCGGGCGAAGAGGCCCATGCCGGCTTCGACGATGTCCGCGACGCGATGGGGTTCGATCCAGCCAGGGGAGTTGGGGTCGACGCTGATGCCTTCGCCTTCGTCGTCGGAGGCGGAGCGCTTCCTGGCCTTCTTCCCGGCCTTCGAGAGCTTCGGATCCGGGGGCGTGGCGAGCCGGAAGACGAACACCCACTCACCCTGGGCGGGCCGCTCGAGGCGGCCGAAGCGGAGCTCGTTCACGCGACCGAGCAGGCACTCCTCGATGGCCGGCGTCTCGAGGGTGGACTCGACGATCGTCGCGTCGTGCGCCACGCCGTCGGTGTCCGCCTGCCAGCGCACGCGCAGCGTCCCCCGGTCCCGCGGGTTGCGGAAGAAACACTTGCGAAAATCGTTCTCGATGCCGCCCATCGCGAAGATGATCTTCGACGGCTCGAGGGGGGCGAGCTCTTCGACGACGGCCGCCCGCGCGGGGGACTCCGGGGGGGGCGCCGCCTCCTGGGTCGAGCCTCCGCACGCCGCCGGGACGAGGGCGAGGAGCGCGCTCCAGCGAGGCAGAGTCCGGCGAGGCAGAGTCCGGCGAGTCGACGCGTCGCTCTTCATGGGCGCTCCTTATGCCGGGTTCGAGGCGGTCTCACAACCGAGATGAAGGTGGCCTGCGGCGCCTTGCGGAGCGTCGCTGGAAAACTTCGAGCAGGCTTCTCCACGCGCGGTCCTGGCCCGTGGGACCGTCATCGGTGTTCGGGCCGGGGAGAGCCCTCGTGGCGGCGCGCGGAGCGGCTCCAGCGCCGCACCAGCGCCACCCCGAGCGCCCCCGTGAGCAGGCCCGCTGCGCCGGTCACCAGGGCGACGCGGAGGTGCCACGCGGCGAGGTCGGTGTGGGGCCGGCGCAGGTGCAGGAAGTGATGGAGAGAAATGTCGACGAGCAGGAAGGCGGACCCGAACAGCAAGGTCCCCAGAGCCCAACGTCCGAGGCTGCGCAGGCGGGGACCCATACGGGAGTGTACGGCGCCAGCGGCGCCGGGTTGCGGCGCGGCGTGAGCACCCAGGCCCCCTCACCGGCGCCCCTCGCGCGAGGCCGGCTCGCGCGAGGGGCACCGGACGCGGCTCAAGCGACCGCCGACGCTCCGCCCTTCGAGGCGGGCGTGGCGCCGTTCGTGGAGACGATCGGCTTGGGCTTCTCCTTGGTCTTGGCGGCGGCGGTCGCTGCGTTCTGGGGCTCTGCGGGCCGGGGTTCTGCGTTCTGGGCTTCTGCGTGCTGGGGACCGAGCACGCCCCGCTGCACCAGGGCCTTCAGCTCCGGGTTCGTGAGCAGGGTGTCCCGGGCCTTCTCGCGGCCCTGGCCGATGCTCTTGCCGCCGAAGGACAGGTGCGCGCCGCTCTTGCTGAGCACCCCTTCGGTCACCGCGAGGTCGAGCAGCTCGCCGACGGCGTCGATGCCGGTGCCCCAGCGGATGTCGAACTCCGCCTCCTGGAAGGGAGGAGCGCACTTGTTCTTGACGACCTTCACGCGAGTGCGGTTGCCGATCACCGCGTCGCCGCTCGTCACCTTGCCGATGCGACGGACGTCGAGGCGCACGCTGGCGAAGAAGCGCAGCGCGTGACCGCCGGTGGTCGTCTCCGGGTTCCCGAACACCACCCCGATGCGCTGGCGCAGCTGGTTGATGAAGATCACGGTCGTCTGCGTCCGGTTGGCCTCCGCGGTGATCTTGCGCACGCCGCGGCTCATGAGGCGCGCGTGCAAGCCCATGTGCTGATCTCCCATCTCCCCGTCGATCTCCGCCTTCGGGACGAGCGCCGCGACGGAGTCGATGACGATCAGGTCCACCGCGCCCGACTCGACGAGGGCGACGGCGATGTCGAGCCCCTGCTCGCCGCAGTCTGGCTGGGAGACGAGCAGCCGCTCGAGGTCCACGCCGAGGGCCCGGGCGTAGCTCGCGTCGAAGGCGTGCTCCGCGTCGATGAAGGCGGCGGTGCCGCCCCGCGCCTGCACCTCGGCGATGGCGTGCAGGGTGAGGGTCGTCTTGCCGCTCGACTCGGGGCCGAAGACCTCCGTGATGCGACCGCGAGGGTAGCCGCCGATGCCGAGGGCGCGGTCGAGGGCCAGCGATCCGCTGGGCACCACGTCGGGGGGCGCCGTCGCCTGCTGACCGAGGCGGAGGATGGCGCCTTCTCCGATGTCCTTGTTGATCTTGAGGGCGAGCTCGTCGATGCGCGCGATGCCCGCGGCGTCGTTTCTCTTGTCGTTTCGGATCTTACTCGTGGGTTCGGTCTTCATGGGTTTTCTCCTGTCTTGGTGTGGCGAAGCTCGAGCGCGCTGGTCGACGTGCCCGGAGCGGGGGGCCGCTGCGCGCGGGAGGTCCTGGGGGGGGGACGCGGTGCTCGGTGCTCGGTGCGAGCTGCTCAGTGCGCGCTGCCAGGGAGCGGGCCGCCGGGGAGGAGGGCTCGATCGAGCAGGCGGCAGCGCACGGCCTCGCTCACGTGCACGCTCTCGATCCGCTCGGCGCCGTCGAGGTCGGCGATCGTCCGGGCCACCCGCAGGATCCGCACGTAGGCCCGGGCGCTGAGCCCCATCGCCTCGACGGCCGCGCTCAACATCCGCTCACCATCGGGCGCGGGGCGCCCCACCCGCCGCAGCTCGCTCAGGGTCAGGCGCGCGTTGCTGTTCGCCTGCACGAGGCCCTGCGTCATGCGGCGGCGCTGCACCGCCCGCGCCCGCAGCACCCGCTCCTTCAGACGCGCGGCCTCCGCTCGAGCCCGCTCTGGAGAGGGCCCATCGCTGTTCAGCGCGCCGACGTCGACGGGCGGGACGTGCACGTGCAGGTCCATGCGATCCAGCAGAGGCCCCGAGATGCGTCCCAGGTAGCGGCGGCGCTCGTTGGCGGTGCATTCACAGGAGCGGCGCGGGTTCGCCCAGTTCCCGCAGGGGCACGGGTTCATCGCGGCCACCACCAACGGGCGCGCCGGGAAGGTGGCGCGCGCCTGCGCCCGGGCGATGCGGACGCAACCTTCCTCCAGCGGCTGACGCAGGCACTCGAGCACGCTGCGCCGGAACTCGGTGAGCTCGTCGAGGAAGAGCACGCCGTTGTGCGCCAGGCTGACCTCTCCCGGTCGCGGGTGGGAGCCGCCGCCCACGAGCCCCGGCGTGCTCACGGTGTGATGGGGGGCGCGGAACGGCGGCGAGTCGACGATGCCGCGCGCCGGGTCGATCAGGCCGGCGACGCTGTGGATCGCCGTGGTCTCGAGGGCCGTCTCCCAGTCGAGGGGAGGCAGCAGCGCCGGCAGACAACGCGCCAGCAGCGTCTTGCCCGATCCCGGTGGCCCCGTGAGGATCAGGTTGTGCTCCCCGGCGGCGGCGATCTCCAGGGCGCGCTTCGCGGAGGCCTGTCCCCGGATCTCGGAGATCTCCGCGAGGGGCCGGGCGCTCGGCACGAAGGAGCCGGGAGGCACCGTCGGGAGCGGCTGTCCGCCCGTGAAGTGGGCCACGACCTCCTCGAGGGTGGCCGCCGAGAAGACCTGCAGATCCAGGGCGAACCCAGCCTCCGCCGCGTTGCCTCGCGGCACGATCGCCCGACGCAACCCCGCGCGCCGCGCGCCCTCGAGGAGCGGCAGCACCCCGCGCACCGGGCGGACGACGCCGTCGATGGACAGCTCTCCGGCGACGACGAAGCCGTCGAGGCTCGCCGCCGGCAGGCGGCCGACGGCGCCGAGGATCGCGACGGCGATGGCCAGATCGAGCCCGGCGCCGCTCTTGCGCAGATCCGCCGGCGCGAGGCTCACGGTGAGCGCGTACTCGTCCACGGCCACCCCGAGCCGCGCCAGGGCGCTCGCGGTGCGCACCCTGGACTCGCGCACCGCGGCCTCTGCGAGCCCGACCAGCTGAAAGCTCGACGGACCGCGTCGGCTCGCCACCTCGACGTGGATCGGCGTCGACTCCAAGCCGCACAGGGAGAACGCGCGCACCGTGCACAGGCCCAGGTGCTGTCCGGTGATGGCGAGGGGAGAAGTCTGCATGTCTCCCCCTGGAGCACGAGCCGTGCCGACGAGGTCACCGCAGAAAAACAGCGGGAGCGAGCGCCGCGGGCGCGCGGCGGCCACGGCGGAGGACAGTGGCCGCCACCCGCGCGCGCGGACCAGCCCACGGTGGGCTGACCCGGTCGGGTTTCAGCGCGTCGCCTCATGTGCGATAGGCCTTTGATTTTGACCGCTTGGGACCGCCGGGTCAGAATTGGTTCAACCAGGCGTCTTCAGCGGCCCTGTACTGGAGCTGCTCCATGTCCTCCCCCGACAACGGAAACCACAACATCGCCGCCACGGTCTTCCATGACCTGCGCCGGCAAATCCTGAGCGGTCAGCTGGCTCCGGGGGAGCGTCTGCCAGGAGAGCGAGAGCTCGCGGCCACCTACGGGACGAACCGCAACACGCTGCGGGAGGCCGTGCGACGCCTCGAGCAGACGCGCCTCGTGACCGTACGCCACGGCCAGGGGGTCACGGTCGCCAACTATCGCCGCACCGGCACGATGGACCTGCTCTCGCCGCTGCTCGAGGCGTCCACGAACCTCTCGGAGGTCGCTCACATCCTCCAGGACATCCTGCCCGCGCGCGTTCTCGTGCTCGAGTTCGCGGCGCGCCTGGCGGTGCAGCGCGCGGACAAGTCGGACATCGAGCGGCTCCGAGACATCACCGACCTGCTCGTCTCGGCCTTCGAGGGGCGCGATCCCACCGTGATGGCGCACGGCTTCCAGCGCTGGCTCGACGCGCTCATCGACGCAGGTCACTCCGTGGCGATCCGCTGGATCGCCAATCCGTTCCTCGAGGCATACCGCGATCTCCTGGATCGGTTCCCCGTGCTCTGGGTGCTGGACGCCAGCTTCCCGAGCCATCTGCGCGAGTTCCTGAAAGCGCTCGAAGACGGGAATGAAGAGGCCACCGTCGCTGCTGTAAGGAGCTACTACTCCAACATCGATGAAGCCGTGCTGCGCACGCTCGCGGAGCTCCGCGCCTCGTCGCGCACCTAGCCAGAGAGGGCCAGTCGGCCCGGGTCGTTTCCATGTCCGTTCGTCACTCATTTCCCCCCCCCGCGGCGCACCTCCCGACGGCGCACCCTCCGGCGGGACAGGAGCTCCCCGAGCGACGGGACACCGACGAGGCGAGCGGTCCGCGACCACGGCGACGCTTGTCGGTGGTGGGGCCCCAGGCGACGGGCACGTTGGAGCGCCGCCCCCGCGACGGCTGGCAGCGTGCGCGGCTCTTCCCGATGGGGCGGGGCGCGCGCCGGGCTCTCAAAGGACTCATCCTCGGGCTCTGCCCCACGTCCCTGGACGCGCCCCAAGGGGCCTCGATCGAGCACCACGTCGAGGTCTATGTGCGCTTCTTCATGTGTTACATGCCGCGCTGGATGGCGCGGGGGATCTGGTGCGCGCTGTTCCTCATGGAGTGGTCGCCCCTGTGGCTCGGGCAGGCCGCTCGCCGCCTGAGCTCGCTGCCCCCGCGGCGACGCGCGCGGGTGATCGCGCGCCTGGCGCGCAGCCGCTTTTATCCCGTGCGCCGCCTGGTGATGGTGCTGAACTCCCTGTTCATGAGCGCCTATTTCGACAGCGTGCGCGTCCACCGAGCCCTGCGGTACGCGCCCGTTCCCTTCATGAAAGAACGCATCGCCTTACGCCGGGAGCTGCTCGGGCGACCTTCAGAGACGGTCTGACGGATGTACCTGAGCTATCGAGACTACGAGCGGGAGCGACGCTACGACGCAGACGTCGTCGTCGTGGGCACCGGAGCGGGCGGCGCGGCCGCTGGCGCGGAGCTGGCGGCGCGGGGCCTGGACGTCCTGTTCATCGAGGAGGGGAGCCACACCCCCACCTCGAGCTTCAACCCCTACTCGAGCGAGAGCGTGCCGCGCCTGTATCGGGACACCGGCGCCAGCGCCATCGTGGGGCGCCCGTTGATCCCCTTCGTCGAGGGGCGCTGCGTCGGCGGCTCGACGGTGGTGAACGGCGGCATGATCTATCGCGCCCCCGAGCGGGTGCTCGCCGAGTGGGAGCGCCATGGGCTGACGGGGCTGGGACCGAAGGCGCTCGAGCCCATCTACGAGTCCGTGGAGGAGGTGGTGAGCGCCGCCTACCAGCCCGAGCTCAGCGTGGGCGAGGACAACCGCCTGATGACCGAGGGCGCGCGCCGCAAGGGGTGGCGGTACACGATGAACCAGCGCAACCAGGAGGCCTGCGTCGGCGCGAACAACTGCGTGCTCGGGTGCCCGACCGGGGCGAAGCAGTCCACCCTGGTGAGCTACATGCCCCGCGCGCTGGCGGCTGGAGCACGCTGCCTCACGGAGGTGCGCGTGGAGAGCTTGCTGGTGGAGAAGGGGCGCTGCGTGGGTGTGCGGGGGCGCGCGGTCGACCCCGTGACGCGGCGCGCGGACCGAGTCATCGAGGTGCGCGCGCAGGCGGTGGTGCTCGCCTGCGGTGCGATCCAGACGCCGTTTCTGCTCCAAGGGCAGCGGGCCACCCGCGGCGCGAAGAGCCTGGGCAAGAACCTGACGGTGCACCCGAACGCCAAGGTCATCGCCGTCTATCCCTTCGACGTCGAGGCGTGGAAGGGCGTGAGCCAGAACTCGCAGATCAAGGAGTTCGAGGAGGAGGGGCTCGTCTTCGCCGAGAACTTCGTGCCCCCCGCGGTGCTGGCCGCCCACGTGCCGGTGCTCGGCAACGCCCTGTGGCAGCTCATGCGGCACTACAACCGCATGATCGTGTCGGGCGTGCTCATGGAGGACTCGACGACGGGCACCGTGGGGCGGCGCCTGGGCGTGCCCTTCGCGCGTTACGAGGTCACCGACGCCGATCACCGGCGCATGTTGCGGGGGGTGGAGCTCCTCGGGGAGCTTCACTTCGAGATGGGCGCCACGGAGGTGTGGCTCCCCCTCGACGGCACGCCCGCCGTGCGGAGCGTGGACGAGCTGCGGGCCGTGACCCGCTCTCACAGCGACCGGGCGGCCCTCGAGCTGTTCACGGTGCACCTGATGGGCACGGCCCGGATGGGCGTCGATCCGGCGACGTCGGTGGTGGACGAGTCCGGGCAGCTCTGGGACGTGCCGGGGTGCTACGTCGCCGACGCGAGCCTGTTTCCCTCCGCCATCGGGGTGAACCCCCAGCTGACGATCATGGCCCTCGCGGTGCACGTCGCCCGGCGGCTGGAGTTGCCGCGCGCGGCTTGAGACGGTAGCTGCTCCTCCCCATGCGGGTCGTCATCGTCGGGTGTGGCTACGTGGGGAGCGCGCTGGCGGCGCGCGCGAAGGCGCGTCGGCACGACGTGTGGGCGGTGCGGCGGACCTCGGCGAGCGCCCCCGCGCACGGCGTGCACATGGTGCAGGCGGACGTGCGCAGCGGGGCGGGCCTCGAGGCGCTGCCGCGCGACGTCGACGTGGTGCTGTACGCGGTCTCCCCGGATGGCAGGAGTGACGAGGCCTACCGCGCCGCGTACCCCGAAGGCGTACGAACGGTGATCGAGCGCCTCACGCCGCGCCGCTTCGTCCTGGTGTCCAGCACGTCCGTGTACGGAGAGATCGACGGCGGGTGGGTGGACGACGCCACGCCGTCGGCGCCGAGGAGCTTCACCGGGGAGCACATCGTCGCCGCCGAGGAGCTGGCCCGCGGCGCCTGCGCCGGGGCGATCGTCGTGCGCCCCAGCGGCATCTACGGACCGGGACGCGTGGGGCTCCTGCAGCGGGTGCGCTCGGGCCAGGCGGAGAGCCCCGAGCGGCCGATCTTCACCAATCGGATCCATCGTGACGACCTGGCGGGGGTGCTGCTGTTTCTCGCCGAGCGCCCCGAGTCGGAGGGCGTCTACCTGGCGACGGACACGGAGCCCGTCGATCTCCGGCAGCTCCACGAGTGGCTCGCGGAGCGGCTCGGTGTTCCGGCGCCGCCGGTCGGCTCGGGTGAGTCGTCCCGAGCGCGCCATCGCGCGAGCAAGCGCTGTGTGCCGCGCCGTCTCCTCGAGGCAGGCTACACGTTCCGCTACCCGACCTTCCGCGAAGGCTACGCAGCGATCCTCGCCGACGCGCCCTCCCCCTGACCTCGCAGGAGACGACCCCTCCCGTTCTCCTCGACGCCGTCGGTTTCGCCACGATCCGTTTTCTTCTCGACGCTGCGCGCGCCGCGCGGCCGCTCCCGCGGTCCAGCTCTGCCCGTCACAGCGCGGGTAACGGCGTCGTCGACTTCGTCGACCAAAAGAGCGCGACCTCGCCCGGCGCGATCCGATGACGCAAGAAGGCCGCCGCGACCTTCGCGGTGTAGGTGAGATCCAAAGGAGGCAAGCGCTCTTCCTGCCAGAGGCGCGCGGCGGCGCGCCCCGCCGGCGTGGCGTGTCCGTAGCCGCCACCGAGCTCGCTGCCGTCGACCACCAGGTGTCGCCCGAGCGCCCCCCCAGGGGGGCGGAGATCGTCGCGCCCCGACAGCTCGCGCAGCAGGTGGGCCGCGCGCTCCGCGAGCCCGACGACCCGCGCCCGGCTCGCCAGGGGCCCGGGGACCACGCGCACCGCGACGAGGCGCGGGGGCTCCACGAAGCCGACGCGGAGCTGCGCCGCGAGCCAGAAGCCGAGCAGGAGCCCCGCGGCGGTTCCCCCGGAGCCGAGCCCCACGAACACCGTGCTCGGCGCCGGCAGCTCGCCGGCTTCGACCTGCTCGGCGAGCTCGAGGGCGGCCGAGGCGTGGCCCAGGGCCCCGAGGGGGCTCGCGCCGCCCGGCGGCAGGATCTCGACGGAGCGGTGGCGCTGCTGGTGGAGCTCCAGCGCCAGACCGGCGGGGATGAGCGACCAGTGAGGCAGGAGCAGCGCCCGCTCGCTGCCGGCGCGAATGACGGGCAGGTTCTCGTCGACGCTCGCTCCCGCCGGTTGGCGAAAGAGCACCGCGCGGCTGCGGAACCCCTGGGTCTTGCCGTGCAGCACCGTGGCCAGCACGTGGTTGGAGCCGCTCGCCCCCGAGGTGAGCAAGAGCTCGGCGCCGCGGGCTCGGGCGCGTCCCAGCAGGGGCTCGAGGGCGCGGACCTTGTTGCCGGCGTAGACGCTGGAGCCGAGATCGTCGCGCTTCGTGAACGCGACCCCTGCGGGCCGACCCGCTCGCTCGAGCAGGGAGGAGGGCAGACGCTCCGTCGGCGTCGGGTACGTCGCCAGCGCGCACCAGGGCAGGCGCAGCTCGAACCGCCGGAGCAGGGGACGATCGATCACGGGCGCAGCGCTCGCCTCGTCTGCTCCAACACGAAGGGGATCTCGTCGAGGTCGTTGGAGAAATGGGGCGCGAAGCGCACGAGCCCGTCGGGGTGGCTGACGGCGACTCCCGCCTGGCGGAGCCGGGCGATCACCGCGCCGCCGGAGGCTCCCTCGGGGAGCTGCACCGACAGGATGCAGGAGCGGCTCTCCGGGTGACGCGCCCGCACGGAGTGGCAGCCGAGCTCCGTCAGCCCTGCCTCGAGGAGGTCCAGGTAACCCTGGATGTGGTCGAAGATCGACTCCACGCCGAGCTCGAGCAGCATGCCCACGGACGCCTGGAGCGCGGCCAAGCCCAGCACGTTGCTCGAGCTCCCCTCGAAGCACGCGGGCGCGGGCTTGAACGGGCGGTCGTAGCGGAGGTGACCGCTGCCTTCCACGAGGAAGGCCTCGCCCGCCTCGTGGCTGAGCCAGCCCGCGAGGCGCGGCACGAGGGCGGCGGCGCGCTCCTTGCGCACGTAGGTGAAGCCGACGCCCTCGACGCCGAGCAGCCACTTGTGCGCGCCGCACGCCAGGTAATCGATCTTCGCGTCCCCCACCGCGAGGGGCACGGCTCCGCACGCCTGGATCCCGTCGACGGCGAGCTCCGCGCCGTACCGATGGCAGAGCTCCGCCATCGCGGTCAGGGGCATGCGCAGCCCCGTCTGGAACTGGACGGCGCTCACGGCGACCAAACGCGCGCCCCTGCGCAGGCATCGCTCCAGGTGCTCGAGGACGAACCCGGAGGGATCCTCGGGGGACGCACCTTCTTCGCGTCGGCAGGGGGGCAGGGGGAGCCAGTCGAGCTCGAGGTCGAAGTGCTCCGCGGCGCGCTGCCAGGGCGTGACGTTGGCCGGGAACTCCCCTCGAAAGAGCACGACGCGCTCCCCGCGCCGCCAGGGCAGACCGAAGGCGAGCTGAGTGATGGAGTGGGTGGTGCCCGGGGTGACGGCGACGAGAGACGGGGCCACCTGGAGGAGGCGGCCGAGCGCCCCCCGGAGCTGCTCGCGTCGCTCGGCCCAGAGCGGGAACGCGCCGACGCCGAGGGTGGCGTAGTCGGACAGGGCCTCCTGCACCGCGCGCTCGACGAGCAGGCTCGGCGGCGAGATCGCCGCGTGGCTCAGGTACGCGCGTGCTTGCAGCCGGGGGAACAGGTCGCGGCGCCCGATGCGCGGGATGGGCAAGTCTTGCATCGCTCACACCCTACACCGCCCACCCGGGGGCGTCGGAAGACCTCCGCCGCGGGCGTCCCGGGAGGACGTCAGGGAAGGCGGAGCCCACGTCCCACCCCTGACCAGGAGTGCAGGGAGAGCGTCCGTCCACTGATTTTCTGTTCCCATTCCGGATCACCGATGGTACTCCCTGCGGACTCCATGGCGGTGACTCGGGCAGGCGAAAACGAGGGCCCCCGGCGACGAGCGTCCGTCCCGGCGACCCCTGCGCAGACGAAGAGGACGAACGGGGGCTCCCCTGAACGCGTGAGCGCGACGGCGGAGGAGCCCGCAGACGCCCCCCTGTCGGGCTCGGACCCGTCGGGCTCGGACCTGTCGGGCTCGGAGCTCGGCCAGGCGTCGGAGGGCTCGGAGCTGGCGTCTGCCACGGTGGGGGCCGACCTCGGCGGTGATCGAGGCGGGCAGCTCGACAGGGAGTTCGCTCGCCTGGCTCAGCGTGACCTCACGCCGGGCGAACGCCGGCTCGCAGAGGCTGTGCTCGCGGGCCGTGACGTTTGGGCGAGCGGGTTCGACCCCGAGAGCCTCCCGGTGCTCGCCGTCGCGCTGGGCGCGGCGACGCCGGCAGAGGCGGCCGTCGGTCCTCTCCTCTTCCTGTCGCCGGAGACGGAGCTGCTCCGGGCCCGTCAGGTGCGGTTCGGCGCACGCGCGCGCACCCGGCTCATCGAGCACGGATGCTCCGACGGCGCCGACGACGTGCTGTGGTGCTCCCTGGACGCCCTGGGCGATCCGGAACTCCGCAGCCAGCTGGCCGCGCGCCGCTTCGCCGCGATCTTCATCGAGTCGGCCCACGCCGCTTCCCCGCTGGCCTACGAGACGCGTCCGTCTCTCGCGTTGGTTCCCGCCCTGCGCGCTGCCTGCGGCAACCCACCCGTCGTCGCGATCTCCCGCGCCGTTCCGGAGGCGGTGCGCCGTGACGCCGCGGCACGCCTCGGGATCACGGAGCTCGAGGTGCACCAGGTCGCCCTGGGAGCGCCCACCCGTCTCTCCGTGATGGCGCGCGCGACGGTGCGGCCCGACGAGCGCACCCTCGTGGAGCTGGTGGAGCGCCTGCCGCGTCCAACCATCGTCTTCTGCGACACCCCGCAGGAAGCCGACACGGTGTTCGCGCAGCTGACCGCCGCCCAGGTCCCGGTGCACCGCTACCACGGCGCCATGTCCGCCTCCGAGCGCGCGACGGAGATGCTCCACTTCATCCTCCCGGGTCGGCGCGCCGTGATGGTCGCCACCAGCGCCTTCCGGCCGGGGTCGGGGCTCGCGGGTGTCGACGGCGGCGAGGCGGCCACCCCCGAGGGCTTGGGCCTCGGCTACGGCAAGCAGCGCGCCCGCTCCCTGCTCCACCTGTGTGTCCCTGCTTCCCTCGAGCAGTACGCCCTGGAGCTCGCGCTCCTCGGCACCGAGGAGGAGACCGAGGCGGTCCTGTTCGTCGGGCCCGCCGATCTGCGTCGAGCGGCCGCCCACCTCGAGCTGGTGCGAACGACTCCCGAGCAGGTGGAGACTGTGGCGGAGCTGCTGAGCGTGGCGGAGGCGCCCCTGGAGCTCGCGGAGATCGAGCGGGCGAGCGGCCTCGGGCGTAAGGGGGTGCGCCGGGTGCTGCGGCTCCTGAAGGACGCCGGGGTCACCGAGGAGAGCGACGAGGGGGCCACGGTGTTCCGGCGGGTCGCCGAGGACGCGCTGCGTCAGGTGGCCAGTCTGCTGAGCAGCGCCCTGGGGCAGATGCGGGACGAGGACG
>JAAZAA010000393.1 GCA_012514535.1 Myxococcales bacterium | reverse complement strand
GGAGACGCGATGCGACGCGCGGGGCGCGCGGTGGTGGGGCTGCGGGAGACGCGATGCGACGCGCGGGGACGCACCGCGGGAGCGGACGCAACGCGACGCGCGACGTGGAGAACACGAAAGAGCGCGCTGGGACGGGCGGTAGGGGTCAGCGGGCGAGACGCGATGGGGCGGACGGCGTGGAGGAGGCGCGGCGGCCACGCTCCACGCGAGGGAGCGGACGCAACCGGGTCTGGCGAGCGTGGCTCAGGGGGTTCGTGCGGCGGCGAGGACGGCGAGCGCCTCGGAGTGGAGGGGGCCGTTGCTCGCCACGAGCCGACCGGTGCGGGGATCCGCGAGGCCGCCGCCGTAGTCGCTGAGGCGACCGCCCGCTTCGAGCACGAGCAGCGCTCCGGCGGCCATGTCCCACGCCTTCAAGCGCTGCTCCCAGTACAGCCCGTAAGTGCCGTCGGCGACCATCGCCAGGTCCAGCGCCGCGGAGCCGCACCGACGCACCCCGCGCGTGTGCCGGAGGAAGGCGCGAAACTCGGCCGTGTTGTCGTCGGGGTTGTCGCGCACGTCGTAGGGGAACCCCGTGGCGACGATCGTGTCCTCCAGCCGCTCCGCCTCCGCGACCCGGCACGGGACCCCGTTGCGGAGAGCGCCCCCACCGCGGCGCGCCTCCCAGCACACGCCGAGGGCCGGCGCCACGACCACGCCCACCAGCCCCTCCGCTCCCCGATACAACCCCATGGACACCGCGAAGAACGGGTGTCCATGGGCGAAGTTGGTCGTCCCGTCGAGGGGGTCGACGTACCAGACGAGGTCGTCCTCCTGGGCGCCCCGCTCCGATCCTCCGCCCTCCTCGGCCACCACGCGGTGCGCGGGGAACTCCCGGCGCAGGGCCTCCACGATGACGGCCTCACTGCGCAGATCGAAATCGGTGACGAGATCGATGATGCCTTTGTGACGCACGTCCAGCGGCTCGCGAAAGCCCGCGAGGAGCGTCTCCCCGGCGGCGCGGGCGATCTGGACCGCGGTCGCGCGGATGGCGTCGAGGGTGTCGCCCGGCTCCGGCGCCGCGTGCTGCGCGGCGGCGTGCTGCGGTGCGGCGTCGGGCGCCGAGTCCCGCGCCGGATCCTTCGGTGAGGAGCTCATCGGCGCGGAGTCATCCTTGGGGGGACTCCGTCATCTGGCGGCAATAGGCCTGCAGCTCCTCGGGCATGTCCGTCGGGCACACCCCGCAGCTCCTGTTCCCCGGCACCGCGTGGTCGATGAACTTCGGGTAGGGCAGGTTCAGCTCCTTCATGATCCGAATGAACTCCTCGAGGGAGCGGTCCCCCCCGAGCCGCGGGTTGCGCTCCCGCTCCTGCGCGATCGTGGACACCCGGCGCTGGTTGTAGTCGTGCCCCGGATACACGAGCTGGTCGTCCGGCAGCGTGAACAGGCGCTCGCGCACGCTGCGATACAAGGCGGTGGAGTCGCCGTTCTGAAAGTCGGTGCGCCCGCACCCGTCGATCAGCAGCGCGTCACCGGTGAACACCCGGTCCTGCCACACGTAGGCGAAGTGAGTGTCCGTGTGACCGGGCGTGTGCAGCGGCTGGAGCTCGACGCTCCCCATGCGCAGCGGCACGCCATCCTCCAGGCCGACGTCGGTGCACGGCAGGCGCTCCATCGCTGGCGCGGCGATCTTGCTACCGACGCGCTCCTTCAGGTGCAGCGCCCCCGTGATGTGATCGGCGTGCACGTGAGTGTCCACCGTGTATTCGAGGCGGAGGCCCAGCTCGGAGATCACCTGCAGATCCCGATCGATGGCGTTCACCACCGGATCGATCAGCAGCGCCGCCCCCGTCTCCTCGCAGCCGATGAGATAAGTGTAGGTGCTCGAGAGCGGCTCGAACAGCTGACGAAAGATCATCGCATCCTCCGCGCATCCATCATGTCGTCGAGTATAGCAGCGCTCCGGACGTGCCGCGGCGCCTCGGAGCTCGGGCGGGTGGGGGCCGGCTGAGGCGACGGCCGGGGACGGCGCGGGGTGCTATCCTCGATGCATCCGCAGCGTCGCGGGCCGCGCGGGGGGCGGGGCCCATCGGACCTGCGGGAGAGCATCGAAGGAGGGGATGGAGATGGCACGAGCGCCGTTGGCCAGCGCTGCCTGGCCGCAGCTGAATTTCGAGGCGTGGAAGGAGAGCGGCGACACGCTCCACATGTGGCTGCAGATCGTCGGCAAGGTGCGGCTCGTCCTGAGCCCGCCCTTGAACCACTCCTGGCACGCCACGTTCTACGTGACCCCGCGGGGCATCACGACCTCACCGATCCCGTACGGATCGCGCCTCTTCCAGGTCGATCTGGATTTTCTGGATCATCGACTCGCGCTGCAAACGAGCGATGGCCGGCTGGGTGGGTTCCCCCTCGAGGCGATCCCCGTGGCGGAGTTCCACGAGCGCTTCTTCCGGGCCCTCGGAGAGCTGGGCATCACCGTGAAGATCGATCCCCGGCCCAACGAGGTCCCCGATCCCATCCCCTTCGTCGAAGATCACCGGGAGCGAGCGTACCGCCAGGACGAGGTGCAGCGCTTCTGGCAGGCCCTGACCCAGTCGACGCGGGTGTTCGAGGTGTTTCGCTCGCGATTCATCGGCAAATGCAGCCCCGTGCATCTGTTCTGGGGCGCGCTCGATCTGGCCGTGACGAGGTTCTCGGGACGACCGGCGCCGCCTCACCCGGGGGGCATCCCCCACCTGCCCGATCGCGTCACCCGTGAGGCGTACTCCCACGAGGTGAGCAGCTCCGGGTTCTGGGGCGGCGGGGGACCCGTGCCCCACGCGGCGTTCTACGCCTACGCGTATCCAGCGCCCGAAGGGTACGCCGACGCGAAGTTGGAGCCCGCGGCGGCGTACTACAACCAGGATCTGAAAGAGTTCGTCCTGCCCTACGAGGCCGTGCGGTCCGCGGAGTCCCCGGACGAGACCCTGCTGAGCTTCCTGCAGTCGAGCTACGAGGCCGCTGCGGGGCTCGCGCGGTGGGACCGCCAGGCGCTGGAGTGGACGCCACCGTCACGAACCGGCGCGTGAGGGGGAGCGGCGCGCCGCCGCGTCCACGACGCCGTGGAGCAGCATCCCGATCACCATCGAGATCACGAAGACCACCGCGGAGGGATGACCGGACACCAGCGCGGTGATCCCCGGGCCTGGGCAGAAGCCGCCCAGGCCCCAGCCGATCCCGAACAGGGCGGAGCCCAGGACCAGGGGTGGATCGACGTAGACCCGATCAGGAGCGCGGAAGCGCGGCCCGAACCACGGGCGCACGCGCCCCCGCCGGAGCCAACGGAGCGACAGGAAGTGGACCCCCACGGCGCCTCCGAGGACGAACACGAGGCTCGGATCCCAGTCGCCCGTCACGTCGAGGAAGCCGATCACCTTGGCGGGCTGGGTCATGCCGCCGAGCACCAACCCCGCAGCGAACAGGGCCCCCGCGAGGCCCGCGATCCACGTAGCTGTGCGCTCCATCAGACACCTCCCGTGAGCAAGCGGGTCACCCACACCGTGAGCATTCCCGTCGAGACGAACGTCACCACCGCGATCAGGGAGCGTTTGCTGAGCCGACTCAGACCACACACTCCGTGACCGCTCGTGCAGCCGCCGCCGAGGCGCGCCCCGAACCCCACGAGCAGACCCGCGATTGCCATGGCCGCCGCGGAGCGCCCGGTGGTGACGGCGAAGCCTCCCGGCATCGACGCGGCCAGCACCGCGCCGGTGACCACCAGCGCGCCGAGGAAGGCGACGCGCCAGCGCAGATCCCCGGCGACGGGTCGCAGCACGCCGTGGGCGATGCCGGTGATCCCGGCGACGCGCCCCAACCCCACCATCATCAAGGTCGCGCTGATCCCGATCAGCGCGCCGCCCAGAGCGGCTCGAACGAACTCGTTTTCCATGACTCTTCGCAGCTGAACGATGACTCCATCGAGGGAGACGATCCCGCCTTGGAGAAGCTCGCGCCCGAGCATCCCGACCCCGACCACCAACACGAAGGCACCGAAACCGCGGCGCAGCGACTCCTCGGCGAGGCGCCCCGCGAGGCGAGCGCCCACCAGGCTGCCGGCGACGGCCACGCCGCTGACGACCAGGGC
>JAAZAA010000392.1 GCA_012514535.1 Myxococcales bacterium | reverse complement strand
GCCTCGATCCGGACGACCTCGGCCGTGGCGACGTCCGCCTCCGCGCGAGCCTTCTCGCTGGGCTGCCGCAGGCCCGCCTCTTGGCCGGCCGTCGCGAGCTCCAGGACGCGCTGGGCCCGGGTCAGGGCCTCCTCCGCGACGCGCACGACCTCTTCCCCCGCCAAGGCCTCGTAGTAGGCCTGGGTCACGCGGAAGGTGATCTCCTGCTCCACCAGGCGCTCGTTCATCTTGGCGGCTTCGACGAGCGCCTTCTGGGCAGCGACCGCCCCCTGGGTGCGACCGAAGTCGTGGAGGAGCTGATGGACCGTGAGCGCTGCGTGATAGTTGTTGTGCGTGTCGAAGGGGCCGACGTTGTCCCGTCGCGAACCGCCGATGCGGCTCGAGCCCGGCACCGAGTGGAAGACCGCGAGGTTTCCGTTCTCCGTGCCCCTCAGGTACTGCACCCAGAGGTTGACCTGGGGGTAGTACCGCGACTGGGCGACGCCGACCTGCGCCTCGGCGGCCGTGACCTGGTGTTTGGCGGCGACCACGCGGGGGTGCCGGCTGAGCGCGAGCGCCACGGCCTGCTCGAGGTTGAGAGGCTTGGCGACCGTCGTGTCACCGGGCAGCGCGTCGTCCGCTAGCGGGATCGTCGGGCTGCCCGCGGGGGCGAGGTGGGGCGAGCCAGGAGGCGCTTGCCTCGATGGCTCTTGACCCGGGGCGGTCTGGCTGGAAGGCGCCGGCCCGGGTGGGGTCGGGTCCAGGGGGACCTGGCCGCGGTCGTCCTCGTCGAGACGTGGCGGAGGGGCGGGGGCCTGCGGCGTCGGGGGCTGTTCCTGAGCGCTGGCGGCGACCGTCAGGGTGGCTCCGGCCAGGATCCAGCGGACCATCCAATGGGCAGAACGCGTTCTGAACATCGAGCTCCTTTCCTCGCGGCGATCCGATTCAGGCCGCGTCGATGAGGGCTTCTTCGGCCTTGCGGCGGCCCATGTCGGTGGGGAAGCGCCGCTCTACGATGATGTAGAGGGCGGGGATGACGAACAGGGTGAGGCCCGTGGAGACGAGCAGACCGCCCATCACCGCGCGGGCAAGGGGAGCGTAGGTCTCCGCGCCGGGGCCGCCCATGGCCATCGGGATCAGCCCAAAGATGACCGCCAGCGAGGTCATGAGGATCGGCCGCAAGCGCACCTTGCCCGCCGCCAGGGCCGCCTCCTCGGGGGACGCGCCCTCTTCTCGCTTCAGGTTGGCGTAGTTCACGAGCAGGATGCCGTTCGCCACGACGATGCCGACCATCATGATGATGCCCATCATCGACGTGGACGAGAACGACGTCCCGGTGACGAACAGCGCCACGAACACGCCGATCATCCCGAGGGGCACCGTGAACATGATGATGAGCGGGTGCAGCAAGGAGCGGAACTGCGCCGCCATGACCATGTAGACGATGCCGAGGGCCAGCAGCAGGGCGATGGCGAGGCTCTTGTTCGTCTCTGCCTGCTCTTCGCTCTGCCCCTTCAGCTCGACCGTGAACCCCGAGGGGATCTCCAGGTCCGCCAATCGGGTCCGGATGTCCTCGGCGATGCCTCCGACGTCGTACCCGGGGAGCACGTTGGCGATCACCTCCGCGATGCGCTGCTGGTCGCGGCGCTCCAGGGCGACGGGGCCGACGGAGCGGCGGATGTTGGCGATCGAGCGCAGCAGCACGGGCTTCTCCTTGTGCTGCAGGGTGATCTCGCTGAGATCGTTCATGTCCCGGTACGACTCACCGAGGCGGGTGATGATGTCGTAGTTGAAGCCGGTCTCGGGATCCGTCATGAACGGCGGACGAGACGTGTTGCCGAACACGCTGCCGAGCAGCACCCGCGCCACGTCGTGTTGGCTGATGTCGAAGCGCGCGGCTCGCTGACGATCCACCTCGATCTTGAGGCTGGGGTAGTCGTCCTGGCGAACGGACTTGACGTCCGTGAGGCCGGGCACCGTGTGCAGGATGCTCTCAATCTTCGAGGCGAGCTTGGAGCCCTCCGCGAGGTCGTAGCCCCGCGCCTCCACCACGATGGGGGCCTGGTACCCGAAGTTGATGATCTGCCGCACGCTGCCGCGGGGATCGAAGCTGATCGACAAGCCGGAGAACTCTTCCTTCGCCCGGGCGCGCACGAGGGCGATGTAGTGCTCCACGTCGTGTTTGCGCTCCTGAGCGGGGGACAGCTCGACGCGGACCTTGGCCTCGTGGGGGCCGGCGTTGCTGGCCAGCATCGCCCGGAGGCCCTGCTTGGCCGCGCCGATGGAGGTGTTGATGCTGCGGATGTCCTCGGCAGGGAGGACTTCGTGCACCATCGCCTCGATGCGGTTGACGATCTTCTCCGTCTCGTCGACCCGCGTGCCGATGGGCGCGCGGAGGGCGATCTGGAACTCTCCTTCGTCCACGGGCGGGAAGAAATCCCGACCGATCTGCGTCGCCAGCCCCAGAGAAGCGAAGAAGGCGAGGCTGACCCCGAGCAACAGGGTCTTCTTTCGCTTCAACGTCGCCTCGAGGGCGGCGGCGTAGCGCGCGTCGGTCCGGTCGAGCAGGCGCTGGACGCGGGCGAGGATCTCGTTCGAGAGGCGCGCCACCGGCGAGGTGGACGCGGGTTTCTTGCCCTGTCTCTCGGCGAAGCGCCGCGCCAACACCGGGATGACCGTCAGCGACACGGCGTAGGAGGCGAACATCGCCACGCCGATCGCGAGGCCCATGGGCGTGAACAGGTACTTGGAGATGCCCGTCAAGAACCAGACCGGCATGAAGACGATCACGGTCGTGAGCGTGGCGGCGAAGACCGGCGCCGCGACCTCCCGGGTCCCATCGATCGCGGCCTGCAGGGCGTTCTTGCCCATGTGCTGGTGGCGATGGATGTTCTCCAAGACGATGATCGCGTTGTCGACGAGGCGCCCCACGGCCAGGGCGAGGCCCCCGAGGGTGAAGACGTTGAGCGTCTCCCCGGTGAGGTACAGCACGGCCAGGGTGACGAGCACCGAGAGCGGCAAGGAGAGGCCGACGATGATGGTCCCCGAGAAGCTCGCGAGGAACAGCAGCACGACGAGCATCGCGAGGGACGTGCCGATGATGGCCTCGTGCTGGAGGGAGTCGATGGCGTTCTTGATGTAGTTCGACTGGTCGAAGCTCACTTCGAGCTTCACGCCCGGGGGGATGCCGTGGAGGCCGGGCAGCGCCTCGCGCAGGGCAGCGACGGTCGCGATGGTGTTGGAGCCGGGCTGTTTGTAGACGGGCATGTAGACGGCTCGCTCGCCGTCGACGTGCACGACCTGGTTCTGCTCGGCGTGGGAGTCACTGACCTGGCCGAGGTCCTTGATGCGCACGGCCACCTGGCTCGAGGCGCCGCTCTTGGGGTCGCCCTCGACCATCTTGACGACGACGTCCTCGAGCTCCGCGACGTCCCGGATCTGGGTGTTGGAGAACACGTCGTACGCCATCTGGCCCGACATGAGGTTGCCCGAGGGCACCACCACGTTGGCCTTGCGGATCGTGTCCTCGACGTCGAGGAGGGACAGCCCCGTCTGGCGGAGCTTGTTGGGGTCGAGATCGACGTTGATCTGGCGCCGGCGACCGCCGGACACCGTCGCCGCGGCGACGCCGGGCACGGAAGACAGCTGCGGGGTGATGATGTTGCGCGCGATGTCGTAGAGGGCGCGTTCGTCGTATCCGCCGCCCTTCACGGAGACGTAGGCCACGGGCAGGGACGACAGATCGAACTTCACGATCATGGGGCGCCGCGCGTGCTCGGGTAAGGAGTCGCCGATCGCCTGGACCTGCTGCTGGACGTCGAGGAGGGCCGCGTCGATGTCGCTGCCCCAGCGGAACCAGGCGTACACGATGGACAGCCCCTGACGCGTCGACGAGGTGACCTTGTCGATGTTCCAGGCCTGGGCCACCGCCTGCTCGACGGGGAAGGTGATGCTCTGTTCGACCGTCTCCGGGGGCGCGCCGGGGAAGCTCGTGCCGATGATCACGACGGGCACGGACAGCTTGGGGAAGAGATCGACGGGCAGCCGCTGGAGGGACACCGCTCCGAGGAGGAGCAGACCCAGCGAACACATCAGGACGGCGACTGGGTTGCGCAGCGCGGCTTTGATCATGGCGTCGCGCTACCTGCTGGGGGCGTGACCGTGGCGGGCGCGGTCGGGGCCGGCGCGCTGGCTGCGGGCGCGGAGGGCGCCTGAGCCGGCTCCGTCTTCGGGGGCGTCGTCGGGGGAGCGGCGGGCGTCGGGGCCGAGCTCGGCGGCTCCGAGTTCTTGACCTGGGATTTCTGGGCCTGGGATTTCTGGGCCTGGGATTTCTGGGCCTGGGATTTCTGGGCCTGGGATTTCTGGGCCTGGG
>JAAZAA010000391.1 GCA_012514535.1 Myxococcales bacterium | reverse complement strand
GTGTTGTAGGTCTGGTTCTTGGCGGAGTTGTCCACGGCGGTGGGCAGGGACAGGAAGTCGGGGCACCAGCGGCCGGAGGCCTTGATCTCCTCGACGCGCGCGAGGGCGGCGGGGCTCATGATGGCCACCCAGATCCCGCCGTCGGAGGCGAAGCACTTCTGGGGCGCGAAGTAGTAGACGTCGGTGTCGGCGATGTTCACGGGCAGCCCGCCGGCGCCGGAGGTGGCGTCGATCGCGACGAGCGCGTTCTCGGAGCCGGCCGGACGCGTGACGGGGAGCATGACGCCGGTGGAGGTCTCGTTGTGGGCCCAGCCGATGAGGTCGACGGACGGGTCGGAGACGGGCTCGGGTGCGGTTCCCGGCTCCGAGGACACGACGATCGGCTCGCCCAGGAACGGGGCGGCGCCGGTGACCTTGGCGAACTTGGAGGAGAACTCGCCGTAGGTCAGGTGCAGGGACTTCTCACGGACGAGGCCGAAGGCGGCGGCGTCCCAGAACGCGGTGGTGCCGCCGTTGCCCAGGACCACCTCGTAGCCCTCGGGGAGGGAGAAGAGCGAGGAGAGGCCGTCGCGCACGCGCCCCACGACGTTCTTGACGGGCGCCTGGCGGTGGCTGGTGCCCATCACCGAGGTGGCGGCGTCGGACACGGCGGCGATCTGCTCGGGGCGCACCTTGGACGGGCCGCAGCCGAAGCGGCCGTCTGCGGGCTTGAGGTCGGCGGGGATGGTGGGCAGCTGATCGCTCATGCGTGGGGTGGCCGTTCCTTGTCGGGGGATATGTCGTCCCCATGGTAGTCGGGGCGGTCAACCGTCCGGAGTAGCGTTCCGGCTATGGAGGATTCTGTGCAGGATCAGGCTCTCGGATCCGCGTCCCACGACCACGCCGCGCACCTCGACGGTGCCGCGTCTCACGACCATGCCGCGCAACTCGAGCGCGCCGCGCACCTCGAGCCGGCCGACTTCGATGCGATGCGCGTCGGGTACGGCCTGCACGAGCGCCTGGACGGGGCGGATCTGGCGGGCGGGTGGTTGCCCCTGTTCACCGCGTGGCTCGAGGAGGCCGGCCGCCGCGGGGTGCGCGAGCCCAACGCGATGGTGCTGGGCACCGCCACTCCCGAGGGACGTCCGTCGACGCGCACCGTCTTGTGTAAGGGCGCGGACGAGCGTGGGATCAGGTTTTTTACGACGACGACGAGCCGCAAAGGCTCCCAGCTGGCAGCGTCAGGCTTCGCGTCCGTGACGTTCCCGTGGTTGACAGTCGAACGGCAGGTGCATCTGGAGGGGCCCTGCCATCCCCTGAGCAGGGAGGAGTCCCTCGCGTATTGGCGCACGCGTCCGCGGGGGTCGCAGGTGGCGGCGTGGGCGTCAGAGCAGTCGCGTCCGGCGGCGTCGGTCGCGGAGCTGGAGCGGTTGTACGCCGAGGCGGCGGAGCGGTTCTCCGGTGACGGCGTGCTGGGTGGCGGCGCGGCCGACGAGCGGTTCTCCGGCGACGGCGGGGTGGGTGCGAGCGTGGTGAGTGCGAGCGCGGCGGACGAGGTGCCGATGCCGGATCGCTGGGGCGGGTACCTGCTCACTCCGGAGCGGGTCGAGTTCTGGCAGGGCGGCCGCGACCGCTTCCACGACCGTGTGGAGTGCAGGCTCTCAGACGGTGAATGGTCGGTCACCCGGCTCCAACCGTAACGCGGGCGAGGGTAGTCGCGATCACATGTTCGCGATGCTCCGCGACTCGTCGACCGTTCCCCTGAGACTGCCCTGAAGTACGCCTGAACTGCTGCGGACGTGACGCTGACACGTGTCGGGCAGGGGAGCGTGCCGGGTTCGTGGGGGGACCGTGGCTAGGGACCCTTCGAAAGCGCGGTGGACGTCGCGGTAGGCTGTGTCACAGCACATTCGTGGCGGGAGTCGTCCGCCGGGACCAGTCGTCGGAGAGGTAATCGCGTGACCGCAGGCTCGAACGGT
>JAAZAA010000390.1 GCA_012514535.1 Myxococcales bacterium | reverse complement strand
GGACGTACGGATCGTGTCGCGGGTGGCGACCCGCAGCGGCTGGCGACCGCAGCTCGACGGTGACTCGAACGTTTGTGAGCGCCCGGTCCGTCCGCGCCCGCGCCAGACCGTCCGCGCCGCGAAGCCGGAGGCGGGCAGAGCGAAGGCGCCTTCAGCGTATCCAGCTCGCTCGAGCTCGGCAGACTCGATGGATGCGGTGAAGGGCGAGGCGGAGGCAATCGCTGCGGAGGAGACCGAATGAGCGTCGCCCCGCCCGAGGACGTCGCGGACGTCACCGTTCCCCTGAAGGAGGCTCGTTCTCCGAGCTCTCCCGGGGTCGAAGCCCGCTTCGTGCAACCGGTGCTGCGGATCCTCACCCACGAGACGTCCACCCGGGGCGCCGGGCTCCTGCGCATTGGCCTGGCCTGCGTGCTGTGGGCGCGCTGGGCCGACGAGCTGCTGCCCCTGCGACGCATCGTGCACCCCAGCGTCTCGGTCCTGTTCTTCGTCGCGACGACGTGCCTCTTCGTGGGGCTGGCGAGTCGCTGGGCCGCCGCGCTGTGTGGGATCCTCGGGATGATCCTGGTCCACGGCTACGGCATCGCGGGCGGCCATGAGCCGTGGACTCATCACCACACCACGCTGCTCGCGCACCTGCCCTTGCTGTTGGCGCTCACCTCCTGCGGCCGCTCCTACTCCGTCGATCGTTGGCTCGCCCTGCGCCGCGCGCAGCGGACGGGGGCGCTTCCGCCCGAGGAGCGCGGACCCAGCTACGGGCTGCGCTTGATCGCGCTGCAGATCTCCGTGCTGTACTTCTTCAGCTCCTACGACAAGCTCAACCCCGGGTGGCTCTCGGGAGAGCGGCTCGAGGCGATCTTCGGCTGGTTCTACTGGGGCTCCGACGGCCCGGATTGGCCCTGGCTCTCCTGGGTGGCGCTCCTCGCGGGGACGGGCACGGTGGCCTTGGAGCTGGCCCTCGCCGTCGGACTCTGGCTGCCGCGGGCGCGGCCTTGGCTGATGCCCCTCGGGCTCGCCCTCCACGGGATCTTCTACGTCATGCTCCCGGTGAGCACCTTCTCGGCGACAGTGTGGTGCGCGTACCTGGCCTTCTTGGATCAAGATCGGCTGCACGCGTTCTTGGACGAGCTGCAGGGGCACCGACCCAAGCGGCTCGATGCGATCGAACGACGATCTTGAGGCGGGCGCGACGTCGCCCGAGAGCAACACGAGCAGGAGCCCGTCTTCCCGATGACGAACCCCGATTACGATCAATCCTTTTGGGAGCGGCTCTGGT
The DNA here is from genome assembly GCA_012514535.1 of Myxococcales bacterium. Classification (GTDB taxonomy): domain Bacteria; phylum Myxococcota_A; class Polyangia; order Polyangiales; family Polyangiaceae; genus NIC37A-2. The sequence continues at coordinate 524 of JAAZAA010000390.1, read as the reverse complement.
CGAAGACCCTGCGGGAGCACCCGGACAAGGTCGCGCAGCGCGCGCCCAACGCGCACCTCGTCGCCGAGATCGCCGATCTCCCGCCGGGGCGAGCCCTGGACGCGGGGTGCGGCCACGGCGCGGAGACCCTGTGGCTCGCCGCCCGCGGGTGGCACGTCACGGCGCTCGACTTCTCCGCGAGCGCCTTGGCCCACGGTCGCTCCACCGCCGAGGCCCTGGGAGCGGAGGTCGCCGAGCGCGTCACGTGGGTCGAAGGCGATCTGTCCCTGTGGATCCCGCCCCCCGCCCATTTCCAGCTCGTGGTGTCCCTCTACGTCCACGTGGCGGGCTCCGTGGACGAGATGGTGCGGCGCATGGCGAGCGCCGTCGCGCCCGGCGGGATCCTCTTCCTGGTGGGTCACCGCCCGATCGATCCCGCGACGGGCGCCGCCACGGGCGCAGCGGGCCAGCAGCAGGTCTCCGTCGAGGGCGCCGTCGCCGCCCTCGAGCCGCAGCGCTGGGAGCGGCTCGTCGCGGAGGAGCGC
>JAAZAA010000389.1 GCA_012514535.1 Myxococcales bacterium | reverse complement strand
GTCCTGCACGACGATGACGAGGACCTCTCGGGGATGCCCCCGGAGGAACCGCGCGATGGTCCGGAGCCCCTCGTCGAGCGGAGTGGCTCCCAGCTCGCAGAAGCCGTGACACAAGTACAGCGCTCGCCGCCCCGTGCTCTCTCCGAGCAGGCGGCTGCGGATGCGCAAGGCGGCTTCGACGCCCTCGCGGCCCACCACGCGCTCGTACACCGCCCGCGACTTCGCCTCGTCCGCCAGCTCCGTCAGCACCCGGCCCTGGGCGGGGGCGCCGTAGAACACGTCGATCATCAGCCCGCGAACGCCATCCGCGAGCTGTGGCCCGATGCCCACCTCGTGGTTCGGGATGAGCCATCCGGGCTCGTCCCCCGCCGCCATGGAGTTGTGCGTCGTCGCGAAGACGACGCGGTCGAGGGGGACTGCGCACAGGGCCACCGCGCCGTTGCACCCCGCCCCTTCGAGCCACACCCGCTCATAGCTCGGGACCAACACCAACGCCGCCGCTACCAAAGCGCCCATGGTTCCCAGGAGGATCCCCGCGCCCACCTTCAGCTGAGCGCGGACCTGCCCCGCGATCTCGTCGATGCCCGGGACATCGAGACCCCGCACGTGCACCAGGAGCACCGCGAACCCCTCCACCAGCCCCGCGAACCCCGCCGTCGCCCCGAGCAGGGCGGCCAGCACGGAGAGCACCGCGCCGGGATGCACGACCAGCACGCCCCCGAGCGCCACCAGGCCCAGGGCGCGCGCCCCACGGTGGCCCGGACCTGGCCGCTCCGTGCGGAGCCAGCGCCAGGCCCGCGCGAGCACGGGGCGCGCCCCCGAACGCAGCGCGACACCCAAAGGAACTGCGAGCAAGAGCAAGCCGAGCGCCGCGAGGGCGAGCACCCACCCGCTCAGCCCCAGCAGAAACGCGTCCCACACCCCCATGATCGCGTCCCGCGGGGCCGGATCGCGGCTCGCCGAGGCGACGATCGCGCCCCCTCCCCTCCGCACCAGGTCGAGGCTCATGCCGGAAGCGACGAGCACGACGCCGAGACGAATGAAGCCCCGACTCAGCGGCACGCGAAACGACGTCGCGAAACCGAGCAGGAGCGCGCCGCTCACGAGGAGCGGGATCCCCCAGCGCCGGCTCCGTTGGGCGGCGCGCACGACGTGGCCGGCGATCTCCGACGAGGCTCTCAGCGCGAACTCTTCCTCGAGCCGCGCCGTGAGGCTCTCTGGCAGGCGCTGCGCGAGCGCCGGGTGGGACTGCGCGAGGGTGCTCCGCACGAGCACGTTCACGTCCTCGAGGGTGAAGAGGAGATCTTCGCCCACGTCCGTGAACAGCAGGTGGTGGGCGGCGCGGGCGCCCGTGCCGATCACAGTCCGCGCCACCTCGGAGGAGATCAGCGCCTGCACGGTACCCGCGAGCAGCGGACGCACCGCGACCAGATCCGGCTGCTCCTCGATCAGCGCGTCGACGATCTCCTGGGCCGCGTAGGCGGACACCCGCTCGTCCCGGAGGCTCTCGGTGACGCGACGGACGAAGCCGCTCTCGTCCGCCACCGCCGCACCGACATAGGCCAGCAGCGTCCCCGCCAGGAGCAAGAGCACCCCCAGCGCGAGGAGCAGGATCCGGATCCAGCCGCGAAACTTTCCCGCCTCCATGACGCCCGCCGCCGTCGCTCACCCTCGCCGCGCGCGGGGCCCCCGCCCACGGCGCCACCTCGTCCCTACGGCCGCCAGGACGCGAAGCGAAGCGAGCCCGTGGCGCCACGAAGCCCCGCGAGCCTTGCCCCTCGCACCCCCTGCGCGACAATGCGCACACCTCTCGCTGCGAACCATGAGCGCCATCAAAGCCTTCGTTCAGGGCGCCGTGGGGCGTCTGCTCTTCCGAAACGCCACAATCCTCCGCGCCGACGCCCTCGGCCCGCGGTTTCGTCGACTCGTGCTCGGCGGACCCGAGCTCGCCGGGGTGACCTGGACCCCCGGCGACAAACTCCAGGTCTTCCTCCCGGGGGTCGGCACGCGCACGTACACCCCGACCCGCTGGGACGGCTCGGCGGGAGAGACCGAGCTGATCGCTTTTCTCCACGGACAGGGTCCCGGCGCGCGCTGGGCGAGCGACGTGCAGGTCGGTGACACGGTCCAGGTCTTCGGACCTCGGGGCTCCCTCGTCGTCGGCGGCTCCTCGGTCGTGGTCGGCGACGAGACGAGCCTCGGCCTGGTGTGTGCCCAGGGCCCCGAGCCTCGCGCCGTGCTCGAAGTGACGTCCCCTTCAGACGTCCAGGCGGCCCTCGACGCCCTGGAGCTCTCCGGGATCACTCTCGTCGAGCGCGCCGCCGACGACGCGCATGGTCCCGCCCTGGTGGACGCCGTCGCGCGGGCCCTCGCCGAGCCCTCTCCCGCTGGGCACGCCCGCGCTGCAGAGCTGGTCTCGTCGGGTCGCGCGGCGGCCATCCAGATCGTCCGTCGGGGGCTGAAGGCCCGCGGGATCGACTTGGGTCGAGGCCGCACCAAGGCATACTGGGCTCCCGGCAAGACGGGCCTCGACTGAGGCTCCCCCGAACGCTCCCCCTCGACCCCACGCCCCCCATGACCGACGACGCTCCCGACGACGCCCCCGCGCTGCGCGTGCTCGCCGCCCGACACGGGCTACAGCTGGAGGGCCCCCTCACCGTCAACGAGCTCGGGCTCGACTACAGGATCGTGATCTCCGCCGTCGAAGGCGGGACGCGCTGGGTGCTCCGCATCCCTCGCCGCGCCGACGTGAGCGCAAAGATCGAGCAGGAGGCGCGTGTGCTGGCGATGCTCCGCCAGCACCTGCCCTTCGCCGTGCCCGACTGGCGCGTCGTGTCCCCTGAGCTCGTCGCCTACCCGATGCTCGAGGACTCGACCGCGATCCTCATCGACCCGGCCTCCTTCACCCCCACGTGGGTCGTGCCCCAGGACTCGCGGATCTTCGCGGAGAGCTTCGCCTCCGCGGTCGCCGCCCTCCACGCGATCCCCGTCGACGCCGCCCGGGCCGCGGGGATGCTCGTGCGCACGCCAGCGGAGGCCCGACAGAAGGTGGCGGAGGACGTCGATCGCGTCTCACGCGAGCTCGAAGTGCACGAAAAGCGCCTCGAGCGCTGGCGACGCTGGCTCGACGACGACTCGTCGTGGCCGGAGCACTGCGTGGTCGTGCACGGCGATCTGTACGTGGGTCACGTGCTCGTCGACGACACCGAGCGCGTCACGGGCATGATCGATTGGAGCGAGGCGCGGGTGGACGATCCCTCCATCGACATGGCCTCCCACCTGATGGTCTTTGGTGAGGCGGGCCTCGACGACTTCCTCCGCGCCTACGAGGCAGCGGGCGGCCGCGTGTGGCCGCGGATCGCGCACCACGTGAAGGAGCGACAGGCGACGTCGGCGGTGGCCTACGCGCTCTTCGGCCTCGAGTCGGGCAACGAAGAGCACCTCGCCGCCGCCAAGGCGCAGCTCGCCGCCGAGGAGTGAGCCCCTCTCCCCGCCGCCCAGAAGCGCGCGGTGGCGCCCTGGCTTCGAGCGGAGGAGCGCGCGGGCCGCTTCAGTGCCCGCCGTGTCGCGTCGGCGTGTGGGTCTCTCCCGTACGTCGCTGCCACTCGGCGGCGCTCACCACCTCTTGACGGTAGGTGGCGTGGCACGCGGTGCACGACTGCAAGGTGTCCGACGTCGCGCGCAGCACCGCGGTGCCATCCTGCGCGCGAGCCGCCACGCCGATGGCGTCGGCGCGGCGATGGAAGTCGAGCGCCATCTCCGTGAAGCCCTCGGCGCCCGCGCCCATGTGCTGACACATCCGCTGCATTTGCGGAGACGACTCGATGAGCGCCGCCGCGCCGGCGATCGCGTCCCAATCTTCACGAGCGAGCCCCTCGGTGATGCGCTGGATCGCGACGAGGTGCTCCATCATGTTCTGCTTCTGGTGCCAGGCCATCATCGGCTGCAGCGGCACCGGCGAGCGCTGATCGAGGCTCGCGAGCTCCTCCCAGGGCTGGCACGCGGCGGCCGCGGGCGCGGAGGGAGCCGGTTCCTCGGCGGGGGCAGGCGGGGGACCCTCGCTCCGGCAGGCCGCCACGCAGAGCACGACCGCCAGGGGAACCGCGTCTGGCAACCGACGCGCCATCGGATTCATGAGCGTGCCTCCATGCGAGGCCCTAG
>JAAZAA010000002.1 GCA_012514535.1 Myxococcales bacterium | reverse complement strand
TCCCGGGTTGCTCGATCGAAGTGCCTGAAGTCTCGGCCTCCACGTTCGCCGGGACCGTGCGAGCCGAGCGAACCCGTCCCGCAGAGAGCGCCGCGAACGGGTTCGCGAGCGGCATCGAATGCGGAGCCGAGTGCTTGATGCCGCCTCCCTTCGGGGGCGGCATCTTCGCTTTGTGGAGCGGTAGGGCTGGGCCTCTGAGCGGATGCGGGTTGACCATGGTGCTGAGCTTGGCATCACAGACTATCTCTGTGCGGACGGCTCGAGCCCTACCGCTGGAGCCCTCTGCTTGGTGCCGCCTCCCTTCGGGGGGCGGCATCTGCGCTTTGTGGGTGCGGTAGTGCCCGGCCTCTGGGCGGATACGGGTTCACCAGAGGGCGGCGATGGGCGTCTCCGACTCTCTCTGCGCGGACGGCTCGAGCCCTACCGCTGGAGCCATTCATGCGGCCCCACCAACCGGTGGGGCCGCGCCTTTTAACACGAGCCCTGGCTGGCGACGGCCGGAGCTCGCGTGGTTCTACGCCAGGTTTCGCGGGGGTTTGCGCGTAGTGGTCGTCGCGCGCGGCTCTCGGCGACGCGGCGGCAGAGAGCACGCGCGACCTCGCCGGCGCGCCATCTCGGGGTCGATCGTGCTCTCCAGAGCGGAGAGCGGGGAGAGAGCACGGCGCCGTATTTAACGGCGGGCGCGGGATGGGCAGAGCTTCTTTAACAGAGGCCCCCGCCGGCTGTACCCTGATAGGAGGACCTCTCGACCGGAGCTGTGGACACGAGAACGTGGGCTTTCCGACCCGCCAGGACGAAGCCGCTCTCCACGAGCGGGTGCTCGCCACTGATCCGGTGGCCTCCGCCGACGTGTTCGCGGCCTTCGTCGACCCCCTCGTCGCTGCGATCCAGCGCGACCTCCGCTGCGACTCCGACACAGCCCGCGACTCTGCCATCGACGCCATCTTCGAGTACCTCGGGGCTTCCTCGAGCTACCATCCGTCCAAGGGGCGGCTGAGCACCTTCCTCGCCCACATCACCAAGCGCAGGGCTACCGACCGCATCCGTGCGCGTTCCGCCGAGGCTCGCCGGAAGCAGGAGTTCGGTTCCGTTGTCGAACGTCGCGCTTCGGCTCCGAAGGAAGAGATGGAGCGGGCCGTGGTGGCCCGAGAGCTATGGCACAAGGTCGAACTCCAGGTATGGCGCCGCCGCCATCAGGCGCGACCTTGGTGCCGTCGGTCGAGCGGGGTGCTATCGGTCTTCCTCAATTCCCGGGTGCTCTTGCTGGCGGCCATTCGCCCATGATCGACCACTCTCTCCCTCGCGCGGGCATGTCGACGGCAACGAGGTTGCCGGGCCGGTCGACGATGTTCAGCCCGATGCAACGGACGCCGGCGACCTCCGCGTCGATGCGCCGATGGTGGTGGCCGAAGAAGCCCCCTGGCGTCCATCTCAGGCCACCCGGGTGGGCGGGCGCCCCGGGACATGCTGCAGGAATCGCTCGATAAAGGTGACATCCTTTCGTTACCTTTCCAAGGTGATTCCTGAGGAGGTGCGACCCATGCCGGCAGCGGACCTCATCGACGACCTGGCGTCCCGAGGACAGTACCACTTCACGACGGACGAGATGGCCGCGCGC
>JAAZAA010000388.1 GCA_012514535.1 Myxococcales bacterium | reverse complement strand
GGCTGCGGTAGGAAGCGGAACCGGACAGGGTGGGACGCATGCGACGGCGCAGAATACGCCGGTCGAGCCTTTGAAGATGCCGGACATGACCCCTCCCGAGCACTTGCAAGGGCCGGATAATCGACTCGCGTGCCGCGCGGACTGCTATTGGGAAACGCGCGGGTACGGGCCTCAGCTTCCTGCTGAGGCCCAGGCAGCGGTCGAGGCTGGGCGCAACGCGGGAACGGGGACCGTCACGGGGGAAGTTGCCGCGGGCGGACTTGGCGGCTGGGTAGCTAAACGGCTCTGGAACGTCTTTCAAGTCATCCGCGGAGCGCGGACGGCGGCTCGAGCTACTGCCGCTCAGGCCTCAGGTCGGAGTGCAGGCGCCATGGCACGCCCCGTTACTGTTCTTCAGACCGGAGGGACCACCGTTCATTCGGGCACGGCTCGAGGGCTCAACGAGTACTTTGGTCTGAGCCTCCATCGGCGGGAATGGGGCAGAGCACTCGAAGCACTTAAGAAGGAGTTTTTGCTCCCTAACAAACACCACGGGAGCATCCTGAGCAACGGAGACTACCTGGACACAACCGGGAAAGTGATCGACAATCTCCTCGGCTACATCCCATGACGCACTCACCAAGACCGCTTGCCCAAGTCACCGTGGGCATGAAATCTGAGACCCTTGATCCGGAGGATGTGACGCACCTGGTGGGAGTCTCGCCAACTCGGTCCATTCGAAAGGGAGAGCTGTCATCGAAACGTCGCGTACCAGCGCCGTGGGGCGTCTGGACGTATGAAGCGTCGTCCGATGACGTTGAAGTTGCGGCAAACGAAGTCCTCGCGGCGATCGAGCCCGTGGCGAATCAGCTCCGCCAAGCCGCCAGAAAACATCAGGCCTTCTTGAGCGTCAGCATTTATTGGGCGCCTGAATACAGCCAAGGAGGATACTCCTTGCCTTGCTCTGTCGTAAAAAGACTCTCCGCTCTCGGCGAACGCTTCGACTTCTACTTCGCGTAACACCACGCCGAGCTGGCACCCGCGCCGCTGCCGCCCACAGCGTAGCCTCGCTCACGGTGGGCCCGTGCCGCATGCGGTGGGCCCGCTCCGCGAGCAACTCCGAGCGCTTCGCCTCCAGCCAAGCGTGATAGGGTGACCTGGTGCGCGAGTGTTGGGACATGGCGACCTCTCCGCCCTGGGAGCTGACGTGCCACGTCGCTCCAAGCGGTCCCCGCGCACGCTTCTCCGAGCGGCAGGCCCCCTTCAGTCGGAGCCCCTCCCTCACCCGTCACCCATCGCGCTCCGTGCCCAGTGCTCTGCGGGACACTCGCGCGCGCGCAGCGCGTGCCACTCTGGGCAAGAGCGCTCTCCTCGACGACTCACGCTGGTGGTGGCGCGCGCGAGCACGCAGCCGGAGTGACCCTCGCGCCCGCAGCGAAGCGAGGACGCGAGGCCTTGGCGCGACGCCCAGCGACGGGGGAGCAACCCCAACCTCGGGCGATCTGGTCACCCACTTCGAGTACACGGCCGACGAGACCCGCGTAGTGCGCCGGGACATCGATCGCACCCGCCACTTCGTGGGCGACCTCTACCAGAGGGTCATCAGCCCCACCGGCGACACGCTCGAAGAGCGCT
>JAAZAA010000387.1 GCA_012514535.1 Myxococcales bacterium | reverse complement strand
CTGTTCGGGCAGCGCTACGTGCTCGACTCCCACGTGTTCTCGAACGTGACCTGGGACCGGACCGCGGCGCAACGCATGCTGCCCGATCCTCTCGACGTCGCGTTCGCCGCCCTGGGCAACGATCACGCCGCCTCCCTCCTCGAGCCTCAGCTCGAGCAGTACGCCTACGCGCCGAACCTGGCCCAGGTGCGCCTGCTCGCGGATCGCCATGGAGACGAGTTCTGGGGGGCGAACCTGTACAACATCTGGCTGTCTTCCCTGCGCGCCCTGTCCCCGGGGGGCTTCGTCGCAGAGCCGAGCGCGGTAGGGCTCCCCTCCGTCGCGGGCACGGAGGCGTGGGGGCGGCGCCTGCTCAACACGCAGCTGTCGAGCTGGGCCCAGCTCCGCCACGACACCATCCTCTACGCCAAGCAGTCCTACACGACGGGCGCCGCCTGTGAGTTCCCGGACGCCTACGTGGATCCCTACCCGGAGTTCTATGCGGCCCTGCGCCGCTTCGCGGAGAAGGGCGCCTCCGTCACCGAGCTGCTGGAGGGCACCGTGCCTGGCGCGACCTTGCAGAGGGTGTCCGACTACTTCGCGGAGCTGCACGCGGTCACCGCCTTGCTCGAGGAGATGGCCGAGTACCAGCGGGTGGGGACTCCTTTCACGGAAGAGCACATGACCTTCGTGAACGACACCGTCGGCTTCGCCGAAGGCGGCTGCGTGCCCGAGGGTTCCAGGGGCTGGTACGCGCGGCTCTTCTTCGACCGCCCCACGAGCTCGAACTACGATCCCGTCGTCGCCGACGTGCACACCCAGCCCACCGACGAGGTGGGCAACATGGTGGGCAACGTCCTCCACGTGGGCACGGGCATGGCCCGCCTGATGGTCGTGACCGCCGACACCTGCACGGGCCCGAAAGCGTACGCTGGCCTCGCTGCGAGCTATCACGAGCTCGTCACCTCTAACTTCGAGCGCCTCGACGACGAGGCCTGGAAAGAGCGCCTCCGCACCGAACCACCAGCGGACGTGCCCTGGTTGACGCCGGTGCTCGCGGAGTGATCTGGCAGTTCACCATCTGGAGCCCTCGCCCATCAGGTCCCTCGCGGGGAGCCTGATGGGCGCTCGTCGTCGAGACGCCCAGTGGGCTCACCCGGGGCTCACCCCCAGCGCGACGCCGATTGGTGCTCTCCCGCGGCTCGTGCCGATGGCGACCCGCGGCGCGTCACGGAGTGCAGACGCCCCGCTCCGTGTTCAGGCGCCAGATCGCCGCGAGACGCTCCTTCGACCAGAGAGGACCGCGGGTGATCAGGTCGAGGTCGTCGTAGAGAGCCCGGATGCACGGATCCTTCAGGTGATTTTCGCCCATGCGGAGGGATCGCAGGTAGCCCGCGGGTAGCTCACGCAGGAAATGACCAGCCCTCCAGCGGCCCTCGGGCGAGACGCGGATGCGCGCCAACAAGGGGTCGCTCAGGGCGAAGCGCTCGACGATGTGGACCTTGCGATCGCCCCCGTACGCCGCCATGCCCACGAGCTCGAACGCCACGACGCCATTTTGCTCTCGCGCCAGCGCCTTCTTGAAGTCCGCGAGATAGCCGTGGGTCCGCCACTTCGCCGACGCGAGATTGTGCGCGAGAGCGGTGTGCTCGGCGTAGCAGGCCCGCTCGTTCACCACGCCGGTGATGGGAACGTGACACTCCGTGCGCTTCGGCGCCCCGCCCTCGCCGAAGAACACGAGGGCGGCAGCCAACCCCAGAGGCACCGCCACGGCCACTGCCACCCGCGGGGCGGCGAGGAGCTCACCACACACCTCGACCAGGACCAGGACGCTCACGAGGTAGATCGCCGTGAAGAAGCGACCGCTCATGAAGTCCCCCCCGATGATCGTCAGATACGCGAAGTAGGACACCGCCCCCAGCTGGAGCCCCCGCGCGGGTCGCGAAACACCGCGACGGAGTACGAGGGCGGAGGCGAGGACGAACACCAGGACGACCAACGGATCGCGCGCCGCGATGTCGAGGGCGTACTCGAAGCCACGCCCCAGCTTGGAGGCCCAGGGGAGGACCACGTTCAGCTTGGCGAGCGCCGTGTTCGGCTGAGGAAACCCGTAGTACAGGGTGGCGAAGGCCAACCAGGCCCCCACGGCACCCGCCGGCGCGACGGCTCGACGGAGCGCGTCCCGCGGGCTCGCCACGAGGGCGATCACCACGCTGGGTGCGGCGAGCAACGCGAGGTCGAAGCGCGTGAGGAAGAGCGCGCCAGCGAGGGCGAACATGGTCACCGTCGGCCGATTCCCCCGGCGTAGGCGCTCCAGGCAGAAGGCGGCTGCAAGAAGGTGGGTAAGCGAGTTCTCCAAGCCGGAGGTGGAGAACTCGACAAAAGACGTCGACGCGGCCAGGAACGACAAGACGATCGGCGCCCTCCACCCCAAGGGGCGAAGCCCCCGCCCCAGCAGCACGGTGAGGACGAGGGAGCACAGGAGCCCCGCCAGAACGAGGGTCCCGTAGGGATCTCCCGTCATCCAGCGCAAGGGCACACAGAGCAGGGCCCACAGGGCGCTCGTGAACGCCTGGACCCGAACACCGGGGTTGGGTCCGAAGCCCTCTCCGGCGAGCAGGTGCTCCACGGACCGGATGGTGATGAAAGCGTCGTCGGAGACCCAGGCCAGACGCAGGACGGACAGCAGGAACACCGCGCCCGCCGTCGTCGTCGCCAGGGAAAGCAGGTCCACGCTCGCCGCCGCGCGGACGGAAGATTCGGGCCTCTCGTCGTCTCCGGCGATCGCTGCCCTCGCCTCCTGAACGAATCGTGCCATTGCGGAGCGGCCTGAATCGCCGCGGTCGGGGGTGCCTCCCATCGGCGGCACATTATCAAGGGAGGCCCCCATCCATCCCCGAATTTCGCCGCATCCGACCACGTCGCCCCTGCCCCGGGAGAGGGGCGCTCTCTCTGAAACAGGCCCGGCCTGCGCCTCGAAAACGCTCCACTCCGGAAGACCTCGTCTCGGGGCAGGGTCTCGTCTATGAAAGGCACCGACCGCGGACGCGGCCTTCGCCGCCTGCCGGCCTGACGCACCATGGCCGATCTGCGCCTTCTCGACGAACTGGTCGCCCGCTACCTCGCGGACCTGAGCGCTCGGCAGCTCTGGATTCATTGGTTGTTCCTCAGCCTCGTGCTCGCGGCCGCGGGCCTGTGGTCGTCACGGCTCCCGGGAGGCGAGCGGAGCGCGCGCTGGGTTCGCCTCATCGTCACCTGCGCGGCGGCTGGCTACGGCGTCTGGGCTGCTTACCAGCTCATGTGGGTGGGAGACGACGCGTTCATTTCCTTCCGCTATGCCAAGAACCTGATCGACGGTCACGGGCTCGTCTACAACCCGGGCGAGCGCGTCGAGGGATACACGAACTTCCTCTGGACGATCCTGCTCGCCATCGCGATGGGGTTCGGCGCCGATCCCGTCGCGGCGTCCGTCGTCCTGTCCCTCGGCTCGCTCGCCGTTCTCGTCTTTCTCGTCGCCTGGCTGTCCGCGCACACGGCACCACCGGGGTCCCGCGT
>JAAZAA010000386.1 GCA_012514535.1 Myxococcales bacterium | reverse complement strand
TGGGGTCCGCGATGGGGTCCGCGATGGGCTCCGCGATGGGCTCCACCCGCGCGGCGCCGCCGGGAGACTCCTCCGCGGAGACGATGAGGGCCTCGGCGAGGGCCCGCGCCGAATCCGAAGCGAACGCCTCTGCGGCGAGCGCATCGGGGGCCTCGGGTTCGTCGGACGCGTCCCCCTCCGCGGGGCAGAGCTCGAGGCGATCGGGGGCCGGCTCGAGCCCCAAGGCGCGGTCCAGCTCCGGGAGCTCCACGTCCGCGGCGAGATCGTCAGCCCCCTCCTCCGTCACCGCAGGGGGCAGCTCCGACAGTTCCATGGCGACGACGCTCTGAGCCGTCTCCGCGGAGGGCGCCCGCGGCGAAGGTGCGTCCCCGAACGACCCCTTGAACCCCTCGAGGAGCGCGTCGAAGCCCACGGGGGACGGGTACACCCGGTAGGCCCGGTTCTCCGCGCTCAGCACCACGCGCACCGGACGGTCCAGGGCCGCGGCGAGCCACCAGCGCAGGACGGCGCTGTCCTCGGCCTCGAGCACACCGCGCAGGTTCGCGATCCCCCCGAGATCGGGCACCCCCAGGGCGATGCCCCGCATCTCCACCAGGCGGGCCCGGTACAGCTGATCGCCGAGGGACGCGTCCAGATCCGTACTGGCGCCGATGCCCGGGAACGGCGCTCCCCGCTGCTGCAGGGCGGACTCGATCGACTCCTCGATGTGCAGCGCGAGCTTGCCCCGGTGGACCGGGCGCGGCGGCTCGAGGGGGATCCACAGGTACCCCTCCATGGCCGCGGCGGTGCCGAGGGCCCGCAGCGCGGAGGCCTCCACCACGACGACCCTGCGGTCGTCCCACCCGGGCTCCTCGTCCCACATGGCTCGCGGCAAGCTCCAGGGCTCCCGAGAGCCCTCCGACTGCGTCGGCGGCGGGCTGGGAGCGTTGCGGGCGTGCTGCTCCTGCGAGGGTCCATCGGTGGTCGTCACCCAGGTCATAAGGACCCCCATGACCTGGGCGGCCTTCTTTGGCCCAATTTTCGACGACACAGGGCTCGATCCTTTTTCCCGCTCCCCCCCCGCGTCGCCCGCCTGCCCCCCCCTTCCCCCGAGCGCCACCCTCCCGAACGGAACCGCGCCGAGATGACGCCCACGCCCCGATGCCCGCAGCTCCCCAGAGGACGAATCCGTCGGCGCGCGAAGGACGCCCCCATGGAATCGGTGCCCGCGCCGCCGGGCGTCGTATATTCGACGCATGGGGCAGGTACACGGAGGTCGGCTGATCGCGCAGGCGCTGCGACGCCATGGAATCGAGCATGTGTTCACGCTCTGCGGCGGACACATCCAGGCGATCTATGACGGCTGTCTCGACGAAGGGATCCGCGTCGTGGACGTCCGCCACGAGGCGACCGCGGGTCACGCGGCGGACGGCTACGCCCGAGTGACGGGGAAACCGGGCGTGTGCCTCGTCACCGCCGGACCGGGGGTCACCAACGCCGTGACGGCTGTCGCCAACGCGAAGCGCGCCGGCGTGCCGATGGTGTGCATCGGCGGCGCGGGGCCCCGCGCCCTCGCGGACATGGGCTCGCTCCAGGACATGGACGGAGTGCACCTGATGCGCCCCGTGGCCAAGTGGGCCGTGCAGGTGACGGAGACCCGCCGACTCCAGGAGTACGTCGAGGCGGCCTTCCGGGTCGCTCAGGCGGATCTGCCGGGCCCCGTGTATCTCGAGATCCCCCTGGACGTCCTGATGATGTTCGCGGACGACGCGCCGCCAGCGACGGCCCCGATGCCGCCGCCGCGCCCCGCGGGGGATCCCGCCTCCATGCAGCGTGCCGTCGACCTGCTCCGCGAGGCGCAACGCCCGGCGTTCCTCCTCGGCAGTCAGCTGCGCTGGTCGGCGGCCAAGGGCGTGGCGCTCCGGGCGGCCAACGCCTACAGGGCGCCCTTCTTCCTGAGCGGGATGGCCCGGGGCGCCCTGCCCGTCGAGCACCCGGGGCGCTTCTGTCGGGTGCGCAAGCGCGCGCTGAAGAGCGCCGACGTCGTGTTCGTGCTGGGCACGCCCTTCGATTTTCGCGTCGACTACGGCCGCAGCGGCACCTGGAATCCCGACGTGCGGGTGGTCCAGGTCGACCTGGACGGCTCCGAACTCGGCCGCAATCGGCGCGTCGACGTCGCCATCCATGGCGACAGCGGGCTCTTCCTCGAGCAGCTCCTCGAAGGTCTCCCCGAGAAGAAGGACTCCGCGGGGTGGGTCGCCGAGCTCCGCTCCGAGGAGGACGCGCGGTGGAGCAGCATGCTCGCCGAGATCGAGAGCCGGAGCGATCCGCCCAACCCGCTGCGAGTCTGCCACGCCCTCGGGGAGCGCCTGGGGAGCAACGACATCGTGATCGGAGACGGCGGCGACTTCGTGGCCACCGCCGCCAACGTCATCGGCATCGAGTGGCCCCAGCTCTGGATGGATCCGGGGCCCCTCGGCACCCTCGGCATCGGCCCGGGCTACGCCATGGCCGCCGCCCTCGCCCGCCCCGATGCCCGCGTCGTGCTGCTGTTCGGGGATGGATCCTTCGGCCTCCACGCCCTCGAGTTCGAGGCGATGGTGCGGCAGAAAATCCCCGTGATCGCGCTGATCGGCAACGACGCGGCGTGGACCCAGATCCGACGGGGGCAAGTCCAGATGTACGGCACCGAGCGGGCCGTGGCGACGGGCCTCGAGTACACCCGCTACGAGCGGGTCGTCGAAGCCGTCGGTGGCAAGGGCTACTGGGTGGACACGGACGCAGCGCTGCCCGAGGCCCTCGACGCGGCCTTCGCGAGCCGCGCGCCCGTCTGCGTGAACGTGAAGATCGCGCCCAGTGATTTCCGCAAGGGCGCCATCAGCGTCTGACGCGCAGCCCGCTCACTGACCGCTGCCGCTCGGCATCGGGTTCGCCTCCCGCTCCAGGTAACGGAAGATGGTGCGGGGGTCGACGCCCAGATCCCTCGCCGTCTGGGTGCGGTTGCAGTTGTTCCGCTCGAGCACCTCCAGCACGTAGCGTCGCTGGAAGTCCTCCTTCGCCTTCTCGAGGGGTTCGATGGGCGCCATCGCCTCGGGCGTGAGGTCCAGGTCCTCCGGGCCGAGGAGGTGCTTGTCACAGAGCACCAGGGCCTTCTTGATGCGGTTTTCCAGCT
>JAAZAA010000385.1 GCA_012514535.1 Myxococcales bacterium | reverse complement strand
CTGGGCTGCCTTCGTCTGCGGCTTGGGGGCGGGGGCGGGCGGGGGTGAGGCCGCCTGGGGCGTCTCGTTCTTGGCGGGAGCGACGTTCGTCGGACCGGAGCCGGTCGCCTGTGCCGGGGTGGCCTTCTCAGCCGTGCCCTTTCCGTCGTCGCCGGCGGCGCCAGCCTCCTCCGCGTCGCTGCCTTCCTTCTCCCCGACGAGGGACGACACGCTGGCGTCCTTCCGCGCTTCGTCTTCCTCGGTGGGGGCCTTCTTGGGCGGCGTCACCTCCACCCAGGTGCCTTCCGTCACGAGCTCACGGCCCACCAGGATGACCTGATCCGTCGGCGAGATCCCCTCGAGGATTTCGAGCCAGTCACCCCGATCGACCCCGAGCTTCACCTGAACCCGGTGCGCCCGCGGCTTTCCGTCCTTCTCGCGCACGACGTACACGTAGGAGGCCTCCTCGAGGTTCAGGACGGCGGTGACCGGCAGCAGCAGCGCGTTCTCCCGCTTGCCCACGACGATCTCCGCGCGCCCCGTCATGCCCGGCAACAGCACCTCTTGGGCGTTCGGCACGTCGACCTCGACGGTCAGGGTGCGCGTCTTGGGATCGAGGGAGCGTCCCAGGCGCGCCACCGTGCCGCGCAAGGGGGAGTCGGGGAGCGCGTGCAGGAGCACGTGCACCTCCGCCCCGCGGGTCACCTTCGGGGCATCTTGCTCGGTGACCGACGCGACGACCTTGACGTCGCGGGTCTTCACGATGGTCACCACCGGCTGCCCCCCGGGTCCGACCATGGCGCCCGGATCGAGGTTTCGCTCGCTGACGTAGCCGTCGAAGGGAGACTTCAACCAGCAGTATCCCTGGCGCTGGGTGGCCTCCGAGAGCTTGGCGCGAGCATCTGCCAGCTGCGCCTCGGAGACCCTGTGGGCGGCGCGGGCTCGATCGAGCTCGGCGGGCGCCACCAGCTTGTTCTGGTCCATGGCGAGCAGGCGACCGAGCTGAGCGCGGGTCTCCTCCTCCTGGGCTTGCCAGCGGGAGATCGCCGTCTCCGCTTGGGTGCGCTGGGCGGCATATTCGCGGCAGTCGACCATGGCGATGACCTGACCTGCCCGCACCTTGTCGCCGACGTCGACGAGGACGCTCGTCAAGAAGCCGCTCACCGCGACGGGGGAGACGGCGACCTTCTCCGCGGCCTCCAGCTCGATGGGATAGCGGAGGGTCACGTCGATGTCCTGAACGGCCGGTGGGCCGCCCTCGACGCGGACGCGCGCCTCCTCGGGGGCTTCCTTGCCGCCGCAAGCGGCGGTGAGCACGAGGAGTACCGTGAGGCCCAGGAATCGTTGCCAGAAGCCTGGTATGCTTATGGATTTCATCAGTCCGTCGCGGAAAAAGCGGATCGCACCCTAGCCAGTTCGATCCAGCAGGCCAACCGGGAAAATTGCCCGGTCTGGGTCACTCGACTGGCTGCGGGAGCGCTCGGGAGCCGCGCGATCGGAGCGTTCGAGCGCCAATCGAGGACTTTCTGAGCGCGCAATCTCGGGAGGCGCGAATCGTCGATAATGGATGTCGATGGGTAGGGAGCTGTGCTCTCTGGGAGGATGGATCCCGTGTCATTGAAGCGCGCCAATGACGGTCGAGGGGCTCAGCGCCCCAAGGGGGCTTTACGCGGTGTCGAGGTGGAGCGGTGACGAGCCCGCAGGTGCTCCCTCCCGACGAGGTCTGCGTCGTGACGTTTTGCTCGGTGGAGTGCCCCTTTCTCCAGGGGAGGGGCGACCGGAGCCCCGGGGATGGTCCCCGATGACAACGATGTGAGGGCGAGCTAGACGTCATCATGGGTACCAGCGAGAAAGTCACGTTCACCGGATCGCAAGGAGCGCGCCTCGACGGACGGCTGGACTTACCGACGGGGCGCGTCCGGGCGTGCGTGCTCTTCGCCCACTGCTTCACCTGCTCGAAGGACCTCCCCGCCGCGACGCGCATCAGCCGCGCCCTCGCGGCGCGCGGGTTCGCGGTGTTGCGCTTCGACTTCACCGGGCTCGGCGCCAGCGATGGGGAGTTCGCGAACACGAACTTCTCCTCGAACGTGCAGGATCTCGTCGCCGCCGCGGGGTTCCTGCGGGAGCGGCTGATGGCGCCGGAGATCCTCGTCGGGCACAGCCTGGGGGGCGCGGCGGTGCTCGTGGCCGCCCACGAGATCCCCGAGTGCAGAGCGGTGGCGACCATCGGCGCGCCGGCGGATCCATCCCACGTGCGCCGCCTGCTCGCTGGCGACCTGGCGACGATCCGAGCCCGCGGTCGCGCGGAGGTCGAGCTCGCTGGGCGGCGCTTCACGATCGAAGAGCAGTTCCTGGACGATCTCGAGCGGCAGGAGCACCAGGAGCTGATCGGACGACTGCGACGCCCCCTGTTGATCCTCCACGCGCCGACGGATCAGATCGTGGGGATCGACAACGCCCGGTTACTTTTCCAGGCCGCGAAGCATCCCAAGAGCTTCGTCTCCCTGGACGACGCCGATCACATGCTCATGCGGCGACAGGACGCGGAGTACGTGAGCGAGGTGCTCGCGGCGTGGGCGAGCCGTTATCTGGAGGACCCCGCGCACGAGGAGCCGCTCCCGGAGCAGGCGCCCGGGCGGGCCCTCGTCCGCACCACGGGGGTCGGCCGCTTCCAGCAGGCGATGCGCCTCGGTCGGCACGCGGTGACGGCGGACGAGCCCCTGGATATGGGCGGAGACGACACGGGGCCGTCCCCCTACGAGCTCTTGCTCGGCGCTCTGGGGAGCTGCACGGCGATGACCCTCGGCATGTACGCGCGGCGTAAGCGTTGGCCGTTGACGGGCACCACCGTCGCCCTGCGTCACGAGAAGCGGCACGTGGAGGACTGCGAAGGGTGCGAGCAGGACGGCGCGAAGATCGACGTCATCGAGCGAGAGCTCGTGCTGGAGGGGGAGCTCACGGACGAGCAGCGCG
>JAAZAA010000067.1 GCA_012514535.1 Myxococcales bacterium | reverse complement strand
TGCCCGAGGGCGTGAAGATGGTGATGCCCGGCGACAACGTGACGGTCGAGGTGGAGCTGATCACGCCCGTGGCGCTCGAGTCGCAGATGCGGTTCGCCATCCGTGAGGGTGGCCGCACCGTCGGCGCTGGCGTCGTTTCCGAAATCATCGAGTGATTGCGACCGAGGGAGGCGCTCCCGCGCCTCCCTCGCCGCTCTTGAGAGTACCCATGGCTGACGCGACCAAAATCCGAATTCGCCTGAAGGCGTTCGATCACCAGCTCCTCGACAAGTCGACGACGGACATCGTCGAGACGGCACGCCGCACAGGCGCGCGCGTGGCTGGCCCCATCCCCCTGCCCACGTCCATCCGTCGCTACACGGTGCTGCGTGGCCCGCACGTCGACAAGAAGGCGCGGGAGCAGTTCGAGGTGCGCACCCACAAGCGCCTCATCGACATTCTGGAGCCGACCCCCCAGACGCTCGACGCTCTCATGAAGCTCGACCTGTCTGCAGGCGTCGATGTCGAGATCAAGAGCTGAGCGAGGTCTCACCATGGCGAAAATCGACGTTTACAACTTGAAGCGTGAGAAGGTCGGCGAGATCGAGCTCGCAGACGAGGTGTTCGCGGCCGAGGTGCGAGAGCACCTGTTCCACGACGTGGTCAACGCCCAGCTCGCCTCCCGCCGCGCGGGCACTCGAGCAGGCAAGGAGCGCGCCGCGGTCCAGGGCTCGAGCAAGAAGCTGTACAAGCAGAAGGGCACCGGCCGGGCTCGTCACGGCTCGATTCGAGCGCCCATCTACGTCGGCGGCGGTCGCGCCCATCCCCCCAAGCCCCAGGACTGGAGCTACCGTCCCCCGCGCCGCGTGCGCGTGAGCGCGTTGAAGAGCGCGCTCAGCCTCCTCGTGAAGGAGGGGCGCTTCACGGTGGTCGACAACATCGACCTCGGTGAGGTGAAGACGAAGAAGCTCGCCAGCGTGCTCGGCGCGCTGCAGGCCGGCTCCAAGAGCCTGGTGGTGGACGACAAGTCCAACGAGAACCTCAAGCTGTCCATCCGGAACATGAAGGCGAACAACTTCCTGCCGCCGGAGGGCGTCAACGTCTACGACTTGCTTCGTCACGACCACCTCGTCGTGTCGAAGGAGGCCGTGAAGGTGCTCGAGGCGCGCTGCCTCGGGACGACCAACGGAAGCGCGGAGCAGAAGTCATGAGCCCCGAACAGGTCATCAAGAGGCCGATCGTCCTCACCGAGAAGGCGGCGCTCCTCAAGGCAGACAACAAGGTGGTCTTCGAGGTCGATCAGAAGGCCAACAAGATCCAGATCCGGCACGCCATCGAGGAGCTCTTCGGCGTGAAGGTGACGGAAGTGAATACGCTGGTGCAGCGCGGCAAGGTGAAGCGCATCGGCCGGCGTGAAGCCAAGCGTCCGAACTGGAAGAAGGCCATTGTCACCCTGCGCGAGGGCGATGACATCCAGTTCTTCGACGAGACCGCTGACGAGAGCGCAGAGAAGGCCGAGGAATAATCATGACCATCCGTCAGTTCAAGCCGACCTCTGCGGGGCGCCGCTCCTACACCTGCAGCGACTTCCGCGACATCACGACCTCCTCTCCCGAGAAGAAGCTCCTCGAGCGTAAGGTCTCGACCGGTGGTCGGAACAATCACGGGCGCATCACGACCCGTTTCCGCGGCGGCGGGCACAAGCAGCGCTACCGCCTGATCGACTTCAAGCGAGGGAAGATCGGCGTTCCCGCCAAGGTCGCGCACATCGAGTACGACCCGAACCGCAGCGCTCGCATCGCCCTCCTGCACTACGCGGACGGCGACAAGAGCTACATCCTCGCTCCCGATGGTCTGCGTCAGGGCGACGAGGTGGTGTCCAGCCGCAACGCGGACATCCGCCCCGGCAACTGCCTGCCCCTGCAGGCGATCCCGGCGGGCACGACGATCCACAACATCGAGATGCGCAAGGGCAAGGGCGGGCAGCTGGTGCGCTCCGCCGGCGTCTCCGCGCAGCTCATGGCGAAGGACGGCGACTACGCGCAGGTGAAGCTGCCGAGCGGCGAGGTGCGGAAGATCCACATCCTGTGCCGCGCGACGGTGGGCCAGGTGTCGAACGCCGACCACAAGAACATCAAGTTGGGCAAGGCGGGGCGCGCCCGCTGGCTGGGGCGTCGTCCGCACAACCGCGGCGTGACGATGAACCCGGTCGACCACCCCATGGGCGGTGGTGAAGGGCGCACCAGCGGTGGTCGTCACCCTTGTTCGCCCTGGGGCCAGCTGGCCAAGGGCCTCAAGACGCGCAACAACAAGCGCACCGACGGGATGATCATCAAGAACCGCAAGGCAAAGGGCTGAGTCATGGCACGTAGCATTCACAAGGGGCCGTTCATCGACGGCCATCTGGAAAAGAAGATCGAAGCTGCCGTCGCGGAGAACTCGAAGAAGGTCATCAAGACCTGGTCGAGGCGTTCCACCATCATCCCCGAGGCCGTCGGCCTGACCTTCGCCGTGCACAACGGCCGCAAGTTCGTGCCGGTGTTCGTGTCGGAGAACATGGTGGGCCACAAGCTCGGCGAGTTCGCCCCGACGCGCACCTTCACCGGTCACGCCGGCGACAAGAAGAAGCGCTGAGCCAAACCGGCGGGCGCTCACGTCCGCGCGGTGCTCCGAAGGCGACTGACTCAGCGGGTCAGTCGCCTTCGTCGTTCCATCGCTCACGTCGTCGCGCGATGTCGCGAAGCCGCGAGCGTCGTGGGGCGTCGGAGGCCGGGAGCGTCGTGAGGCGCTCCGCTGTCACAGGGGGCACGGCGGGGGCACGGACGCTGCGCCCGGAGGCGGCGCGATCGGCCACGCGCGTGGTATGCGAAGGGGCGATGACAGCCGCGCCCCTCGAAGCCCTGGAGCTCTTGGTCAACGTCGAGCGCCTCGCCCCACGCCTGGATGCCGCCGCAGCCGCGCTCGCGCAGTTGCCGGGGCTGGCGGACGAGAAGACCTGGTTGGACGCCGCGCGCCAACGCCTCGCGGGAGCCCGCCGGGACGACGACGGGGCGCTGATCCTTCGAGCGCTGCGCCTGCCCGAGCTGGAGCCGGCCAGGAGGGAGCGCGCGCGGCATCTCCAGGGGGCGATCGTCGATGCCCTCGAGCGCCTGCAAGCGGGGATCGCCTACGCGGGGGGCAGCGGCGCGCCGCTGCTCGATCTGCTCTATGGGGCAGTGAAGCTCCCGCCGCTCCGAAGGTGCGCGCGCGAGGCCCTGGAGCGCTTCTGCGTGGACTTCGAGAAGCGCATGAGCTCGACGTACGCGAAGCGGATGTTCGCCACGGACACCTACGAGGTCGTGGCGCCCGCCGTGAACGAGCTCCGAGCGGCCATCGCCACGTGGCGCAGCGTGTTCATCGCCGCGCCGCCGGACGAGACGGAGGCGATGGCCCTCCGGCGAGAGCTGGACGTCGCGGCGCGCAGGTTGGAGCTCCCTTTCCGTCAGGCACGCCTGCTCGCTCAGGCCGCGCTCCTCCCGACCGCGGAGCTGCTCGACGAGACCGGCCTCACGCCGGAGGCGAAGCGCCGCGGCAAGGACCCCGACACCCACGCGCTCCTGGAGAACGATCCCCCGGACCCACACCTCCCGACGGACGAGGAACGCGCGGAGTTCGGTGCCCTCATGGAACGCTCACAGGAAGACTGAGCCCTCGAGCGCGAGCCGCCCCCAGGGATCGGCGCAGCGCGCACCGCAGCCGCCATCGAGGCCCGTTCGCCGCGCGCGCGCGGATGATCGCCTCGGAAATTCACTCGTGCTGCTGGGCCCGCGGTGACTGACCGGGTGTGGGGTGCCCTCGAGCCCCGGCTCCGCGGCCCGACTCCCCGGCTCCGAGGGACGAGTCGGGCCCTCGGGCGCTCGACTCCCCCGCTCGACGCGACGGACCCCCGGCTCCGTGGGGAGAGTCCCGGCCTCGGACGGAGGAGTCGCCCCGGGGGATCTATCTCCGGGAGCCGGGGCGGGCATGTTCTCAGCGCCCCAGCCCGTTCGGTGCCTCGAGGATGAGTGGGGGGCTCGGCGCAGGGGGTCCCCGGGCGTCCGCTCCCGCGGGCCAGCGCCGCGCGTCGCCGCGGGTCCGTCACCTCTCCACGCCTCCGGGAGCGCACCGCGTCCGCGGGCGCCCGTCGGTCGCGGCGTCGTCGGCGTTGGTGCCCGCCGTCGCGGCCGTTGCGGCGCAGTCTCGGCGGCTGTACGCGGGGCGCAGGAGATCCTCGGATGAAAGCCGTCTGCTTCTCACGATACGGCGAGCCCCACGTGCTCGAGCTCGTCGAGCGCGCGAAGCCGACGCCGGGTCCGGGCGAAGTGCTCGTCCGGGTACACGCGACGGCCATCAACGACTGGGATTGGTCTTTCGTACGAGGAAGGCCGTACATCTATCGTCTGATCTATGGCTTGCGTCGGCCCAAGATCGAGGTGCTCGGAGCGGAGGTCGCGGGGACCGTCGAAGCGGTCGGTGAGGGGGTCGGCGAGCTCCGTCCGGGGGACCGCGTCTACGGGGACCTCTCCGAGGCCGGGTTCGGAGGATTCGCCGAGTACGTCCGGGTGAGCGAGCGCGCTCTGGTCAAGATGCCGACGTCGATGACCTTCGAGCAGGCGGCGGCGCTGCCGCACGCGGCGGCGCTGGCCCTGCAGGGGCTGGTCGACGTGGGGCGCATCCAGCGCGGCGACAAGGTGCTGATCAACGGCGCTGGCGGTGGCGTGGGCACCCTCGGTCTGCAGATTGCCAAGCAGTACGACGCGGAGGTCACGGGCGTCGACAGCGGGCCCAAGCTGGACCTGCTGCGCCAGCTGGGGTTCGACCACGTGATCGATTATCGACGCGAGGACTTCACGCGGCGCGGCGAGCGCTACGACCTGATCCTCGACGCCAAGACGTCGCGCTCCCCGCTCTCCTACGCGCGCGCCCTCCAGCGCGGCGGCCGCTACGTCACGGTCGGTGGGGACGTGACTCGGCTGCTGCAGACGTTGTGCTTGGGACCGCTCATCCGTCTCGCGACGTCCAAGTCCTTCCGGATCGTCGCGCTGAAGACGAACAAGGACCTCGACTACATCGGCGAGCTGTTCGAGGCGAAGGGGCTCGACGTCGTCCTCGACGGCCCCTACCCCCTGAGCGAAGTCCCCGCGGCCCTGCAACGCTTCGGCGAAGCCTCGCATCGCGGCAAGATCGTCATCCGCGTCGCGGAATGACGGCGAGAGCCGACGCTGCGCACGGAGGTGTCGATGACCAGCGCAGAAACGAGTTGAAGTGACCGGGGAGGGGGCCCTCGCGGCACCTAGCCGGTGGACTCTCGGTTTCACGGCTTCGCCTTGTTGGAGAGGCGCTCGCAGTGTCGTGCCAGTTCGGGCCGCGTAGCAGGGGTTCTTGCTATACGAGCAAGAGTATTCCGTTGCGCCTCGATGGCGGCACGCATTCTCTCGCGCTGCTCTGGCGAGCCCTCCTCGGCGCTCTGGCGTATGTCTCGAAGAAGGTCTCGGCATTCTGGTACCGATGTCTCCACAGCGTCCGTGTCGGCTTCCTCCTGAGGGACTTCTCGGCGGCATCCTTGCAGGAACGCCATCTGTCCGACGACGACGACCACCGCGATTGTTTCGAAGAGGTTGCGTCGTCGAAGCACTGTTGATCGGTTCTCGGAAGTTTCGCCGCGAGTACGCATGACCTTCTCCGCTCTGGATGCTCCTCTCTCCTCCGGCCTCGTGGCCAAAGCCGTGACCTTCTGGGGGTGCGCGACTGGCAGAACGAGCTATCTTATAAACGACGGGGCCGCGGAGACGCAAGAGGGTCACGGGATCGCACAAGGTTTGCGGCTTCGGACGAGTGCGGGCGGGACTCGTTCTGCTCACTTTTCACAGATGCGAAGTCGGTGCAGGCACACCTTCGGACCGGCACCTTGCGGCTGCTGATGTGCCATGACAATTGTCAATTCCTTTCAAGAACGCACTTGACGTTGCGTTTGCTCGTCAGTTATCGATACCACCTGTAGGTTCGGGGTTCTTGTCTCGGCTCTCCCTGAGTCGCTTTGGGGTGGATGTCGTCGCATGGACTGGCCGGTCAGAAGGGGCCGA
>JAAZAA010000384.1 GCA_012514535.1 Myxococcales bacterium | reverse complement strand
GAACGAAACGCGACGCCACAGAACGAAACGCGACGCCACAGAACGAAACGCGACGCCACAGAACGAAACGCGACGCCACAGAACGAAACGCGACGCCACAGAACGAAACGCGACGCGGCGCCGCTGCCGTTCACGAAGCTCGGTGCTTCACGGGGTCCGGAAGCTGGCGCCGTGATCGTCCGACACGAGCAGCCAGTACGCTTCGTCCTGGGTCCGTCCGCCGCCGTAGAGCAGGACGCGCTCGCCCACCGTGAGCAAACGGTGAGGTGGAGGCATCTCGAGTCCCTCCTCCAGTCCGCTATGGCGATCGAAGGCCACCGCCGGAGGCGTCCAGGTGCGGCCATCGTCCCGGGTGGAGCTCACCCGCGTGATCCCGTGGGCGGCGGCGGCGACGACGGTCGTGCCCCCGACCCGCGCCACGTCGAAGGGCTGACGGAGCCCGCGTTGTCCCCACTCGGGGAGGGCCATGTCGCGGCACGGTTTGCGGTAGGGGCAGAGCCGCAGGTGAGCGGCAGGGGGCACCGGCGTCGCCGTCTGGGCTTCCTTCTGGAGCGCCACCACGAGGGCGCGGCTGTCGCAGGTGGCGGCGAGGATGCGCTCGTCCCCTTCGGCAAGCTCCGCCGCGTAGGGCGCCGTCTCGGGGCCGAGGGACACCACCACCGTGCGCCCGGTAGCGCCGTCGACGGAGAAGCTGAAGGCACGACCGTGTTCGTCGACGGGGCACCCGTCCGCGAACTCCGAGGCCTCGCTCGCTCGCGTCACCTGCCAGGTCACCCCCTTGTCGGTGGACGCGTAGGCGGTCAGGTTGGCCCCCGTCCCGAAGGCCGCGATCCAGGTCTTGCCGCGTAGCGCCGCCGCGCGGCTCCCCGTGCGCCCCGCGGGGAGGCCCGATCCCACCCCCGGGCTCGGGGGCGCCACGGGATGCACGGCCTCCTTGGCGTGACTCGAGGGTTTGACCAGGCGCGTGTAGCCCGATCGCACGAAGGGCCACGCTCCGCTCGCGAGGCGGGCGAGCGTCTCCGTCTTCAGCGCCAGCCGGGAGCTCGACGGCGCCGCTCCCCCGTTCGCTGCGACGTCCGCGGCGATGCCGCCATACTCGACGAAGCTCTCCGCGGTCAGCTCGTGGGCGCGCAGGGTCTCGTGATCGGCGCCGCTGCGCTCCGCGAGCTTCGCGCAGGCTCGGAACGGCGCGTCCGTGGGGCGAGCCCCCACCAGGCGGCGCTCGATGAGCCGCGCGAACTCCGACGGATTGTCCCGCAGCAGCGTCGGGCCCGTCGGACCCACCATGCAGGCGGCGTAGTCGGCGTAGCTGTTCGCCAGGTGATGCAGCTGCCACGCCGCGGTGGCCCTGGGGTGGACCCAGAACCCGACGGCGGCGAGCACGAGGACGGCCAGGATGGTCCGGAGGCGGACGGGCGGGCGGAGAGCTTCAGCGTCAACTGGAGCCGTCGCTGCGGGCATGCTCTCCCTAGTAGGGACTCGCGCTCCGCGCGGCCAAGTTTCCGCGCCCCTGGGGCGCCGCTGCGCCGAGGTGCCGGACGTCCTCGCCGCACCACGAGCCCAGGACGAATCACGAGTCATCGACGAACCCTGAACACGATGAAACGGGCGACGCGTCGTCCTCGGATCGACGCGCCTCCACCCGCTCGGGGCCCGCCGCGACGCAGCGGGCCTCCCGGCACCGTTGGTGGTTCAAGAGCCCAGGCTGCCCGCGGAGCTCGACGGGCGCACCCGCGCCGCGGGCATCCGGGACCAGCTCCCGAGCGCTGCGCTCAAATGCGCTCGATTTCCATGCGCGCGCGCTTGCGACGCCGACGAGCGGCTTCGCTCATCTTCTTGCGGCGCTTGACCGACGGCTTCATGAAATGACGTCGGCGCTTGAGCTCGCGCAGGATGCCTTCACCGGCCATCTTGCGCTTGAGATGCTTGATCGCTCGCTCGATGCCCTTGTCTCCGACCTGGACTTCGAGGGGTTTGCACTGAACTGCTTCGCTAGGATTCGCCACGGGCGCGTGGATATGCCAGACACCACGGGCCGACGCAACTGGAAAGCCCCCCTCATGACCGACGATCCCCGGTACCGCCCCGTTGGTGTCCAGGCCCCCTACGGAGCTCGCGAGCTCACCGTCTCCTGGGCAGACGGCCACCGCACCCGCCTCCCCCACGAGCTACTCCGTGGCTATTGCCCCTGCGCGGGCTGTCAGGGCCACTCGGGGGAGCTCCGCTTCCAGGAGGGCAGGAACCTGGAACTCCGTGAAATCAGCCGAGTCGGGAACTACGCCCTCGGGCTGAGTTGGGGCGACGGCCATAGCACCGGCATCTACACCTTCACCTACCTCCGCGGCCTCGGCGACCTCATCGAAGCGGAAGGCGAAGAGGCGGTTCGGGCGCGGAACGTCCTGCCCCGCATCGGCTGACCCGGCATGACCGCTCGCCCCCCCCGCCGTCGGGCAGCGGTGATCACGACGTCCTGGCCGAGCCACGCCGAGGACGGCGCCGGCCATTTCGTGGCCGCCGAGGTCCAGGAGCTCCTGCGAGACGGCTGGGACGTCACCGTCCTTGCGCCCGGGCGCACCTTGCATCGACCCGCAGGCTGCTCCGTGATCGCGTTGGGGGGCGAGCGGCTCTTCGGGTGGCCTGGAGCGTTGACGCGCCTGCGCGAGGATCCGCGCCGGGGCGTCGAGCTGCTGCCGACGGTGACGCGAGCACGGGCGGAGCTCGACCGCCTGGCGCCGCTGGATCGCGTCTTCGCTCACTGGGTGGTCCCGAGCGGCTGGCCCATCTTGAGCGGCGGTCCCGGCAGCGAACGGCGCCTGCGAAGGTTGCTAGGCGCGCAGGGGACGGCAGAGGTCGTGGCCCACGGCAGCGACGTACGCCTCCTGCTCCGGGCGCCCGCGCTCCTCCGCAATCGGCTCCTGGCGCAGCTCTGTCGGCCGCCCCTGCACCTGCGCTTCGTGTCTCGCGCGCTCCGCGACGAGCTGCTCGGCGCCGCAGGGATGACGAGCGCCCTGCGCCAGGCCATCGAGGCACACAGCAGCATCCGTCCCGCCGCCATCGAGCTGCCAGCGTTACCGTCTCGCTTGGCGGCGCGGGGACAGCTCGGCGTACGAGACACCGATCGGCTGATCGTGATCGTCGGGCGGCTCGTCCGAGGCAAGCGCGTGGACGTGGCGCTCGGCGGAGCTCTCCTCGTCCCGCGCGCGCGAGCCGTCGTCCTCGGCACAGGTCCGGAGCTCGACGAGCTGGTCGCCCGCTTCCCGGAAGTCGAGTTTCCCGGACAGCTTCCTCGCCCGGAGGCACTCACGTGGATGCGCGCTGCGGACGTGGTGGTCTCTGCGTCGCGCCTGGAGGGCGCCCCGACGGTCATCCGCGAGGCGCGTGCGCTCGGGATACCCGTCGTGGCCGCGCCCTGCGGCGACCTCGCGGAGTGGGCCCGGAGCGACGCCGATCTGTGGCTGACGGGAACCTCCGGGTGACGGAGTCTCGATCGGACTCGCCCATCGATCCGGTGGGGCTGCCGCGGCTCGAAACGAGGCCGATGCGAAGGCGATTGCGAAGGCGATGCCCGGATCGCTGCAGAATCGCGCTCCGCGACTGGGTCCTGCGACTGGGTCCTGCGACTGGGTCCTGCGGCCGCCTCGCGTCGGCTGCTCGGCGATGGGTGCCCTACTGGGACTCCCCTGCTTTTCCGAGCCGAGGGAACAGCCGCGGGAAGTTGCAGGGGCGCGTCCGCGAATCGAGCTGGGGGAGGATGATCTTCTCGAGGGCGAGCCGCACCGCGCCCGGCGAGCCAGGCAGGGAGAACAGAAGCGTGCGCCCGCAGAGCCCCGCGTCGGCTCGTGACTGGATCGTGGCAGCCCCGATGTCCGCGTAGCTGAGCCAACGGAAAAGCTCTCCGAAGCCCGGGATGGGCTTCGTCACGAGCGGCGCGATCGCCTCCGGTGTGACATCACGCTCCGTGATGCCGGTCCCCCCCGTCACCAGCATGGCCTGGATCCCGTCGTCGTCCATCCAGCGACGGAGCACCCCCCGGATGGCCTCGACGTCGTCCGTGACGATCCGTCGATCCAGGACCCGATGGCCCGCCGCCTCCAGCAGCTCACAGATGGCCACGCCGCTCCGATCCGTCTCGAGGGTGCGGGTGTCGCTCACCGTCAACACCGCGACGCCGAGGCTCTCGGGCGTCTCGGCGTTGCCCCCCACCTCGGGATCTGATGCGCTACTCGCTCGTTTCATCACGGAACCTGCTCTCGGCACGAAGCGCTCCACCAGAGCGCCTGGTCACTCCAACGCGGAACCTGCTCGCACGGGACCCGTTCGCACGGGACGTGCTCACCCGATCGCCTGAAGCCGTCCACAGGAGAGGAGTCTAGTGAAGAGTCGGATCGCAGCCTACCCAACCGTCGAGTCCCCTTCCCTTCGGCCCCTCGAGGGCCGCCGCGGCCTCCGCGCGCGGAGCTGGCTGGGACTGCTGGGATTGCTTTGCGCCTGCAGCCGTCCGGCGGAGGCTCCCACCGTCCCCCCGGAGGCCGCCGCGCCCCCTCGAGCCAAGGACACCTCGTCCTCGGGATCCTCCGAGATCGACGTCCCCGTCACCGACGGGGTGGACGCCGCGCTGGACGCCCTGGTGCCCGAGACACGGCTGTCGCCCGGCGGCAAGCGCGTCGTCTCCGGCAAGCACGGGGTCGTCACCTCCGTGGAGGACCAGGCGACGCAGGCAGGCGTCCGCATGTTGGAGCTGGGCGGGAACGCGGTCGACGCGGCCGTCGCGGTGGGGTTCGCGCTGGCGGTCACCCACCCGAGCGCCGGAAACATCGGCGGCGGAGGCTTCATGCTCCTGCGCCTCGACGGACCGACGGAGGCGATCGATTTCCGCGAGACCGCCCCGCGCGGCCTCACCCGCGAGCGCTTCGACGCGATGATCGCGCGCCGGGCTCGGGACGGCGCCGCGGTCGGAGTCCCGGGCAGCGTCGCCGGACTCCACCTCGCCCACCAACGTCACGGTGTCTTGCCCTGGAGCGCCGTCGTGGAGCCCGCCCTCCGCCTCGCCCGGGACGGTCACCGCATCGGTGCGCGCCAAGCCAAGACGATCGGCTGGTCCTGGGCCCACCTGAGCAAGGACGAGGTCGCCCGCAAAGCCTTCGGCGACCCTCGCACGAACGGGCCGGTGAAGGCGGGCGCGACCGTCCAGTTGCCGGGCATGGCCCTCGCCCTGGAGCGGATCGCCAAGGAGGGCCCCGCGGGCTTCTATCGCGGCCCGACCGCGAAGGACTTGGTCGACTCCTTGGGCCCCCACGGCGTCATGACCCTCGACGACCTGAGCAGCTACGAAGCCAAGGTGCGCCGCCCCCTGCGCTTCCCGTACCGCGGCTGGGTCGTGGAGACGATGCCGCCGCCCTCGGCCGGCGGCGTCGCCCTCGCTCAGACCTTGCTCATGCTCCAGGAACAGCAAGCGTGGCGACACCCCCTGGGCTCTCCGGATGCCCTCCACTTGTTGGCCGAGAGCGCGCGCCGCGCCCATGCCGAGCGCCGCTTCCACGTCCTCGATCCCGACGCCCTGGCCTCCGAGGCTCTCGAGCGCAAGCGCCAGCGCTGGCTGGACGCCGCCACCTGGCTCACTCCCCACCCCATCGACGCCACACGGGCCAGCCCGTCCCGCGACCTGCACTCCCTGTACGAGGCCGCCACGCGCGAGCTCGAGCACACCACGCACTTCTCCGTCGCCGACGCCTCAGGGGGAGTCGTGAGCTGCACGATGACGCTCTCGGCGAGCTTCGGGGCCAAGGTGTTCACCCGCGAGACCGGGATCCCGTTGAACAACTCCGCCGCGTCCTTCGCCAGCGTCGGTGAGAACGTCGTCCGAGGGGGCCAGCGCACCACGAGCTCGATGGCCCCCACCCTGGTGCTCGACTCCGGCCGCCCCGCCCTCGTGCTCGGGAGCCCCGGCGGCGACACCATCCCGAACACGATCGCGCAGGTGTTCACCAACCTGGTCGACTATGGCTTGCCCCTCGACGAGGCGATCGATCGCCCACGAATCCATCACGGGTTCGTTCCGGACGAGATCGGCTTCGAGCGCACCCGCCCGCTCTCCGCAGAGGTGCAGCGGGCGCTCCGAGCCCGGGGGCACCAGGTGACCTCGAAGCGCGCCGTCATCGGCGACGCCAACAACATCCTCCTCTCGGGGGGCGAAGCCTTCGCCTACTCGGATCCTCGAGAGGGCGGGCGAGCTGCCGCAGCCCACCCGCCCCGCCAGCGTCGCGCCAGCAAGTAGCGCGCAGCCAGGTCAGAGCTCGGGTCAGCTCGACGTCGAGCGGCGCCGGCGGCCGCTCGGCAGCGTCTTGCCGTCCAGGCGCGTGCGCAGCCGCTGGAGCGCCTCCGCGTGGAGCTGACAGACACGCGACTCGGTCACCCCCAGGATTTCCCCGATCTCCCGGAGGCTGCACTCCTGCTGGTAATGGAGCCCCAGCACGATCTGCAGGCGCTCGGGGAGCTCCTCGACCGCACCCGCCACGTTCCCCACGAGCTCGCTCTTCGTCGCCAGCGCCTCGGGAGACGGGCTCGTCGCCTGCGGCTCGAGGGGGCCCGCTCCGTCGACGCGATCGAAGCCGGCGTCCTGGATGTCGAGGAGGGTCTGCTGATACTCCGCCATCGGCATCTCCAGCTTGCGCGCGATCTCCTCGTCCCGCGGGGTTCGGCCGAGCTCCTGCGTCAGGGCCCGCGTGGCCGCGGTGATGCGCCGCGCTGCGTTGCGGAGCTTCCGCGACAAGGGATCGAGAGCCCGCAAGTAATCGAGGATGGCGCCCCGGATCCGGTACGAAGCGTAGGCCTCGAACTGTTCCTCCGGCATGCCCTCGGGCCGCCGCCGAATGGCTTCCGCCATGCCGACCCAGCCGGCCGAGACGATGTCGTCCACCGTCAAGGTGCGAGGCAGGGTGCGCACGCTCCTCAGGGCGATTCGACGGACGAGCGGGCTATAGCGCGCGAAGGTGTCTCGATCGGCTCGCATCGAGTCGAGGCGCTCCGGGCGCTCGGCCTTCGGCGGCTCGACGGGCTTCGCGGCGTCGTGCTCTGCCCCGATCGTGGCAGTCGTGATCGCACGCCCCGAGGGGGCAGGGACCGCCTCGTTCGTCACCTCCTCCCGAAGCGCACCTGCGGGACCTCGCTCGACCGGACCCTGTCCACCGGAGACGGGTTCACGCGAGACGGTCCCCTCGGACACGGCCGCACCAGGAACGGACGGACCGGGAACCGCTGCGTCAGGAGCAGTCCCGCCGGGAATCGAGCTTCTTGGATCGGGTCCCGGCAGGGCCGGGGCTTCGGTCCCTCGCGTGGATCGAAGCTCGACGGGGGAACGCTGCGATTGAGGACATGCAAGTGTCGTCATGGTCTCCTTATCGGCACCCCGTTCTCCCCCGCGCGCCCTGGCCCCTCTCGGATGGGATCCCCGACCGAGACTGCGGATCATCCCGCGGTCCCGTGAGTCGTTCCCTCCCTGGCGCGGCGGCGAAGACGTGCGCCGCTCCTCGTTCGACGCCTGGGCAACCTGCACGGGCAGTGCCAAACACGACGTGGCTCACGCGGGGCTCCGCTTCCCGCCGGTATCCTACGAAATCAACTCGTTGCGAGCTCTCGACCACCCCGTCGCCCGCTGCGTCGGCTCTCAGGTCGAGACGGTGACGGTTGCACCTGTGCCGTCGGGGGACGCCGGCTGCCCTGCGCTCAGGGTGAAGCACCCGAGAACGTCGTCCTCCGATTCAGCACTCCTTCTCGATTCGAAACGCGAGCCCGCGCGCGCCCCCGTGAGCACCGTTCCACCGCGACGGGCGGGCAGCGGCGGCGAAGGCACGTCGGCTCGTGGATGGGTCATGACAGGGAAGCTCGAGCAGATTGCGGAGGTGGTCCCTCCGTCGAACGACACGACCTCCACCCGACGGCCCACATCGATCCGCGCCCCTGACGACGCCACCTCGACGCTCCCCGCGCGTCCGCGAACGATGCAGGGCGTCGTCGGGGCGGCCGACGTCTGGCTGCGTGTCTTCCGCGAGCTCGATCGCGTCGTCGACATCCCCTGCCCGGTCCTCCTGACGGGGCCCCACGGCTCGGGGAAGCACACCTGCGCCCGCGCGCTGCACCGGAGCGGCGCGCCCGACCAACCTTTCGTCGTCGTCGACGTGGCGGCGAGCGCCCTGCGTTCGGGCGACGCGAGGGCGCACCGCGTGGCCATCGACTCCTCACCGGAGCGTTGGCTCGAACTCGCGGGCTCAGGGACCTTGTTCGTCAGCGAGCTCACCCGCCTGCCGCCCTCCGCGCAGCTCGTGCTGGGAGAGGCGCTCGGCCAAGCATTCCAACGCCCGGACGCCTGCCGGCTGATCGTCGCCTCGGAGCTGAGCGTGGAGCAGCTGCGCGCCCACCCGTCCGTGCGCCAGGACTTCTTCTATCGGGTGAGCGTGCTGTCCTGCGCCGTCCCGCCCTTGCGTGAGCGAGGCGACGACATCCTCGAGCTCGCCCGCGAGTTCCTCCACGCCACCCCGCGCCCGGCCGTCTCCGTCGACGCGGCCCCACGGCCCCGCACGGGCAGGGCCCGCCCCTTCAGCCCGGCAGCGGAGCAGCTGATGCTCTCCTACCCTTGGCCCGGGAACGTCGCGGAGCTCCGCAACGCCGTGGAGCACGCCGCCGCCCTCGCGCGAGGCAGGACCATCCGTCCCGCCGATCTCCCGAACCACCTGCGCGCGCTCACGGCTCCACCCCACCTCTCCCTGGAGCTCCCCCTGGAGGGGATGGATCTTCGCCGGACGCTCGACGCCCTGGAGAGCCGCTTCCTTCAGGAGGCCCTGGACCGCACCAGCTGGAACAAGCAGCAGGCCGCGCGCCTGCTCGGGCTCAATCGGACCACCCTCGTGGAGATGCTCAAGAGGAAGAGACTCCGTCGCCCCGCGGCGCAGGACTGATCTAGACTCCCGCCCCCATGCGGACCGCGCCCTCGAGCTTCACTCCTCCCACCGAAGTCTTCGCCGGCTACATCTTCGACTGCGACGGCACCCTTGCCGACACCATGCCGCTCCACCATCTCGCGTGGCAGCGTGCCTTGGCGGAGCACGGGGCGGAGTTCGATTTTCACTGGGAGCTCTTCGTGAGCCGAGCGGGCATGACCCTCGAGCAGACGGTCGTCGAGCTCGCCGCGCAGTTCCGGGTCCCTCTGGATCCCACCGCGGTCGCGCGCTCCCAACGGCACTTCTACGCCGAGCTCGAGCCCACCATGGAGCCCATCGCCGACGTCATCAGCTACGCGCGATCCGCCGCCAGGAGCGCCCCCGTGAGCGTCGCGTCGGGCAGCCAACGGGCGACGGTGGACCGCACGCTCCGTCAGCTCGGGATCAGCGACCTCTTCCCGATCATCGTCACGCCGGAGGACGTGCCCCGGGGCAAGCCGGCGCCGGACATGTTCCTCCTCGCGGCCCGCCTCATGGGGGTCGCCCCGGAGCGCTGCGTCGTCTTCGAGGACGGGGAGATGGGCATCCGAGCCGCCCGGAGCGCGGGCATGGCCGTCGTGCGAGTCGAGGCGCCCCGTCCCCGAGAGCTGGCGGTCAGCGAGGGGTGAACGCCCCGGAGCTGCCCTCCCTCGGGCCATGGGTTATGTTCGCCGCCCATGATCGCGGCGCCCCACCTCTTCGGCAGTAACGAGCTCCCCCGGCGCCGGCCTGCGCCGTTCTTGCCCACGACCCGCGCGGAGATGCGGGCCCTGGGCTGGGACCGCTGCGACGTCGTCCTCGTGACCGGCGACGCCTACGTCGATCACCCGAGCTTCGGCATGGCGCTCATCGGGCGGCTCCTCGAAGCCCGAGGCTTTCGCGTCGGGATCCTGCCCCAACCCGATTGGCGGCGCCTCGAGGCGTTCGGCGAGCTCGGTGCCCCACGGCTGTTCTTCGGGATCACCGCGGGCAACATGGACTCGCTGGTGAACCACTACACCAGCGACAAGAAACCCAGGCGTGACGACGCCTACACGCCCGACGCCCGCGCGGGTGCGCGCCCGGATCGCGCCGTGCTCGTCTATGCCCAGCGCTGCCGGGAGCTCTTCCGGGACACGCCCCAGGTGATCGGCGGCATCGAGGCCAGCCTGCGCCGCATCGCCCACTTCGACTACTGGTCGGGGAACGTGCGTCGCTCCCTCCTCGTGGACTCGGGCGCCGATCTCCTCGTCTTCGGGAACGGGGAACGCGCCGTGGTGACCATCGCGGAGCGCCTCGCCGCGGGGGAGCCCATCTCCGCCATCGACGACGTGCGCGGGACCGCTTTCCGCCGGCGCGGGCTGCCCGAGGGCTTCACCGAGATCTCCTCCGAGACCGTCGATCTCCCCGGCCCCCTCGCGGCGCCCGCGGATCCCTACCAGGCCCACCCGACGACCACGACGCTCCCTGCCACCGACGCCCCCGCGGGGCTCGTGCCCGTCGACTCCCTGCGTCGCACCCGCGGGCCCCGTCGCCCGCCGCCACCACGCGACAAGACGGTGGTGCGGCTCCCGTCGTGGGATGCCGTCCGCGCCGATCCCGTCCTCTACGCCCACGCGTCCCGCACGCTGCACCTCGAGACGAACCCCGGCAACGCCCGCTGCCTGGTGCAGAAGAACGGCGATCACGACGTGTGGCTCAATCCGCCTCCTCTCCCTCTGACCACCGAGGAGATGGATCGCCTCTACGAGCTCCCCTACGCGCGCCGCCCCCACCCCCGCTACGGCGACTCGCCGATCCCGGCGTACCAGATGATCCGCTTCTCGGTCACGATCCAGCGCGGCTGCTTCGGGGGCTGCTCCTTCTGCTCCATCACCGAGCACGAAGGCCGCGTCATCCAGAGCCGGTCGGAGGGCTCCATTCTGAAGGAGATCGAGACGATCCGTGATCGCGTCCCCGGCTTCACCGGCGTGATCAGCGATCTCGGGGGGCCGACGGCGAACATGTATCGCCTGGCTTGCAGGAGCCCAGCCATCGAGGAGAAGTGTCGGCGGCTGTCCTGCGTCTATCCTCGCGTCTGCGAGAACCTGAACACCGATCACTCACCTTTGGTCCGCCTCTATCGCAAGGCGCGCGCCCTGAAGGGCATCAAGAAGGTCTTGATCGCCTCGGGCGTGCGCTACGACCTCGCCGTCGAGTCACCGGAGTACGTGCAGGAGCTGGTCAGCCACCACGTCGGCGGTTACCTCAAGATCGCGCCCGAGCACGTCGCCGAAGGCCCGCTCTCCAAGATGATGAAGCCCGGCGTCGGCACCTACGAGCGGTTCCGGGAGCTGTTCGAGCGGTTCTCGGCCCAGGCCGGCAAGAAGCAGTTCCTGATCCCCTACTTCATCGCCGCCCACCCCGGCACCCGGGACGAAGACATGCTCGAGCTCGCTCTGTGGCTCAAGCAGCGTGGGTTCAAGGCGGATCAGGTGCAGGCCTTCTTGCCCTCCCCGATGGCCTCGGCGACGACCATGTACCACTCCGGGAGGAACCCTCTCCGCGGCGTCCGGCGGACCTCCGAAGAGGTGTACGTGCCGAAGAGCGCCGAACAGCGCAAACTGCACAAGGCCTTCCTCCGCTATCACGATCCCGACAACTGGCCCATGCTCCGCGCGGCGTTGCGGCGGATGGGACGCGCCGATCTGATCGGCAGCGGGGCACAACAGCTCATCCCCGCGAAACAGCCCCCGATGTACATGCGCGCCCGCGGGCGCTCCGGCGGCGCCTTTCGCACCCAGCACACGGGAGTCGAGGCAGGCCGCTCCGGTCGCCGCCGCTCACCCACGCGCCGGAGCGCGCCCCGCAAATGACGAGAGCCGCCGGTGGACGACCCACCGACGGCTCCGACTCGAAGCAACGAGGGCTCAGCGGTCTGTGAGCCCTCCGTCGCTACTCACTGCGCCTGGCTGAGCGCCATCTCGAGCCAGAAGACACCAGCCTTCGGGCCGCCGTTGCACTCGCCATCGGACTCCCCGGGCCGCTTCAGCCAGAGGTACCCGTCGATGAGCGGGTCGCCGGTCTCCGTCGTCGGCGGCTTGCCGATCTTGCGCCCGGGCGGGTTGCACCACTTCTCCTCTTCGGTCTTGGCCTCCTCGTAGGGGCCAGCGCCGTTGCGGCTCGTGTCGATCACGAAGCGAGCCCCGCCGACGGCCTCCGACAGCTTGTGGCCGTACTCCGTGTTCTCTTCCGTCGACACGTAGTTCGACGTGTTGAGGGCGAAGCCATGGGCGTGCTCCACGCCGGCCGCCTTGAGGCGCTCTGCCATCTCCTCGACGGGCACCCAGCGGGCGTGACCGGCGTCGATGTAGACCGCCGTCGCCGGGTTCTGGCGCAGGACGCGCACCGCGTCGTTGAGGAGGAACATACGCTCCGCCTTCTGCTCCTCGCTGAGGCACTCCTGGAAGTGACCGAGGGCGTCGGGCTCGAGCACCACGACCGCCGCGTCGCTGCCGATGCCGGCGGCGATGTTGCGGATCCAGCGCTGGTAGGCTTCCTTCGACGACATACCGCCCTGCGAGTACTGCCCGCAGTCGCGGTGGGGGATGTTGTAGGCGATCATCACCGGCACCGCGCCGTCCGCCTTGGCGCGAGCCACGAAGTGCTCCACGGCACGGAAGATGTTCGAGTTCCACTCACCCATCCACAGCGCCTGGGGCTGCTGCGCGATGCGATCGAGGATCGCCGCCTTCGCCGGATCCGTGCGGCGAATCTTGTTCGCCTGGAGCATCGCCAGCGACTCCGGGTCCACGAACAGCTTGGCGCCGCGCAGGGGATTGCCAGCGGCGGGCGGAGGCGTCCCGGGATCGGTGATGGGAGCGTCGTCGGGGAACGGCTGCTTGCCGCTGGCCTGAGCGGCCTGCGACTGGGGCACCGCGGCCTCCGCGCCATCGGACTTCTTCTTACAGCCCAGCGCCGTGAAGGCGAAGATCGCCGCACCGGTGAGGGTCAACCACTTTTTGGAACGAGAACGCACGCTAGACCTCCGAGTCATGGGGCTTTTCTGGCTTTGCCTGATGTGGAGCGCAAGACCTCCCGCCGAAAACGAGAGAGAGCCTGACGCCCTCTTTGGAAACTATCGAGAAGCTGAATCTTTACAGAGTGGATGTGCGGAATCCTGGTGCCCAATCGCCTCGAACCTCGACGACCGGCTCAGCCCCGGCCCCCCGCGCCGTCGAACAGGACGGCCCCGTTCGACGCGATGACCTCGCGGTACCAGGCCGCGGACTCCTTGGGCGTACGGACCTGCGTCTCGTAGTCGACGTGGATCAGACCGAAGCGCTCGCGGTACCCGGCGGCCCACTCGAAGTTGTCGAGGATCGACCAGTGGAAGTAGCCCTCCACCGGGACCCCCGCGGAGATCGCGCGATGGAGCTCACGGAGGTAGCGTGAGGTGAAGTCGATGCGCGCCGGGTCGTGCACCTTGCCGTCCAGGCTCACGGAGTCACGACACGACAGCCCGTTCTCCGTGATGATGATGGGCTTGCCATAGCGCTCATGGAAGAAGCGCGGCCCCCACTGGAGCGCCTGGGGCGTAATCGGCCAATTGAACGCCGTGATGGGATAGCCCGTGGGCAGCTCCACGCGCTCGAACCCCGGGGGGCGCGACGACGCCCGGCAAGGAGTGCTCTGGTAGATGTTCACCCCGAAGAAATCCAGCGGCTGGGCGATGGTCTCCATGTCCCCGGAGCGCACCGCCGGCGCGTCGCGCCCGTAGAACTCCAGCCCCTGGGCGGGGTACTCGCCGCGAAAGACCGGATCCATCCACCAGGCGTTGTTCCAGGAGTTCTTCTCCCGGATGGTGAACGTGGCCTCGCGGGCCGCAGCCACGTCCTCCGCGGAGTCCGTCACCGGATGCCAGGGCATCCCCACGGGCGCGAAGCCCAGGCGCAGCGGTTGCCGCGCTGCGGCGCGGAGCGCCTGGACGGCCTTGCCATGGGCCAACAGCGTGTGGTGCCCCGCCAGGAGCACCTGGGAAAGGGGGAGGGTGTCTCCCGGAGCGTGCCTCCCCTCGAGGTGGCCAAAGCCGATGTAGACCTGGGGCTCGTTGAGGGTGAAGAAGTGCCGCACGCGGTCCGACAGGTGTTCGGCGATCACCTGCGCGTACTCGGCGAACCAATCCGCGCTGTCCCGGTTGAGCCAGCCACCTCGATGGTACAGCGCTAGCGGGTAGTCCCAGTGGAAAAGGGTGACCCAGGGCGTAATTTTCGCCTCGAGGAGCGCGTCGACCAGGCGGGAGTAGAAGTCGAGGCCCCGGGGGTTCATCCGGCCAACCCCCTCGGGGAGGACGCGCGGCCAGCAAATGCTCAGCCGGTAGGCGTGCAGCCCCAGCTGCCCCATGAGGGCCACGTCTTCCGGGTACCGGTGGTAGTGGTCACAGGCGACGGCGCCGTCGTGCCCTTGCCAGATCGCGTCGGGTTTCTCGGTGAACATGTCCCAGACGCTCGGGCCCTTCCCGTCCTCGGTCACGGCTCCTTCGATCTGGTACGAGGCAGCGGCGGCTCCCCAGACGAAGTCCGTGGGGAAGCTCTGGGGGCTGGAGTGGGGGCGTTCGCTCATCGATGGTCCTCGTGGGGCCGGGCGCGGCAAGCTGGACGGGGGAATCCCGTGGTTGCGTCTACATGACCCGGCGGGCCGAATTGCTTCGTTCTTTCTTGCGGTCCGGCCTTCGCGCCGCCGAGTCGGGGCGGCGGCGGGACGCTAGCGCGGATCGAGTCCCGGCGGGAGACACCAGTTGTCGATGGGTTCTCGCTTCGGGGCAGGCGGCGCCCCCCGGCAGCTGGCCGGTCGCGCCCGCCTCACGCGGCCCTCGGCCGACAAGCCCGCGATTCGGGCCTGTTTGTTCGTGCTCGGCCGTCATCAGGGCTGTGAGTCCTTTGAGACCTGGGCGTCGGCACACGGGTTGCAGACCAGGTGCTCGTCATGAAGACACGCACTCTGACTCTCACCATCTTGCCAACTCTGCTGGTGGCTCTCCCCGCGAGCGCCGCCCAGGATTGCGACGACAACGACTGGTTCTGCGCAGACGAGGCCGACGCTTCGACGGCGCCCCAGGCGACGGACGCAGACGACTCGGGGTCCTCGGACTCCGCGGACGAGCCGCCTGCTCCAGTGGTGATCGACAGCCGAGACACGACTCGACCCAGCGCCACCGGGAGCCCGCGCGTCATCTACGCGTCGAGCGCTTCCAGCGCGCGCCGCACCAGCGAGGACGAACTATCGACCAGCTCCGACAACGACGACGACCGGCTCCGTCACTTCGGCTTCAACTTGCGGCTGTCGAGCAGGCTCCAAGAACACGACCAGTACACTCACCCCGATGCAGGCATGACCGGCTTCGGCGTGGGTTTCCGCTTCATCCCGGTCTCCTTCCTCACGCTCGAGCCGGGGATCGATGGCTTCGCCGGTCATGACTACTACGGTCGCGAGCGCACGGAGACGACCCTGAGCTTCAACTCGATCATCACCCTGAACCCGAACGATCCGATCCAGGTCTACGGGCTGGTGGGCGTGTTCACCACGACCGCCGAGGTGAAGGGGGTCGATCCCGGGCCACTGATGCGCTCCAACCCGGGACGCTACAGTTACGTCGGCGCGCAGATCGGTGCGGGCATCGAGCTCCGCGTGGATCCGGCGCTCGGGTTTCACGCCGACATCTTGGGGTACACGCGGCAACGCAACGAGCTGCCGCAGTACGGCGAGTCCACGGCCGACCTGCGTCGGGATGGCGGCGGTGGCATGGTCCGCGCGGGCATGTCGCTCTACTTCTGAGCGACCGCGTCCGTGGAGGCGCTCCATCCTCGAGGGCGTCCGTCGAGCTCCAGTCCCGGCGAGCCTGCAGCTGCGTGCATCACGGCGCAGCGAGACGACGCCGAGACCCGAGCACGACGGACGCCCTGGGCCAACCGACGTCCTCCTCGATGAATCGACGGTGACGTGCGAAGGAAGGCGATACCCACGGCGGTTCTCTCCCGCCGCGCCTTTGCGCGCGGGGCCGGCGCGGTCGTGAGTATAGTGGGGCCATGCCCCCTGCGCCTCTCGATCCCGCCCTCCTTTACTCGCAGCTCCACCGCGGCAACCCGGGGGACGTCGCCCATTACGTGGATGTCTGCGCGGGCGCGACGTCCGTCCTCGAGCTGGGGAGCGGCGCGGGGCGCATCGCGATGGCCCTCGCCGCGTGCGGCCTCGAGGT
The DNA here is from genome assembly GCA_012514535.1 of Myxococcales bacterium. Classification (GTDB taxonomy): domain Bacteria; phylum Myxococcota_A; class Polyangia; order Polyangiales; family Polyangiaceae; genus NIC37A-2. The sequence goes on along the minus strand of JAAZAA010000384.1, from coordinate 27,174 downwards.
GACGGGGCTGGAGCTGAGCGAGAGCTTGGCGGCCCTCGCCCGGAGCAGGACCCAGCGTGAGCCCGCGGAGCTGCAGCGGCGCCTCACCTGGTGCTCCGGAGACATGCGGCACATGGATCTGCGACGCACGTTCGATCGCATCCTGCTGCCGTACAATGGGCTCTATTGCCTCGGCGGCATGCGGGGCGCGCTCGCGTGCTTCGAGCGGGCGGCGGAGCATCTGAACCCCGGAGGAGAGCTCTGGCTGGATGTCTACGTCGCCGATGCCTTTCACGACGAAGCGCCGCTCGACGACGAGCTCGCGGGCGGGGACGACGAGCTCGCGGGCGGGGACGACGAGCTCGCGGGCGGGGACGACGCGCACGCCCCGCCCGATCCGAATCCAGACGCGCAAGACGAGCCGGTAGCCGAGCTCGAGGTGGCCGGACGCCTCCTGCGCGTGTTCGAAGACAGCCGCTGGTCACGGGACGAGCAGCGCCTGGTGGTGAGCTACCGCTTCCTCGACGAACACGGGCGGGAGGCGGCGCGTCAGGAGGTGGTGCACGACTATCTGCTCATCCCGGAAATCGTGCTCCTCCTCGACGAGGCGGGCTTCGAGGTCGTCCGCTGCAACGGTGGGTTCGCGGGCGAGCCCTACGACGACGACGCCGAGCTCTTCGTGCTCGGCGCTCGGCGTCACTCTTGAAGCGACGCCCCGACCGCGCTGACCCAAGCTCGCGTCGGTCGACGCCGGCGGTCACCAGCGAGGCCACTCCGGCCACGATCGATGCAACCGGCGACGTCGCCAGGGAGGCGCTCCCGGGGCGTCCCACCGACCGGAGCTCCGTCGCGCGCAGCCGCCCCCGAGGAAGGTCGACCGGCTCGGCTGCCGTATCAGCGACGCGCCCCTTGCTCGAAGCCCATTTTCGGGGGCGATGAACCTTGACGCCCCCCAGAACTCCTGGTTTGCAAGGGGGAAGGTGGTGCAAAGAAATCCATGACAACACTCCTCATCGCCCTCGTCGTCCTCCTCGTCCTGGCGCTGCTCGTCGTCGGATGGGTGGTGGGTCTGTACAACTCCCTCGTGCGGCTCCGGAACCGCTACAAGAACGCGTTCTCGCAGATCGACGTGCAGCTCAAGCGTCGCTACGACCTCATCCCGAACCTCGTGGAGACGGCGAAGGGCTACATGAAGCACGAGCGCGAGACCCTCGAAGCGGTCATCGCTGCGCGCAGCCAGGCCGCGGACGCCCGGCAGCGGGCGGCCTCGAACCCCGGGGACGTCGGCGCAATGCAGAGCCTCATGAGCGCTGAGGCGGGCCTCACGGGCACCTTGGGTCGACTCTTCGCCCTGCAGGAGGGCTATCCCGACCTCAAGGCCAACCAGAACATGATGCAGCTCACCGAGGAACTGACGTCGACCGAGAACAAGATCGCGTTCGCCCGACAGGCCTACAACGACGCCGTGATGCACTACAACAACAAGCGGGAGGTCTTCCCGTCCAGCATCATCGCGGGGATGTTCAACTTCGCGGAGGCGGCGCTGTTCGAGGTTCAGTCGGAGCAGGAGCGCCAGAACGTCAAGGTCAGCTTCAGCTGATCGTCAGGAGCTCGCGCGCCTGGGGAGCCCTCGGCGTCGCTGACAAGGCCGTCCTCGATGGATTTCTTCGAAGCTCAGGAGGTCGCTCGCAAGCGAACCAAGCTCCTGGTGTTCTATTTCGTCCTGGCGATCCTGGGCATCGTCGTCGCCGTCTACGGGCTGCTCCTCGCCATCACGACGTTCGCCGGTGAGCCCTCGCCCGAGGGGGTCGTGGTCTTCAATCCCTGGCAGCCCACCCTGCTGCTGATCGCGGCGGTGGGCTCCCTGGCGGTGATCCTCCTCGGGAGCGGCTTCAAGGTGCTCCAGCTCGCCTCGGGGGGGGCGCGGGTGGCCCAGGAGCTCGGCGGGCGGCGGATCAGCACCGACACCACGGATCCGGAGGAGCGGCGCCTGCTGAACGTCGTCGAAGAGATGGCGATCGCGTCGGGCACCCCCGTCCCGGACGTCTACCTGCTCGAGCACGAGGAGGGCATCAACGCCTTCGCCGCCGGGTATTCCCCCAGCGACGCCGTCATCGGCGTGACCCGTGGCTGCATGCGCCGCCTGTCCCGTGACGAGCTCCAAGGGGTGATCGCCCACGAGTTCAGCCACGTGTTGAACGGCGACATGCGCCTCAACATCCGCCTGATGGGGCTGCTCTTCGGCATCGTCATGCTGACCATCCTCGGGCGGATCATCCTGCGCTCGGGAGCCTACTCCTCGAGCAACCGCAAGGACGCGGGCACGGCGGTCGTGCTGTTCGGCGTGGGGCTGCTCGTGATTGGGAGCATCGGGGCCTTCTTCGCGCGTCTGATCCAGGCGGCCGTGTCGCGACAGCGGGAGTTCCTCGCGGACGCCTCGGCGGTCCAGTTCACGCGCATGCCGGACGGGATCGCTGGAGCCCTGAAGAAGATCGGCGGGCTCACCGAGGGCAGCCGCATCCAGGATCCCCACGCGGAAGAGGCGAGCCACATGTTCTTCGCCGACGGCATGGTGCGCGCCCTGGGCTCCGCCATGGCGACTCATCCGCCCCTGCCAGCCCGCATCCGCGCCATCGATCCGCACTGGGACGGTCGCTATCTGGCCCCCGACGAGGAAGACGAAGGGCCCTCACGCCGGCGCCGTGAACCGAGCCGAGGCCCCGCCGTCGGGCGGAGCTCCGCCGCGGCGGCGGTCGCCGGCTTCGCCCCCGGGGCCGCGAGCGCCCCGGTCTCCGCCATCCCCGCCTTCCGCGAACCCACGGACACCCAAATCGCCGACGCCGCCCGGCTCCACGCGGAGCTCCCGGAGGCCTGGGTCGAGGGCGTGCGACGGCCGGCGGGCGCTCAGGCGACGCTGCTCGCGCTCCTGTTGTCCCGGGATCCTGCGCTGCGCGACGAGCAGGTGCGCCTCCTGGAGGGCATCGAGGATGACGGCACCGCCAAGGCCGCCTCGGTCCGACAGGAGCAGATGGGGGAGCTCTCCTCGCAGAAGAAGCTCGTCCTCATCGACCTGGCGATGCCCGCCCTGCGACGCCTGAGCCCCCGCGAGTACGACACGTTTCGGGAGCGGATGCGCGCCGTCGTGGAGAGCGACCATCGAATCGATCTGTTCGAGTTCACCCTCGAGAAGATCCTCGCCCGGCACCTCGACATCTACTTCCGACGCCGGCCGCGGCCTCAGGTGCGCTTCACGCGCCTACGGGACGTGAGCGACGCGGCAGAGATCCTGCTCTCGGCCCTCGCGCGCGTGGGCTCGCGCGGAGACGCGGCGGCGCTGACGGTGGCCTTCGGCGCGGGCGCTGCGGCGCTCCAGGCGCAGGAGCCCGGGCTGCGCCTCACCCTGCGCTCGGAGGCGCACTGCGGGCTCGGGGCCGTCGGGGCCGCCCTGGACCGCCTCGAAGAAGCCGGGCCCCTCCTCAAACGCGCCCTGATCGACGCCTGCTCTCGGGTGGTGCTCGCAGACGGGCAGGTCCTGAGTCAGGAAGCCGAGCTCATCCGTGCCATCGCCGATGCCCTGGGGACTCCCCTCCCCCTGCGGCTCCAGGTGGACGAACCTGCCGCCCCTCCGGTGGCCCGCCCGCTCGCCTGATCGCGCGGCGACGCCACGTCGGCTCCCCCAGGCTGGCTCGCCGCGGCGGGAGGCTGCATAGTGGTCTCGGAGGAGGCTTCATGGCGGACCAGGCAAAGGTCCTCATCGTCGATGATCAGGTGCCCGTGTGCACCGCTCTGAGCGTGTTGTTCGAGGTTCACGGCATCCCTGCCCGCGCGGTGCACAGCCCCGGCGCGGCGCTCGCGGCGATCCGCACCGACAACATCGGTGTGGTTCTGCAGGACATGAACTTCACGGCGGACACCACGAGCGGCCAGGAGGGGGTCGACCTGTTCCGCCGCATCCACGAGCACGACCCCGATCTGCCCGTCCTGGTGATGACCGCCTGGACGTCCCTGGAGTCCGCCGTCCAGCTCGTCAAGGAGGGCGCGGAGGACTACTTCGGCAAGCCCTGGGATGACGAAAAGCTCGTGAACAGCGTGCGACGCCTCCTCCGCGTGCGCCAACTGCGCCTCGAGAACAAACGCCTCCGCGCCCAGGACGATCGGTCGCGACGTCGCCTGGCGGAGACGTACGATCTGTGCGGCATCGTCTACGCAAGCCCGCAGATGCACCAGGTGTTGACGCTGGCGACGAACGTGGCCGCCAGCGACGCGGCGATCCTGATCACGGGCCCGAACGGCGCGGGGAAGGAGAAGATCGCGCAGGTCATCCAGGCGAACTCCCGGCGGAGGGATCGACCGTTCCTCACGGTGAACGCGGGAGGCCTGCCGGACGAGCTCCTCGAGGCGGAGCTCTTCGGGGCGGAGCCCGGCGCTTATACAGGCGCGAAGACGCGGAGGGCGGGCCGCTTCGAAGAAGCGAACGGGGGCACGCTGTTCCTCGACGAGATCGGCAACCTGAGCGCCAAGGGGCAGATGAAGCTGCTGCGAGTCCTCCAGACGGGGGAATTCGAGCGCCTGGGCAGCAACCGTACCCAGCAGAGCGACGTCCGCATCATCAGCGCGACCAACGCCGATTTGAAGGCGGACATCCGCCAGGGGACCTTCCGAGAAGACCTCTATTTCCGGCTCGCGGTCATCGAGATCCACGTGCCCCCGCTGAAGGATCGCCCGGACGACATCCTCCCCCTCGCCGAGTGGATGCTGCCTCGCTTCCCGGGGCCTGACGGTCGCGTCAAGCAGCTGAGCGAGGAAGCGCGGGACGCCCTCATGGCCCACGAGTGGCCCGGCAACGTGCGCGAGCTGCAGAACCGCATGCAGCGCGCCTCGTTGATCGGCCCCGGCCCCCTCATCAGCGCCCATGACCTCGGCCTCGACGAAGCCGCCGCCCCGCATCGGCCCGAGCGCTACGTTCCCGCGCCAGCGGGCAGCGACTCCGCCCAGGAGAGCTCCGATCCCGAGAAGCGCGAGATCGAGGAGGCCCTCGCCGCAGCGCGCGGGGTGATCAGCCGGGCCGCCGCGGAGCTGGGGCTCAGCCGGCAAGCCCTGTACCGCCGGATGAGCCGCCTGGGCATCGCGGTGGAACGACGGATGACCTCCCGCGGATGACCACGACGCCAGGGCCTGCGCGCGCGGATCACGACGGCGATCGCGGGGGGGACATGCCGCGGGGAGCGCCGACGGGGGCGCCACGGGGGGGGCCAGGCCCACCGGAGTACGGCTACGACACCCTGATCGGCTCCTACGGGCCCCAGGGCCCGACGGGAGAGCCTCGGCGCGTTCGGCGCGCGCGAGCGGCCCTCGCGGTGACGCTGCTGACGACCTTCGCCGTCATCAGCTGGCTCACCTACGACGCCGTCGATCAGCGCCTGCGCCTCGGCATGCACGAGCAACTCGAGGCCATCCTCGACGCGAACGTGCGCGTGGCGCGCACGTGGCTCCAAGGACGTCAGACGATGGCGCGGGATCTGGCGGATTCCGCGCCCATCGTGGAGGCCGCCACGATGGTGCTCCGGGCCGACGGCGCCGCTGACCAGGAGAGCGCCTTCGCCGCGCGGATGAGCGCCCTGCGCCAGGCGGGGGCCTTCGAGCACTACTTCCTGGTCAGCGCCGATGGCATCGTCTTGGAGAGCTCGGCTCCCTCCACCCTGGGACGTGACCTGAGCACACACCCGGCGATCGAGGGGCTCGCGCACGCCGAGAGCACGAGCACAGGCCCCGTCCCCCCCGTCTTCGCGGTCCCGGAGGAAGCTCCCCTCCGGCGCTACGTGCTCGCGGCGGCGCGCCTGCCCACGCGCCCCGGCTCCGCGCTCTTACTGTCCTTCGATCCCCGCCGGCTCGCCCGGCAGTTCGGGGAGGGAACCTGGGGTGAGACCGGCGAGGTGTACGCGTTCAACCGCGATGGGCTCATGCTCACGGAGAGTCGCTTCACCGCGGACGTGGTCCGCGCCGGTCTGCTCCCCGAGGGGATCGACCACACCGCCCTGCAGCTGCGGCTCGTCGATCCCGGTGGGCCCGCCGACGCCCGCGACGGCGGAGCGCGGCCGCCCGCCGATCGACCGCTGACCCTGATGGCCCGGGAGGCCACCTCGGGCCGTTCGGGGTCGAACGTGGAGGGCTACCGCAACTACCTGGGTCGTGAGGTGGTCGGCGCCTGGACGTGGCTGGAAGACTACGACATCGGGGTGGCCGCCGAGGTGTCCGCCTCGGACGCCTTCGCCTCCACGTTGATGGTGCGCAAGGCCGCGCTCCTCCTCGTGGCGTTGATGCTCATCGCCACCATCGGCTTCGCGCTCCTCGGCCAGTGGACGCTGCGCCTGCGTCGCCAGTCGCTGCTCGTCTCACGCAGACTGGACCGCCTCGCGCGCTCGCTGCAGCCCCTCTCGGCGGCGATGGAGACGGACCCGGCCGCCGTTCTCTTCGTCAACGATCGTCTGCGGGTCGTCTACGCCAACCCCGCCGCCGCGCGCCTCCTCAAGACCTCTCGCTCCCTCGAGGGCGCCCACGTCACGGACGTCTTCGCCGAGCTGTCGCCCGAGCTCCGCGAGGCCCTCATCGACGGCCAGGACACGGTCGTGGCGCAGGGCGAAGACGGGGTCGGCGACACCCTGCTCGTCAGCATGCGCGAGCTCACCATCGAGGGCCGCCTGCACGCGCTCTACATGCTGCGCCCCGTCACCCAGGAGCTGCGTCGACAAGAGGTCGAGCACTGGAAGAAGCTGATCCGCGTGCTGAGCCACGAGCTGAACAACTCCTTGGCGCCGATCACCTCCCTCGTCTCCTCCGCGCGCACCTTGGCGGCGAGCACCGATCGCCGGGAGCAGCTCGACAGGATCTTCACGACGATCTCCGAGCGGACCCAACACCTGCTCACCTTCCTCGAGAGCTACCGGAGCGTCGCGCGCCTGCCGCGCCCCACACGTCAGGACGTCGATTGGGGGCACTTCATCGAGGGGATCCGCGCGCAGATCGAGGTCCAGCTCGAGGGGGAGCTCCCGACGCGCCCGGGTTACTTCGATCCGGCGCAGATGGAGCGGGTCCTCCTCAACCTGCTCAAGAACGCCCACGAGGCGGGTGGTCCGGCGCGGGAGGTGCGCTTGCGCGTCGTCGACGAAGGGGATGGCACGCGCGTGGACGTGATGGATCGCGGCACGGGCATGAGCAGCGCCGTGCTCGAGCAAGCGACGCTGCCGTTCTACTCTACCAAACGCACCGGGACCGGAGTCGGCCTGGCCCTGGCCCGGGAGATCGTCGAAGCCCACCGCGGGCGGCTCACCCTGGCGAACCGGGAGGGCGGCGGGCTCATCGCCTCGGCCTGGTTGCCGTCGCGCCAGGAGCCCCGCCTCACCACGACGCTGTGACCGCGCCGTGACCTGTCGCCTCAGGCGACCCCCTCCCCCACACACTCGCCCAGCACGTAGGATCGCGAGTATCCGCTGGTGCGGTTCTCGATGTGCACCCGGATGACGCCGGTCACGCCGTACTCATAGGTCTCCACGATCTCTTCGCTGGCCAGCCCTTCGTTGCGCTCCGGACAGTGTCGCTCGAGCTCCGAGCAGTCCAGCAAAGCCGGATCGTAGGGGAAGAGCACATTGCCCCAGGGGGTCAGATCGCCGGTCGGCTGCGCGGCGTCGTCGAGGCCTCCACACTCGACGAAGCGCAAGCGCCCCACGGAGTGCACCGGTCGATAGGTGCGTTGAGCGATGACCGAGCCCTCCAGGGAAGCCCCGAGCCGTTTCTGGATGATGGGATCGAAGATCTTCTCTCGCCCGGCTTCGGCCTCGCGCCAGACGCCGAAGTGCCGCGTCGGCGCCTCGCGCACGTACACGCCCGCGTCCGCGTCCGCCGCGATCGCGAGCCCGACCGCAGTGGCCGCGTGCGGCTGGGGCGCCAGGAGCAGCTTCCGCTTGAAGCGCTGCTTCAACAGGCGAGTCACCGCGGGGAACTGGACGCTCCCGCCGACGAGGTAGACGGCCCCGAGCTCCCGGGAGTTGCCGGGATCGACGCCGTGATGAACCAGCTCCCCGAAGAGCCGGTCCATGAGCTCGATGGTCTGCTCGACGAGGGGCGTGGCGATGTCGTAGAGCCGCGCCGCCTCGATCACGACCGAGCCGCAGGGCAGCAGATCGGCCACGTCGACGAAGAGCTTGCGGGAAGCAGGGGTGAGGGTCTCCTTGGCCAAGCGACACCGCTCGAGCAGGTGGGCCCACGCGTTGTCCGAGAGCTCCGGGCGCGCGACGCCAGCGGCCTCGAGGGTGAGGTCGGCGATCAACGCGTCGAAGTCGTTTCCTCCCAACCGAGCGATGCCCTCCGAGGCCAGGAGCTCGAAGCGCCGGTCGACCAGGGACACGGCCGCGGTGTCGAAGGTCCCGCCGCCCATGTCGTAGACGACCACGTAGCGCTTGGGGCTCCGGCGACTGAGCACACCCAGGGAGTTCTTCGCGTACTCGATCGCCGCGGCCGTGGGCTCGTTCAACAGCCCGAGGACCTGGAATCCCGCGCGCTGGAACGCCTCGATGGTGAGGTAACGCTGACGGGTGCTCGCGTTCGCTGGCACGGCCACCATGACCTCCAGGGGATCGAGAGGAGACACCTCGAGGTTGCTCCGCTCGACCAACATCTGCCGAACGAAGCGCAGGTACTCCGTCGTCAGCTGGAGCGCGGACATGTCGACGGCCGGCCAACCACGCACGGGCTCGTCGGGCGCCACCCCGGTGATGGCAGCCTTCACGGACCGCAGGATCGGCACGGATGGATCGCGTGAGGCTTCCGCCCCGAAGCGAATGCCCCCTGGATGCAGGCTCGCCATGCCGGGGAGGTAGTCCGAAAATCCATCCGGAGATTCGAAGCTCACCACCGGGTAACGTCCGCGGTGCACGGCTGCCACCACGGTGCGCGTCGTGCCGAAATCGATGCCTAAACGCATGACCCCGAGGCGATGGTAGGCCGTCCACCGAGGCGCGTCATTTTTTCTAGGCGGCGCGCGGCGGTCATTGCAGTGTAACCGAAAACCCGGGGCACCCCACCCGGGATGGTTGCGACCGCGGCGAGTTTGGGGTTATCGCGACCACGAACCATGCCGTGGGATCGACGTCCAGAGCTTCCCCGCCCGTTGGCGGCGTGTTTGCTTGCCGCCTGCGCCTGGACCGGCCCCGCTTGGGGTGATCCCGTCGAGCTCCCGACCCTCGCGCTCCGTTCGGAGAGCGCGGGGTATCCGGCCGCCACTCCGGCCGGGACACCTCTGCCCCCCGGGCAAGGTCTGGAGGCTTCCACGGTGAACGTGCCGCCGGCGCCGGTGCCCCGCTTCGAGCTCGATGACCCGCTCACGCCGCCACCCCGGGCCGAAATCGAAGCGGTCGGGACGCCCCTGACGGCGCTGCATCCGTCGTGGCTGCCCCGCGAGTCGGATTCGACGGCACCCCCACGACAGGGACCCCGCCCCTGGGACGGGAACGTGTCCTGGGATCCTCAGCCCGGCCCGCATCTGAGCCCCCTCTCCCCGCTGGACGGCTACGTCCCGCCGCCGGTCCCCCTCGCGTCGAGCTCCGCCTCGTCGCAGGCGCCAGCGCTCGACGATCGCTCCGGCTGGGCCCGCTGGAACGCGAGCCTCTGGGGCGTGACCGCCACGGTGCTGACGTTCGACGTGGTCATGGTCATCGGGTTCACCTTCCTGCCCAGCGACGTCACCGGCTGGGGCGAACCACGCTTCAACGGGCTCAAGAAAAACTTCACGGTGGGCCCCCGCGTCGACAACGATCGGTTCCTCTTCAACTACGTCGCCCACCCCCTCGCGGGCTCGGAATACTATCTGATCGGTCGAAACCGCGGCCTGAACTGGTGGCAGAGCGCGGCCTACTCCGCCGCGCTGAGCACGGCGTTCGAGTTCCTGATCGAGAGCGCCTACGAGCAGGCGAGTTGGCAGGATATCTGGATCACACCGGTGGCAGGCACCGTGTTCGGTGAGCTCCGCTGGCAGGTGAAGAAGGCCCTGGAGAACCCCTCGACGGGCAAACCCGTGGGGACGCTCAACAAAATCCTCTACGTCGTCATCGATCCTTTCGACGCAGTGTACAAACTCTGACGAGCCCGCCGGGCCAACGGTCGGAGAACAATCCGAGCGAAGAGCTACCGCAACCAGGTCAAATCCCCCGTGCGCCCCTCCCCCTTCGGGGGTGACGCGCCGACGCCGCTCCCGCCCCCTGGGTCCCGCTGTATACTCGCGCCGATGAGCTCCCATCGACTTTTCGCTTGCGCCGTTCTCTGGGGGATCTGCACGACGGCCTGCGACCTGCAGCAGAACCTCGGCGATCTCGGCGGTTCGCTCCTGAACCCGGACACGGAGCTCCTCGAGATTCCGGGGCGACAGCTGGCCTCCGGCCACTACACCCGCCTCGAGCTCGACGGTTCTCTGGAGTCCGGCGGTTGGATCGTCGCCCACCGGCACGATCTCGCCGAGCCCGCCGTCTCCGTGATCTCCTTCACGGGGGACGGCCAGTGCGACATCGTCGGCGCCAAGGACTTCCAGCGCGTCTCGAGCCGCGTCGACGTGGCGCTGCCCGGGCTCATCGCCGTGCAGCACGAGGAGGGCCCGGAGGGCCCCGACACGGTGGAGTTCATCGGCTTCGATTGTGAGAGCCGCCTCGAGCCCGTCCCGGCGAGCGCCTTGCCGTCCGTGCCTTTCCCCCGCTCGACGCCGCGGGGGCTGCTCATGCTCACTCGAGACGGCCGGCTGCTCCTCGTCGACGCCGTCCAACCCGCCCTGGAGGAGATCGCCACCCAGGTGCGCTCCGGAAGCTCCGAGGGCGACCGGCTCTGGTTGCTGCGGGACGTGGACGGCGCCAACGAGGTCGTCGTCTATGACGCCTCGCTCGAGGAGACGGCGCGCTGGTCCGGGATCGCGGAGTTCGCGGTGCTCGGCTGGGCCGAGCACGGCGGCGTGATCCGCGACGAGGCGGGGCTCCATTTCGTGAACGTCGCCGATGGCACGAAGGAGCTCATCGACGGAGACGGCTGCCACCCGGTCGCCTTGAGCAATCAGGTGCTCGCCTACTACGCGCCCTGCGCCGACCGACGCCTGCAGCTCTCCGTCCCCGGTCACCTGCTCGAGCGGGACGAGGACCGCGTCACCGTCGACATCGGGCCGAACGTGATGGCCCCCGCAGAGGTGATCCTCCATTGGCAGGGGAAGGACAGCTTCGTCCTCTACCAGGTGAACCCGACGAGCGGCAACGAACCTACGGGTGAGCTCCGCCTCGCCGAGCGCCTCGGCTACGACCCCGAAGACCGTGAGGACGCCGATCGAAGCGTTCTCCCCGACACCCGGGTACGCCGCGCGCAGATCTACACGGACTGGGACGGCACCAGCGGCACCCTGATGGCCCCGCGGTACACCACGCGGGAAGGGCGGAGCGTCTTCGAGGGGCTCGATCTCGTCGCGTCGCGGGTCGCTCAGCTGCCGGGGGGCGACGCCACCTCCGGGCGCGGGGTCCTCGTCGACTTCGACGGCTCCGTCGGCACGCTCGCGCGCTTCACGCGCTCGAGCAGCGGCGAATTCGAGCGCGTGGAGCTCGCGTCGGGCGTCCCGATCCAGAACCAAGTGACCCACACCGGAAACGCGGGGTTCGCGTTCGTCGGAGACTACGGGCCCGAGGGAGGGACCGCCTACCTCGTGGCCGGCGCCGACGCGCGGCCCGTGGGCGAACGCGCGCTACCGAACACGCTCCGCTTCCTCGAGGACCCCTCCGCCTTGGCCTATCTGGCCCACGACGGCAGCGGGCGGACGGCCACCCTGCGCGCCTGGCTCCTGCAGTCGGAGCTGAACGTCCGCGTCTCGGACGGGGTCTCGGAATACCGAGAGCTCCCCTGGCCGTCCGCGGGTTTGCTGTACGCCGTCCCCGAGGGGGAGCGCGCGGGGGTGTGGTTTGCGCGAGCGCGCTGAAGAGAGCGCGGACCTGTCTTCGCGCAGGGGGTCCACTCGTCGACCTGTGCTATTGGGCTGCCTGCCATGACCGCTCAGGCCCTCCCCAGTCCGCCCCGGAGCAGCGCCACGTTCAAGGCCCGCGACGTCGAGGAGCTCATCGACTTCTACCTACATCGCCGGGTGGCCAACTGGGTCGTGCGCCTGTTGGCGCGCACCAACGTACAACCCGATCAGGTCACCTTCTCCTCCGGGATCACGGCCCTCGTCGCGGGGGCGGTGATCGCCACGGCCAACGCGCCCTGGCAGCTGATCCTCGGCGCGGTCCTCTTCTTCGGCTCGATCGTCCTCGATTGCAGCGACGGGCAGCTGGCGCGCCTCCGCGGCACCAGCACCTTCGCCGGGCGCGCCCTCGACGGCTGGATCGACGTCGTCTCGAGCACGTCGATCTTCGTCGCGCACTTGATTTACATGGTGCGTCACGACGTCGGGTTCTGGTTGCCGTTCTGTGCGGGCTGGGGCGCCGGCTACGCCCTCAAGTGGCACGCGCACCACTATGACCACGTCAAGAACGTCTATCTCCTGAACACGCAGCCCGAAGAGAAGGGCGCCGAGGCGTACCCGAGCATCGAGGCCATCGAGCGCGAGTACCAGGAACATCGCGCCGCGGGGCGACGCCTCTCCGCCCTCATGGCCAAGAGCTTCGTCTCCTTCACCATCAATCAGCGGAAGTCGACGGGCGCGCAGGCGGACGAGCGACGCGCCCGCACGGACGACGAGCGGCGCACGTATCGGTCGATCTTCCGGCTCTACATGCGGCTCTGGACCTTCAACGGGCTCGGCACCCACCTGTTCCTGCTCACCCTGGCGACGGTGGGCGCGATCTTCGATCCGCGCGCGCCGTTGGTGGCCTGGGGCATCTTCATCGTGCCGATGACCCTCGGGGCGTTCGGCCTCTCCTGGTGGCGACGCTCACTCATCGAGCGCTTCGAACGGGAGCGAGCGAGCGGCTCGCGCCCGATGGAATCCGCAACCGGATGAAGTCTTCTCTCTCCTCTCTCCTCGCGCTGGGAGGGCTCCTGCTCCCCTCCCTCTCCTGGGGCGCCGATCCCGACACTCCGTCCCCTCGCCTCGATCCGAGTGCCAATTCGTCCGCCGAGGGCGACTCCGACGGGCACCCGGCCGCTCCGAACGAAGCTGACGAAAGCGCCACGGACGACGCCAGTGACGACGCGGGCTGGGGCCTGCCCCCCGCGCGCGCCCCCGAGGCTGCCTCGTCCCCGGACCGGACGTCCCCCGAGACGCACCAGGACGACGCGGAGGCCCGGTCACCTCGGGTGCATGGCACCCTGGAGGAGCCCGCCGAGGTGAGCGTCGATTCCCCCCCCATCGCCGGCCCCCTCCCCGGCGACGAAGAGGATCCCTTCACGTCCCGTCGCGGCCAGCTGGGGATCGCCGTCGGCGTCCCGTTCTACGACGACAGCATCATCCACGGGGACATGACCGTCGACGTCCGGTACGGCCGAAAGTTCTGGTGGCTCGTGCCTTCGATCTCCGGAGGCTTCCGCCAGGCGCGCCTGGATCCTGCCCAGGTGCCCGACCACGCCCGACGAAAGAAGCTCGAAGCGTGGCACGCGACCGTGGGGCTCCGCCTCGAAATCCCGACGTCTCCGCGCATCTTCCCCTTCGTCGGGATCGCCGGCGAGCTCTCGACCTGGAGCTTCACCGCCGACACCACCGATTTCTGCCAGGACGCGTTCTATCCGGACGCTTGGCGGTGTTATCGGCGCCAGGACTGGAAGATGGGGTGGGCCGTGAAGCCCCAGCTCGGCTTCGTCTACAAACCCGAGCCGTCCCTCGCCCTGGAGTTCTGGGTGGAGCGCGGCACCGTATTCGCCCCGGACACCTTCACCCGGCGGGTCTCGTTCATCGCTCCGGCGCTCGGCTTCACCTGGCACCACTGACGCGACGCCCGCCGCCGCCCCTAAAGGGCGCCGGCCGGCGGCCGCTCTGGTGACCGCCGCGTCCACCCAACGCCGAGCGCTGCCGCGCTCCGAGCGCGGCTCCGAGAAACGACACCGCCATGCCTCGACCCAAGCTCAGCGACTCCGTCATCGTCGTCACGGGTGCCTCCAGCGGCATCGGCCGAGCCACCGCCCTCTCCCTCGCCCGGAGCGGCGCCACCGTACTCCTGGCGGCACGTCGGGAGATGCCCCTGCGGGAGCTCGCGCAGGAATGTGCCCACGTAGGAGGGCGAGCGCAGGTCGTCCCCACGGACGTCACCGACGCCGGCGCCGTGCAGCGCCTGGCCGACACCGCCTGGGAGCACCACGGGCGGCTCGATGGTTGGGTCAACAACGCTGGTGTGTCCCTCTTCGGGCGCTTCGAGGAGGTCCCCCTCGAGGCCTTCCGGCGGGTCATCGAGACCAACTTCTTCGGCTACGTGCACGGCGCACGCGCCGCGTTGCCGCGCTTTCGGGAGCAGGGTCACGGCGTCCTCGTGAACGTGTCGTCGGTGGCGGGACGCGTTGGTCAGCCTGCCACGAGCGCCTACTGCGCCAGCAAGTTCGCCATCAACGGCCTCGGCGCGTGTCTCCGAGAGGAGCTGCTCGACGAGGACGACATCCACGTGTGCACGGTCCTCCCCGGCTCCGTGGACACGCCCCTGTTCCAGCACGCGGCGAACTACACGGGCCGCGAGGTGAAGCCGGGCACCCCGATGCTCCACCCGGCGCGCGTCGCGCGCGCCATCGTGAGCTGCCTGGAGAACCCACGCAGCGAGGTCTTCGTCGGGTTGTCCAGCCGCCCGCTGGCGCTCCTGCAGAGCCTCCGGCCCGCGCGCAACGAGCGCCAGATGGCCCGCCAGCTGGAGCGGGATCGCTTCGACGATCACTCCACCCCGCCGACGCTGGGGAACCTCTACGAGCCCATGCCGGAGTGGACCGGCACCGACGGCGGCTGGAAGCGGGCCAAGCGGGCTCGACGAACCCGCATCGCCCGCAACTTGCTCGGCGCGATGGGCATCGCCGTCCCGGGCGGCGGGCTCGGGAGCCGCCTCGTCGCCCAGAACGCCAGCCTCCTGGAGGCGCTGCGCCGCCGCTGAGTGTTCGGTGCTCCGCGTCGAGGCGCAAACGACCACCCCCGATCGGCTGCCCCAGCCAGTTCGAGGCTGCAGGGCGGGAGGCGTCGCTCCACGGGTTCGAAGCATAAACGTCCTCCCCTACCAGCCGTTCTGAACGCTTGGGAATCGTGTCGCGGGGGACGGATATGACGGAGATTTCGGTCGCGTACGTCGGAGACGTCAGCACGGTGCGCATGCCCCGGCGGGTGGACGTCAACAACACCCAAGCCTTCGTCGACGCCGTGCGCCAGCGGAGCCAGGGTCTCGTGGTGCTCGACTTTTCCTGCACCGAGTCGATCGACTCGACCGCCCTGGGCGCGATCGTCCAGCTCTACAAGCTCCTCCGCTTGGAGGAGCGCGACCTTCGACTCGCCGCCCTCTCGGAGTCGGTGAGGCGCGTGTTCGAGATCACTCGCCTCGATCGGGTGTTCGACATCTTCCAGACGACGGAAGAGGCGCTCGCCGCTGGAAAGCAGGCCTCCTAGCCACTGACGGCAGCACGGACACGAGTCGCTGCCCCCAGTCGCTCACACCAACCGCTCATTCTGGTCGCCCACGCGCCGCGCCGCTCCGGAACCAACCCAGTGCCCGACGAGGTCATCCCCGACGCCCATGTCATCCTCGTCGTCGACGACGCCTCCGCGAACCGCCGCCTCTACAGCTGGCTCCTCGGCAAGGCGGGGTTTCGGGTCTGCACCGCGACGGACGGCGTCGACGCGCTCGCGGTGCTGGAACGGAGCCGCCCCTCCCTGGTGCTCCTCGACTTCTGGATGCCCCGCCTCGACGGCGTCGGCGTCTTGCACGAGATGCGGGCGCGCCCGGAGACCGCGCGTATCCCCGTCGTCATGCTGACGTCGAGCTCGGCGCCGGACGACATCGACGAGGCCCTCGAAGCCGGGGCCAACGACTACATCACCAAGCCCGTCAACGGGCGCCTCTTGGTGACTCGTGTCCGCTCGCTCATCCAGGCGGATCAGGACCGCGAGCACGCGAGCATGAGCCGTGAGGCGGAGTCCCTGCGCCGCGAGCTCGAGGAGGCGCAGAGCGTCCAGCAGTCGCAGCTCCCGGCGATGCCGTCGCGCTGGTCGGACTGGAGCATCGTCGGCGCGGTCGCCCCGTGCGGCCGCGTCGGCGGCGACGTCTTCGACCTGGTGCAGACCGACGACGGGCGCCTGGTGGCCGTCCTCATCGACGTCACGGGGCACGGCACCGCGTCCGCGCTCGTCGCCGCGGAGACCCGCGCCGAGCTGCGTCACCTCCTCCAAAGCCGCTCCTTGGAGGAGTCGATCGCGCGCCTGAACGATCACGTCGCCCGGCGCGAGACGGGGCGCTACTCGTGCGTCGCGGCCGTCGAGCTCCAAGGAGACGTCGCGCGCGTCCTGAACGCGGGGCTCCCGCCGGTGATCTTGCTGCGCGCGGACACGATCCTGGAGCGGGTCGTCGGCAGCGGTCTGCCCATCGGGATGTTCGGCTCGAGAGGCTACGACGTGACCGAGCTACACACCCAACCCGGTGACCGCCTGGTCCTCGTCAGCGACGGGATCACGGAGCCCTTCGGCAACATCGACGACGTCGACGGCGCACTGCAGAGACTGGGCTTGCTCCCTCGCGGGGACGCGCAGCCCAGCCCCGAGGAGCTCCGCGAGGACATCCTCCGCATGACACGAGAGTCGACGACGGAGCTCATCGACGACGCGACGGCGCTCGTGCTCGATCGGGACGGGACGGCGGGCGCTCTGCGCCTCCCCCCACGGCCGGAGGCGGTCGGGAGCGCGGTGCGCTGGGTGCTCGGCCAATGCCCGCCCTGGGTGGACCGCAGCAGTCTCGACAGTGGCGTCACGGAGGCGCTGACGAACGCCGTGCTTCACGGCGCTCTGGAGCTCGTGTCCGGCGCCCGCCGCGCCGGCGACTACGACGGCTACGTGCGCGACGCGCTGTCCCTCGCCGAGTCCGATGCGCGCCGTCACCGCTCGATCGAGCTGGCGGTCCTGCACGAGCCCGAAGCGTTCGGCGTTCGGATCCGCTGGGACGGCGCGCCCTGTCCCAGCGGCGCGCGGCTGCCCCCCCCCGAGCTGGGCCCCCTGCAGGAGTCGGGCATGGGGATGACGATCATCCACGCGCTGTTCAGCCACGTGCGCTGGTCCGAGGATGGACGCAGCGTGGAGCTCTGGCTGACGCGAGGGGGCGCGACGACGCGTCCCCGCTGATCTCCTCCGGGACATGGAAGCGTTACCGCGCGCGGCAATTTCCTCGCAGTGTCGTATGTCGCGCCCCTCGCTCAAGTAGGCGCCTGCCGTGCCGTCGATCTGCCATACGGGGGGACGCACCAGCATCCCATCGTGGGCCAATGGCGCACGACGAGGCAACGACGAGAACGCTGATCAACTTCGACGCGGAGGGGGGAGAGGCCCCCGCGGCGCTCCCTGGCGATGTGGGGCCTGGTCACGTGGGGGCTCTCGACGTGCGGGGCGCCTCCTCGATGACCGAGGTCGCCGTCGACGGAGTCATCGACCCGACCCCACCCCCTTCCCTCGTGCCCGGCGCTCGCTTCGACCGGTACCTGATCGAGGGACGCATCGGGCTCGGCGGCATGGGCGCGGTCTACCGGGCCCGCGACGAGCTCCTCCAGCGCAGCGTCGCCCTCAAGGTGATGCTGCCGGACTACTTCCACCGGGATCCAGCGGCCGGCCTGCGCTTCCTCCGGGAGGCGGAGATCGTGGCGCGCCTCACGCACCCCAACGTGATCAAGCTCCTCGACGCCGGCCTCGAACAGGGCATCGCGTTCATGACCTTCGAGTTCGTCGAGGGGGTCACCCTCGCGAGTCGCCTGCGCACGGATGGACACCTCTCTCCCGAAGACGCCGTCGACGTCCTGCTCCCGGTCGTGTCGGCCGTCGCCTACGCGCACGCCCACGGCGTCGTCCACGGCGACCTCAAGCCGACGAACATCGTGCTCGACACGGACTACGCCGGGCGCGCCGTGCCCAAGGTGCTCGACTTCGGGGTGAGCTTCTTCGCGGCAATCGACCCCGGCCTCGATCCGACACGCCACCGTGTGGCGGGCACCCCTGGCTACCTCGCCCCCGAGTGGCTCACCCAGCACGACATCGACGAGCGGTTGGACTGCTTCTCGCTCGGCTGTGTGCTGTACGAGTGCCTGACCGGACGCGGGCCCTTCTCCCATTGTACCAGGCTCTCGGAGGCGGCGACAGCCGCGACCAACCTGGACTACCTGCCACCCAGCCGCGTGCGCGCGCTGCCGCCGGAGCTCGATCGGATCGTCGCCCGCGCGCTCGCTCCGATCCCCGCGGACCGCTACGCCCAGGCGAGCGATCTCGGACGCGACCTCCTCTGCTACGCGGGGAGTTCCGCGCGGCAGAAGTGGTCGGACGAGTTCCTCACCTGAGCGGACAGCTGGACGTCAGCCGTTGGGGTTCAGCTAGCCGTCCGCTAGCCGTCAGACTCAGCTGTTCGATTGGCGCCGCTGATAGGCAGGCGTGTCCCAGTCCGTGTCGATCTGCGACGGAAACGTGATGCGGTCGCGGACGGCGGGGCTGGTCAGGGGTCCGCCCAGCTGCCCGGGGGCCAGCGCAGGCGAGCTCTGGGGACGCCGGGTGGAGTACGCCGGCACCTCCGAGGGCGCTCGCGCCGGGAGTTCGCGTCCAACGGGCAGGCTCGACTCCCGCGTGGCGGGCCGCGTGGAGCCCCGCGCCGCCTCGGTCATCAGCCCGTCCTCGGAGGGGACCCGGTCGAAGCCGGTGGCGATCACCGTCACCTTGAGGGTCTCTCCCATGCTCTCGTCGATGCTGGCGCCGAAGATGATGTTGGCGTCCTCGTGCGCCTGCTCCTGGATCAGAGAGGCCGCCTCCTGGATCTCGCGCATCCGCATGTCGGGACCACCCACCACGTTGATGAGCACGCCCGTCGCGCCCTGCACGGAGATGTTGTCGAGCAGCGGCGAAGTGACGGCCTGCTCGGCCGCGATGCGCGCACGCCCCTCGCCCTTGGCGCAGCCGGTGCCCATCAGCGAGCGTCCCATGCCGCGCATGACCGTCGTGACGTCCGCGAAGTCCACGTTCACGATCCCGTCGAGGGTGATCAGATCGCTGATGCCGCGCACCGCCTGATAGAGGACCTCGTCAGCCTTCCGGAACGCCTCGACGAAGGTCAGATCCTCGTCCGCGAGGGTCATGAGCTTCTCGTTGGGGATCGTGATCAGGGTGTCCACATGCTCGCTCAGCATGCCGAGACCCATCTCCGCGCGCCGCGCGCGCTGACGCCCCTCGAAGGCGAACGGCTTGGTGACCACACCGACGGTCAGGGCGCCCGCCTCCCGAGCGATCTGCGCGATCACCGGAGCCGCGCCCGTCCCCGTGCCGCCGCCCATGCCCGCCGTGACGAACACCATGTCGGCGCCCTCGAGGGCCTCCTTGAGGCGATTCACGTCCTCGAGCGCGGCCTTGCGCCCTCGCTCCGGATCGGCGCCAGCGCCCAGCCCGCGGGTGACGGCCGCGCCGATGTGGATGCGCTCCGCCGCCGCGTTGGCGTTCAGCGCCTGCACGTCGGTGTTCACGCTCAGGAACTCAACACCCTCCAGCCCGAAGTGGATCATGGTGTTGATGGCGTTGTTGCCGGATCCCCCGACCCCCACCACCTTGATGCGAGCTCGGTACTGCTCTGAATCGTCTGCAAACTCGATCGAAAAACTCATTGGATCCTCCCGGTGCGGTCTCTGCCGCTGAGCCGGCGCCACGGGGTCTGCCTCCCCCGGTGTGTGACTGGCTCGCTTCGCTCTCTCTGTGGTGTGTAGGGATCGGACGTTGGGGACTGCGCTCGAACTGGGCGATCAGAAGGCCGCCCTGAACCAATCGATGAAGCCGCCGCGCGTGCGCGCGGGGCGAGCCTGGGTTTCGCGGGGGCGCTCGCCGGTCGTCTCCGCCGCGCGCGCCCGGGCCTCCTCGAGCTGCCAGGCGCCGTAGCGCACCAGGCCGACGCCCGTGGCGTACTGAGGCCCCTGCACCAGCTGGACCAGACCGCGGATCTCCACCGGGAAGCCCATCCGGACCGGCATGCCGAGGATCTCCTCGCCGCACTCCGCCATGCCTTCCATCAGGTTCGCACCGCCGGTCAGCACGGCGCCGGCGCTCACGCGCTCGAGCAAGCCCGTCTCCTCCATCCGCCGGCGGATCTCGTGGAAGATCTCCTCGCAGCGGGGCTCGATGATGTCGCTCAGCAGCCGACGCGCGGCGCGGCGCGGCGCGTGGCCGCCGACGCCCGGCACCTCGATCTCCTCGTCATCACCGATCATGCGGCCCAGGGCGCAGCCGTAGTTGCGCTTCAGCCGCTCGGCCTCGGCCATCGGCGTGCGCAGCCCGGCGGCCACGTCGCTGGTGATGTTGTTGCCCCCGGCCGGGATCACGCTGGTGTGCGCGATGCCACCGTCTGCGTAGATGAGCAGGTCCGTCGTGCCGCCGCCGATGTCCACCACCGCGACGCCGATCTCCTTCTCGTCCTCGCTCACCACCGCGTCCGCGCTGGCCAGGGGCTCGAGCACGACGTCCGCGACGTCGAGGCCGCAGCGCTCCACGCAGCGGACCACGTTCTGCACGCAGGATGTCGCCGCCGTCACGAGGTTCACGCGGGCCTGCAGGCGCACGCCGCTCATGCCGATCGGGTCACGGATCCCGTCCTGGTTGTCGACCACGTACTCCCGGGGCAGCACGTGCAGGATCATGCGATCCGCGTCCACCGGGATGGCCCGCGCGCCCTCGAGCACCCGCTCCACGTCCGCGCGGGTCACCTCGCGCCCGGCGATGGCGCACACGCCGTCCGACGAGAGGCTCCGGATGTGGCTCCCCGCAACCCCGGCGTACACCGTGTCGATCTCGACCCCCGCCATCGTCTGGGCCGCGTCGACGGCCTCGCGGATGGCGCGGACGGTCCACTCGATGTTGCTGACAACGCCCTTACGAAGCCCGCGGCACGGGACGCTGCCGACGCCCAGCACGGTGATGCCATCGGCGTCGACCTCCCCGACCACGGCGGACACCTTGGTCGAGCCTAGGTCGAGGCCAACGATGATCTCGGGAGAAACAAGCCCAGTCGTCATGATTGTTCAGCTGCTCGGTTGCCTGTGGCCGGATGCCGACGCCCGTCGCCGCCCTCGCCGAGTGAGCGGCCCGCCGAGGGGGAGCCCGGCGTCGAGGCCGCCACCGGCGCCCGGCAGGAGAGGCGCGATGGCTGGCCGACGCTGCCACGCACCCTCGAGGCTGGCCAAGTTTTGCTCGCGCCCCCTCATCGCATTCTCACGACCACCCGCTCCGGGTGCGCCTCGTTGTCGAGGAACACGATCCCGGGCAGCTGTCCGCGCGCCTGGGCCCGCTCCACGACGCGGGTCGCCCGCAGCAGCTTCTGCTTCCAGGGCCCGGCGCCGAGGTGGAGAGTCAACCCCTGACGCCCGACCGTCAGCGTGGCGCCGCCCCCTGGTCCCATGTGGACCTCCTGAGCCGGGAAGACGTGGGCCAGCGGGACCTTCTCGTACTGCCGCAGGAGCTCGAGGGCCTCTTGCACGCGCTCCAGCTCCCGGGCCTCGTCTCGGACCAGCGCGTCCAGATCGACGCCCGTGACCGTGGGCAGATCGTAGGGATCCCCCTCCTCGAAGGGCTTGAAGACCTCGCCGGACCGGGTCGCCAGGAACAGGCGCTCCCCCACGAGGACCAGCGCCCCCGCCTCACGCTCCTCGACTGCGATGCGCACGTGACCGGGGAGGCGCCGGGTGATGCGCGCCTCGGCGACCCAGGGGCTCTCGAGCAGCCGCTCCTGCGCCCCCGCGACGTCGAGCGCGAACACGTTGGCCCCCACCTCCACGCCCGCCAGCTCCTTCACCTGATCCGCTCCCAGGCGGCGCGCGCCTTCGACCTCGACGCTCTGGATCGCGAAGCGGGGGGTGGTGAGGGCGTAGCGGTGCGCTCCCCACCCGACGATCCCCGCCACCCCGAGCACCAGCGCGGCGCCGAAGAGCACCCGCGTCACGGACCAGAGGCGCTGGGCCCACCCGCTCGGCGGTGAGCTCTCCGTCGGATCTTCCGGGGGCGTGAAGGCCCTCTCGTCGGGAGCCGCGACCTCGGGCTTCCCCTTCGCGCGGGCCCGCGTGCGCGTCCGGCGGTTGCTCACGATCCCTGCCCTCCCCCCTGTTTCTCGCCCCCTTGCTGCAGCGCGCGGTTGCGAATGTCCGCGCCCACCGTGCCGAGGATGCGGTTGATGTCTCCCGCGCCCAGGGCGATCACCACGTCCCCGGCGCTCGCCGCCGCCCCCAGCTGCCGCACCAGCTCGTCCCGATCCGGCACGTAGCGCGCGCCGTGGTGACCGTGGGCGCGCAGGGCCTCTGCCAGGCGCTCCGAATCGACGCCCTCGATCGGCGCCTCGCCCGCGGAGTAGATGTCCGTGAGGAGCACGAGGTCCGCGTCGTTGAACGCCCGCGCGAAGTCGTCGAACAGGTGCTGGGTGCGCGTGTACCGGTGCGGCTGAAAGGCGACCAGGACCTTGTTTTGGTAGGCGCTCCGAGCGGCGGCGAGCGTCGCCCGGATCTCCGCAGGGTGGTGGCCGTAGTCGTCGACCAGGGCGACCCCCTCGGCCACGTCGACCACGGAGAAGCGCCGCGCGACGCCGTGGAACGTCGCCAGCGCCGTCTTCATGACGTCGAGGGGGACCTCCAGCTCGTCCGCCACCGCGATGGCCGCCAACGTGTTAAGCACGTTGTGGTGCCCCGGCATGCGCACGGTGAACTGCCCCAGGGGTTCCCCGCGGCGGAACGCGTCGAAGCTGGTCGACACCCCCTGCACCTGGACGCCGCGGGCGGAGTAGTCCGCCTGGGGGCTGATCCCGTAGGTGACGTGACGCCGCTGCACCCGCGGCAGGAGCTCCTGCACGTCGGGGTGGTCCAGACAGAGCACGGCGAGCCCGTAGAACGGGACCTTCTCGATGAACTCGACGAACGCAGACTTCAGCTGCTCGTGGGTCCCGTAGAAATCGAGGTGCTCGGGATCGATGTTCGTGACCACGGCGATCGTGGGCGAGAGGCGGAGGAACGAGCCGTCGCTCTCGTCCGCTTCGGCCACCAGCAGGTCGCCCGCGCCGAGCCGCGCGGTGCTGCCGAGGGCCGCCATGCGACCGCCCACCACCACGGTCGGATCGAAGCCCGCCGCCCGGAGCACGGTGGCCACGAGGGAGGTGGTCGTCGTCTTCCCGTGGGAACCGGCGATGGCGACGCCGTACTTCAGGCGCATCAGCTCCGCGAGCATTTCGGCTCGGGAGATCACGGGGATGCCGAGGGCGCGCGCCTCCTGGATCTCCGGGTTTTCGGACTGAATCGCGCTCGAGTACACGACCACGTCGGCGCCGTGGACGTTGTCCGCGCGGTGCCCGAGGTCGATACGCACCCCGAGGCGACGCAGGTTGCGGGTGTTCTCGCCGTCGCGCAGGTCGGAGCCGGAGACGTCGAACTGGAGGGTGCGGAGGATCTCCGCCAGACCGCTCATGCCGACCCCCCCGACCCCGATGAAATGCACCTGCCGAACTCGCCCACGGAACATCACGTCATCTCCTCTGGCTGCTGGCCGCTTCCGCCCTGCTCCCGCGGCGAACCGGCCCCTGGTGTGCTCGACGTCGCCAGGCCGGCCAGGTCGAGGAAATCGCGGGCGATGGTCTCTGCGGCGTGGGGGCGGCCCAGCCGCCGCGCCGCCGCCGCCATGCGCGGGAGAGTCGCGGGATCTTCGAGCATCCCTTCGAGCGTCGCCGTGAGGCGCTCCACCGTCGCCGCCTCCGCGCGCAGGCAGACCGCGGCGCCCCCCTGTTGGAGCGCCTCGGCGTTCACCCATTGGTGGTCACCCGCGGCGAACGGATAGGGCACCAGCAGGCTCGGGCGCCCCACGGCGCAGATCTCGCTCACGGCGCCCGCCCCCGAGCGGCTCACCACCAGCTGCGCGTCGGCGAGGGCTGCGGGCATGTCGTCGATGAAGGGCACGACCTCTGCGAAATCCACCCCGAGCTCCGCGTAACGGGCCCGGACGGCATCGGCGTGCGCGCGCCCGCACTGGTGCACCACCCGCAAGGGGCTGCGCACGCGACTCAAAGCCGCCGGGATCGTCTCGTTCAACGTCTTGGCCCCCTGGCTCCCCCCGAGGACCAGGATCCGCAGCGGTCCGCGCCGCGGCGGATAGGGCCGGGGCTCGAAGCCGTCTCGCAGCGGCACGCCGGTGGCGAGGACCACCGCGGGCGCGAAGCGGCTCTCGGTGATGCGGAACGCGGTGTACGCGCGCTGCACGAAGGGAGCGATCAGCTGATTCGCCAGCCCGATGATGCTGTTCGGCTCCATCAACGCCAGCGGGATGCCCAGCGTGCGCGCCGCCAGAGACACGGGCCCGGCGGCGTAGCCGCCGATCGAGAACACCGCCCGCGCCTCGAGCCGGCGCAGCAGCGCCCGTGACTCGGGCAAGCTGAGGGCGGCACGGGCCACGCCCTTCACGACTCCGGCGAGGCCGCCCCCGCGGATGGGGAGCACCTCGAGGAGCTCGAGCTCGAAGCCCTCTTCGGGCACGACCCGGGTCTCCATACCGCGCTGGGTGCCAACGAAGACGAGGCGCACGTCGGGCCGCAGCCGCCGCAAGGCGTGGGCCACGGCCACCATCGGGTAGACGTGCCCGCCGGTACCGCCGCCAGCCAGGACGAGGGTCGCGCTCATGCTCGGGCCCCCTCCGCGGGATCGGCGCCGTCGCCGAAGGTCGACTCGGTCAGGACCGTGGCCGAGGCCTCGGGAGCGGCCGTGTACGGCGCCGCCAGCGGCGCGGGGCCGAGGCGCGGGCGTGAGATGTTCAGGAGGATCCCCATGGCGGCCGCGGACACGAGCAGGGACGATCCGCCGTAGCTGACGAAGGGGAGCGTGAGGCCTTTCGTCGGGAGCACCGCCATCGCCACGGACATGTTCACGAGCGCCTGGACTCCGAACAACACGGAGAGCCCGAAGGCGACGTAGGAGCCGTACTCGTCCTCGGCGCTCAGGGCGACCCGGACGCCGCGGGCCACGATGACCAGGTACACGGCGCACAACCCCAAGATCCCGATGAAGCCGAGCTCCTCGCCGATGATCGCCGAGATGAAGTCCGTGTGGCTCTCCGGGAGGTAGAGGACCTGCAGCCCCTTGCCCAGCCCGAGGCCGGTGATCTCCCCGGAGCCGAAGCTCATCACGGATTGGAAGGGCTGATAGGCGAGGTCCTGCCGGTGCTCCGCCATGTTGGACCAGGCCAGCATGCGTTCCCACCGATAGGGGGTGAAGCGGATCGCCCAGGTGGCGAACAGCGCGCCCAGCATCAGCGCCCCCAGCAGATACCCGAGCCGCGCGCCCGCCACGAACAGCATGGCGAAGGTCAAGAACAGCAACACGGCGGCGCCGCCGAAGTCCGGCTGCTTCATGCACAGGAGCACCAGGACGCCCGCCATGAGCAGGTGCGGCAGCATGCCGATGGAGAAGGTCTTCACCCGCTCCCGCTTGCGGTCCAAGGAGTAGCCGAGCCACAGCACCAGGGCGACCTTCGCGGCCTCGGAGGGCTGCACGTGGATCGGACCGATACGGAGCCAGCGCGCGGCTCCACCACCCGTGTGCCCGAACCCCGCCACGCTGAGCACCATGAGCAGCGTCACCAGGCCCAGCACCGGATACGTGAGCGGCCGCAGCTTGTGGTAGTCGAAGCGCGAGGCCACGAACATGACGGCGAGGGCCAGCAGCGCAAACACCCCGTGGCGTTGCAGGAAGTAGTGGGGGTTGCCGAAATCCGCCGTCGCCTCGACGACGCTGGCGCTGTAGACCATGACCAGGCCGAAGCCGATCAGCGCCACCACCACCGCCGCGAGCACCACGTCCATCGCCCCGACGCGGGCGCCCGGCGCGAACAGGGACCTCAACATCTTCATGGCGTCTCCTCCCCGGCGGTCAGGCGGGTCACCAGCCGCTGCACCGCGATGGCGAACTGATCTCCTCGCTCGGCGTAGCTGCGGAACATGTCCAGGCTGGCACAGGCCGGGCTCAGCAGGACGGCGTCCCCCGGGCGCGCCAGACCGTAGGCGGCCTCGACGGCCTCCCCCATGGTCCGCGCTCGCTCCACGCGCACGCGCTTGCCGACCGCCCGCGCGATCCGCTCGGCGGCCTCGCCGAGCACGACCACGGCGCGTGCCTTCTGCTCGATCGCGGCGACGAGGGGCTCGAAGCTCCCGAGCTTGTCACGCCCGCCGGCGATCAGGACCGCCTTCGGCTCCGTGAGCCCGAGCAGAGCGGTCACCGTGGCCCCGACGTTCGTCGCCTTCGAGTCGTCGTAGAAATTGACCCCGTGCAAGCGCCCCACGAGGCCCATCCGGTGAGGCAAGGCGCGAAACCACTTGAGCCCCTCCTCGATGGCCTCGGCGTCGATCCCGAGGGCGCGCGCCGCGGCGATGGCGGCGGCGGCGTTCAGGTGGTTGTGGCGGCCGTAGAGATCCGTCTCGTCGAGGCGAAAGCGATGCCCCGTGCTCGCCTCCACCACGTCGAGCCCCTCGAGATCGTAGTCGCCGCCGGAGCCGAAGGTCACCAGTCGCCCGCGACCGCGACGCGCCTGAGCGATGCACAGGGGATCGTCCGCGGGGACGATGGCGACGTCGTCCGCATCCTGCTGGGCGAAGGCGTTTCCTTTCGCGGCAGCGTAGGCTGCGAAGCCCGGGTACCGGTCGAGGTGGTCCTCCGTGAGGTTCAGCAGGACAGCGACCCGCGGCTTGAAGGTGGGGACCCGCTCCATCTGGAAGCTCGACACCTCGTAGACCACCACCTGCGGGTCTTGCCCGACGGCGTCGCAGGCCGGGTCTCCGAGGTTGCCCCCCACGAAGCTGGTGCGCCCGCTCGCCTCCACCAGGTGCCCGACCAGGGTCGTCGCCGTGCTCTTCCCGTTCGTCCCGCCGATCGCGACGATCGGGGCGGTCAGGAAGCGGCTGGCAAGCTCGACCTCTCCGATCACCGGCACGCCTGCCGCCTCGGCGGCTTCCAGAGCCGGAAAGCTCGGCACGCCGGGGGACACGACCACCAGAT
>JAAZAA010000383.1 GCA_012514535.1 Myxococcales bacterium | reverse complement strand
CCCAGCCCCCGCAGGGCGAACCCCGCCGCCTTCGGGGTCCGCGGGGAGAGCACGGGCTTCGGTGGCGCTGGCTCCGATGGCGGCAGCGCCAGCTCTGCTGCCGGCGACGCTGGTTCTGCCGTTGACGCCGCTGCATCCGCGACGGGCGGGGGCTGCGCCCCAACCCCCACACACAGCGAGCTCACACAGAGGAACGACCGCATCCAGAGCCGCAACGTCATCCGGCCCCTTCTAAGCGTATCCGACCACCCCAGCAAGGCGCCCGGCGACGCCTTCCCCCCCCCTCCGCATCCCCGAACCGTGCGGCGCGACCGCGCTCAGGGACAGCTCGCCTGCACCGTCCCCGCGCAGGCGTCGATCGTCGGGTTCCCGCTGATGTTGCAGATGCGGATCCCGGTGCCGCAGGGGCTCTCGCGGATCGTGGTCCCCGTGACCGTCAGGTTCTGCAGGGTCACGTTCGACGACGGCGTGTGCTCGTTCGTGCGGTGCGCGATGCGGACCTCACCGCCGCCGCTCACGGTGCCTCCGACGGCGCCGATGCGCGTCTGGTGACAGTTCTCGAGCAAGATGGCGTTGTTCCCCGTGTCGGCGATGTCCACCTCGTCCACGGTCAGCCCGCCGCTGTCGGAGACGCAGAAGATGCCCCGCCCGCCGCGCCGGGCGCGCACCTTCCCCACGTGGATGTTCCCCGCGGGCCACGCCGCCCCATCTCGCCCCGCCTCATTGGCGACGCGAAATACCGCATAGCCTTGTCCCGTCGCCACGTCCTCGCCGTCCACGAGCCCCACCTCGGCGTTGATGGTCGCGTTGAGGAGCAGCCCCGCGTATCCGACATTGCGGGCGACGACCTGCCCCACGGTCAGGCCATCGACGCCGTAGGTCTCCACGCCGTGGTTGCTCGTCCCCGAGACGTAGACGTCGTCGATGCGGATGTTCCGCACACGGTTCGAGCGGCCCCAATCGTTGCTCTGGGGGTTGTTGTCGATGCGGATCCCGAAGCCCGAGTTCACGCGGATGTCGATCTTGCCGAGGTGCAGATCGCTCACCTCGCGGAAGAACATGGTGTAGAGGGGCGCGCCCGTGATCGTCGCGCGTCGAATCTCGATGTGCTGACGATTGCGCGCGTAGAGGGGCGCCTGATCTCCGCTGCCCCCCGCGTTGGTGACGTCGATGGTCCCACACAGCTCGAGGGTCGTGTAGCTGGGGAGCTCGATGCGCTCGTTCGAGCCGACGCTCCCCGAGCCCTCCACGACGACGCTCTGCTTGCTGGTGCGCCCCGAGGAGAGCCGCGCGAAGGCCCGCTCGAGGGCCGCCTTGATCGACGGACGGTTCTCGGCGCCGCCGCCCAGACCTTCGATGGTCCAGCTCCCGCCGCTCCCGGTGACCCGCACGTCGGGGTTCGCGATGCTCGGGCACGTCTCGGGCAGCGGCTCTTCGTCGTCTTCGTCGTCTTCTTCGTCGTCGGCGCAGGTCCCCCCGGCGCAGATCCCGTCGCAGGGCTGGTCGCAGCCGCCGCAGTGCGCCGAGCTCGTCTGGACGTCCACGCACGCCTCCGAGCACTCGGTCAGGCCCTCAGGGCACTCGCTCACGCACCCGCCGCCCACACACAGCTCACCGGCCGCGCACGCCAGGCCGCACCCGCCGCAGTGCTCCCGATCGGCCGCCGTGTCCACGCACGCCCCCGAGCACTCTTCGAAGGGCGCCCCACAGACGCAGACGCCCTGCTGGCACTCCCCGGCGCCGCAAGAGACCACGCACGCGGCCCCGCCCCCGCTGCCGCCCCCGCTCCCTGGCATGTCCCCGCCGCCGACGTCACCGCCGCTCCCCGTTTGGCCGCCGCTGCCGCCCTCCCCGGCGCCTCCGCCGACGTCGCCACTACAAGCGAGCAAGAGCCCCGCGAGACCGCCCAACACCACGCCCCGGAGGACACCGACCTCACGACCACTTCGCCCCAGCTTCATCATTCCACTCTCACTCCGCAAAAAGAGCCCAGGGCGCCGCGCCCGTACCCACACAAGGGGCACCACGCGCAAAACCTTTGCCCCATTCGCCCCCTCCCCGCGGCTTTCCTCGGTCTTCCCGCGTCACTCGAGCCCGCGCACCCCACGGCCTCCCTTCACTCCAGCCCGCGCACCCCACGGCCCACGCCTCACGCGGCCAACGCACGCCGCGGCCCACGCTTCACGCTG
>JAAZAA010000382.1 GCA_012514535.1 Myxococcales bacterium | reverse complement strand
TGGTCGGTGGCGCACGTTCCGTTCTACCCCTGGGGCTCGAAGGGGTGGATGCGCTGCTCCCTGGAGGTGGGTTGCTCCGGGGAGGCGTGGTGGAGCTCATGGTGCGGGGCGGAGGAGCATTGGGCACCACGTTGGCGCTGGGTGCCTGCCGAGCGGTCCAGCGAGAGGGGCAAGGTTGGTGTGGCTTCGTGGACCCCTCGGGGACTCTCCACGCCCCGGGTGTGGCCGGGCTGGGGGTCGAGCTGGAGCGATTGCTCGTGGTGCGTCCTCCCCTCGAGATGTTGAGCCGGGTGGTCCTGCGCATGGCCGAAGCGCGGGTTTTCTCCCTGCTGGTGGTCGACACGGCAGGGGTCGCCGATCTGGCGCTGGACGTCCACCTGGGCCCTTGGGTTCGGGTGGTGCGGCGCCTCGCCCTCGCCCTGCAGGGGACGGAGAGCACGGTCCTGCTGCTCACGAGTCGGAGCGCCCCGCGCCCCCTGGCTCTCCCGGTGTCTCAGCGTCTCGAGCTGGAGCGACGGAGCGAACGAGAGCTCTCGCTGGCGGTGACGAAGGATCCCCAGGGGCGGTTGGCTCCTCCGCGTCCGCTGGCCGTGCAGCAGCTGCGCGGCGTCCGACGGACGGGTCCGGGATTGAGCTCCTCCAGACCCAGGAGGATGGCAGGTGCCGCCTGAACCCTCTCCCGCTCCGAGGCGGGATCGCCGCATCGCCGCGCTGGTGCTCCCGGAGCTCTCGTGCGAGCTGATGGGGCCAGAGGTGGACACGATCCCGCTCGGCGTCGTGCTCGCGGAGCACGCCGACACGGCCTCGAGCGGCGAGGTGCCCGATCTCACCCCCCGCTCCCCCTTGATGGCGGTGAACGAGCTGGCCCGGCAGGGGGGCGTTCGCCCGGGTCAAACCATCGCCGAAGCCATGGCGCTGCTGGCGCGCCTGACGGTGCGGCAGCTCCCCGAGAAAAAGCTGAACCAGGCGCTCGCCAGCATCGCGGAGATCGCGCTGGGCTTCGGGAAGCCGGTCTCCTGGGAGGCCCCCGACACGATCTGGATCGACGTCACGGGCAGCGCTCGGCTCTGGGGAGGAGAGCAGGCGCTCGCCGAGACCCTGGCGGGACAGGTGCGTGCCTTGGGGCACCAGGTTCGCCTGGCGATCGCCTCCGGGCCGCTCCTGGCGCGCGCTTTCGCCCGTTGGGGAGAGGCGTCTCTGGAGGGAGTGTGCCTGGTTCCTCCCGAGCAGACGTTCTCCCGGCTCACCCATCTGCCCCTCCTGGCTTTGCCGCTGGCGGGAGAGACGGTGGAGTGGTTCGCGCGGCTCGGGGTGTTGACGGTGGGTCAGCTCCGGGCTCTGCCCCCGCGATCGGTGGCGTCCCGCCTGGGCAAGGAGGCGCGGCTCGTTCGGGAGCTGTGCGAGGGGCGGGACGCGGCCCCTCTCGTCCCGTACGAACCTCCCCCCGTGCTGGTGGAGGAGGTGCACTGGGAGGATCCCGTGAGGGGGCTCGCCCCCCTGCTGTTTTCCCTGCGTAGCTTGGTGACGCGGCTGAGCGCCCGCCTGGAGGGGCGAGGGGAGGCGGCGCGCGTCCTGTGGCTCGATCTCCGGTACGATCCCGCCCTGGCTCGTCAGCGGGGGATCCGGGGATCCGCGGCCGACGGCCCTCCCGGGAGGCGTCTACAGTTCGAGTTGGCGTCCCCCCTCTGGCGTGAGGCGGAGCTCGAGCGGGTCCTGCGGGCCCGCCTCGAGCGACTGCAGCTCGCGGCGCCGATCGTGGCCTTGCGGGTGACGGCGCCCGTCTTGGTCGCGGCTCAGGTCCGCCAGCTCCAGCTGGGGCGGCGCAGGTTCTCGGGGGACGCGGCGGCTTGGGACGCCTGTGAGGGGGCGGGCCCCGAGGAGCTGTCCGTGCTGCTGGCGGAGCTGGCGGCGGACGTGGGCTCCGAGCAGGTGGGGAGATTGCGCTGGGTCCAGAGCCATCGTCCGGAGTCGAGCAGCGCGCTCGAGCCCCTGCGCGCTTTGGACCTGCGGGCTTTGGACCTGCGGGCTCAGGAGCCGTGGGCTCCGGGCTCACCCCGCGGGGAGGCGAAGGAGGCGGAGCTTCGGGGGGCGGAGAGCGCCCTCGGGACGGCGATCGACGCCGTGACACGGCTCTTGCCGCGGCCGCTCCCTTTTCCTGCGCCGCTGCGGGAAGGGGAGCCGGTCGGGGTGGGGCGTCGTCTCTACACCATCGAGCGGGTGCGGTTCGTCCAGCGGCTCGAGGCGGTGGAGTGGTGGACCTCGCAGCCCGTTTCCCGAGATTACCTCCGGGTGTGGCTCGGGAGCCCCGAGGGGGGGCTCGAGGCCCTGGTCTTCGTCGATCGAGACAGCAGGCAGCGGTATCTTCATGCCGTCCTGGACTGAGCCCGCCATCGGGCACCCCGCTGTCGGTGGGGGCACAGGGCCCTGCTGGTTCCGATGTCGTTGCGCCTCGATGTCGCGCGCTCCGACGGTGTTTTCGTCCGAGCGCTGGCGGGTCGAGCGAGTGGGCTGTCGTGCGTCGCTTCTGGTCCGCGCCCGGCGCTCTTCCTGCGACAGCCAACCACAAAAATTCCTCCCTGGCTCCCCGTTCCACCCCGTGTCCGGGGGACTCGGGCGATACTGGTCTTTTGGCGGTGCCCCACGTGGGGATCGCCGCGCAAGCATCTGCGTCGGAGGCCATCATGAAACGTCCCTTCCTTCTCACCGCTGCCCTTGCCCTGTGTTTC
>JAAZAA010000066.1 GCA_012514535.1 Myxococcales bacterium | reverse complement strand
GTCGCATGGGCCTGTCGCATGGGCCTCGTCCCATGGCCCGCCCGTTCCCATCTCTGTTGCTGAGCGGGCGAAAGCGGGATAGAGAGCCACGGCTCTGGCGGCACCTGGCCCGTCCCCCGTCGCGTCTTTTCGGCGCGGGGGCCCGGCGCTTCGGGGGCTCGACACTCAGGCGGGTAGCTCAGTTGGTAGAGCAGCGGCCTTACAAGCCGCGGGTCGCAGGTTCGAGCCCTGTCCCGCCTACAAGTCCTCCTCACGGCGGCGATCCCGTGAGGCATTCCATCGCCCCTGGTCGACGACTCGTCGCCGGTGGCGGACCAGTGATCGACCTCGCGGAGCGGTCGCGCGCCGTGAGGGGAGCCCACCAGGTGCTCTCCTGTATTCCCGTGGACCACACGGCGCCGTGGGGGTCGCGATACCCGATGGATCTACCGGGGAGGAAACCTCCCACCCGACCAGTAGGAGTCGCGAAGCCAGGAGGATCCGGAAGATGAGTCGCCCCCGAGCTGGCGCGAGCACATGCGCTGTTGCTGAAATGTTTCAGCATGAGTGCGCGTTTGTGTCCCCTCGAGCCAGAGGTGACGTTCTGCTCCGTTGGGATGTGACTTTTCGGCTGGATTCGGTAGGAAGTCCTAGCGTTCCATGGGTGGATCGCGTTTAATGGCCAATTGGTAGCTCTATGGCTGGTAAACCTCTCGAAAAGCTATCTCTCGTTCCCATCGCGCCCCAGCGGACCCCCGATGTCGCCGTCGGCTCCCATTCACGGGTTTCTCCGCGAGGCGCCGCGGCGGCCGTGGAGCACCACGCGGTGCATCAGGCAGGGCGCCTCAACCGCCTCAGCCTGCTCGATGGCTATTGGCGCGCCGTCGACGTCGAGCGCCGGGACACGGAGCTGCGGGTTCTCATCGAGGAGAGCTCGGCCGTCTTGACCACCCGTGAGCGACAGGTGGTCCAGCAGCTGATGGCTGGCCAGACGGATCGGGATCTCGCCAAGAGCCTGGGCATCACGCGCCAGTGCGTGTGCGGTCACCTCGGCAACGGGCTCACGAAGCTCGGCCTCGAGTCGCGCTTTCCGGCTCTGCAGCTGTGGCGCGTGCTCGCGGAGGTGGAGCTCGGGCGTGGTGGGCGAGCCACCATGGCGGAGGTGGAGTACGGCGGCGCTCGCCTGATCAGCTTGCGTTGCGGCATCCCGCCGCGCTCCGAGATCGAGACTCGCCTCTCCGTGGCGGAGACCGACGTGGCGTGGCTCGTGTGCGACGGCTTGAGCAACCGCGAGATCGCGTTCCAACGGGGGAGCGCCGAGCGCACCGTGGCCAACCAGGTGGCTTCGATCTTCCACAAGCTGGACGTGAGCCGGCGGTTCGAGGTCGCGCAGTTCCTGCTCGGCATGCGCTGAGCGCAGACGTTCGCCGGGAAGCAAACGCAGCGCTTCGAGGCAGAGCCAGGAGAAGCGGGTCGTCTGGCGAAGGAGCGGCGAGAGGCCCTGCGCGGGCCCGAGGGCTTCGAGGCGTACTACGGCGCCGCCTTCGGTACGGAGTGGTCGCGCTTGCGGGCGGCGCTGCTGGATCGCCCCGCGCCAGTCGCACGTCGGAACGGCTTCGCGGCACACGTCCACGACGCGGGCGCTGGGGCCGTCGGGATCCCCGGCTGCTGCCGCTACGACGGGGGCAACCCCGATCGGGACGAGGCGGGGCTCCTGCGGTACTACGTCCTCGACGCGGCGTCCGTCTGGGCGGCGCTCAGCCTCGACGTGAAGGCGGGGGAGCGGGTGCTCGATTTGTGCGCCGCCCCTGGGGGCAAGGCTCTGATCTTGATCGAGTCCCTGCGCGCGGCGGGTGAGCTCGTCGCCAACGATCGCTCTCCGACCCGGGCGCAGCGGCTCCGGCGCGTGCTCGACGACTACCTGCCGCCGGCGGTGCGAGCTCGGGTGACCGTCACCCAGCGCGACGGCCGACGCTGGGGAGTGAGCAGACCGGGAAGCTGCGACGCCGTGTTGCTCGACGCGCCCTGCTCGTCGGAGCGGCACGTGGTGGCGGCCCCGGCGGAGCTGGCGAAGTGGTCCCCGGGGCGGGTGGCGCGGCTCGTCCAGGACCAGTACGCGCTGCTCACGTCCGCGTTGCTCGCCGTGCGTCCCGGCGGGCGCGTCCTGTATTGCACCTGTGCCTTGGCGCCCGCGGAGAACGACGGGGTGATCGAGCGCCTGCTCGAGCGGGGACGGCATCGGGCGGAGCCGCGCCCCGTCGAGCTGCCGGTCGGTGCGCCCACCCGGTATGGCTGGCAGATGTTGCCGCACCGCGATGGGTGCGGGCCGCTGTATCTCTGTCGGCTGCAGAAGCTCCCGTGAGCCCGCAGAGCGGGAACTCACGCCAAGACGAAGCTGCACCGGGGACGAGGCCGCGCCCAATGAGCGACACGGCGCGGGCGGCGCCGTGGCTCATGTCGATGGCGCGGGGGACTCCGCGGCGGGCTGCGCCGCCGAGCAGCGTCGTCGTCTTGCGCCGGACTCGCGTGCGTCGACCTGCGCGATGAGCACGGTGCGGCGAGACGAGCACGGTGCGTCGACCTGCGCGATGAGCACGGTGCGGCGAGACGGGCACGGTGCGGCGAGACGAGCACGGTGCGGTGCGGTGAGGACAATGCGGCGGGGTGAGGACAACGCGGCGCGGTGGCTCACGTCCTTGGCCCACGTCGGCTCGCGTGCGTCGGCCTGCGTTCGTCGGCCGTCGGCACGTCGTCGGGCCGCCCCGTGAGCGCGGAGTAGCTGGAAAGCCCTGGGTCCCGAATGTCCTGGAAGCCGCTCGCTCCTTGGATCTAGGCTTGCCGCCGCCATGGATAGGCTCGTCACCCCCAGCATCGAGGCACTGCGGCCCTATCAGGGGGGCAAACCCATCGAAGAGTTGTTTCGGGAGCGAGGCGTCGCCGACGCGGTGAAGCTCGCGTCGAACGAGAACCCCCTCGGCCCGAGCCCCCGCGCCGTCGAAGCCGCGGCCCACGCCCTGGCGGAGGTGCACCGTTATCCGGACGGGTCCGCGTTCCGGCTCCGGAGCGCGATCGCGGAGTTCCACGGGGTCCCGCTGGAGGAGGTGCTGCACGGCAACGGCTCCAACGAGCTCATCGAGCTGCTGATCCGCACCTTCACCACGCCCGAGCACCACATCGTGTTCGGTGAGCCCGCCTTCAGCATGTATCGGGTCGCGGTGATGGCGCACAACGTCGACTTCACGGCGGTGCCCACCCGCGCGGATCTGGTCCACGACCTGGAGGCGATGGTCGCCGCGGTCCGCCCGCAGACCCGCCTCGTGCTGCTCGACAACCCCAACAACCCCACGGGCACCTACGTGCCTCGCGCGAGCCTGGAGGCGTTCCTGCGGGCGGTCCCCGAGCACGTCATCGTCGTCCTGGACGAGGCCTACTTCGAGTACGCCACCGCCGAGGACTACCCGGACTCCCTGCGCATGCGCCACCTGCGCGAGCGCCTCGTCACCCTGCGCACCTTCTCCAAGGCCTACGGCCTCGCGGGGTTGCGGGTGGGGTACGGGATCGGGCCCGCTCGGATCCTCGATTACGTCAACCGCCTGCGCGCCCCCTTCAACGTCGGTGTGCCGAGCCAGGAGGCAGGCATCGCGGCCCTGGCGGACACGGCGCACCTCGAGGCGAGCGTGCGGCTGAACACGGAACAGCGGCGTTGGCTCACGGAGCGCCTGGAGGAGCGCGGCTTCGCGGTGACGCCGAGCCAGGCGAACTTCCTGTTGGTGGACTTCCGCATGTCGGGCGCCGAGCTGTACGATCGCCTGTTGACGGAGGGGGTCATCCTGCGGCCCATCGGGCCGTTGCCGACGAGCTTGCGGGTGACCGTCGGCACCGCGCAGCAGAACGCGCGCTTCATCGAGGCCCTCGACCGGGTGACGCGATGAGCGGGCGGCGCGCGCTGGATCGGCGGAGCCTGCTCGGCGGGCTCGGGGCCGCGGCCCTGGGGGTCGCCTGCGCGAAGAGCCAGGAGGTCATCGTGGAGACGGCGGCGGGCCTCCGGGTGGACGACGCGCGCATCGACGAGGATCCCTGGGCGCTGTTGCCCAGCGGCGCGGTCTCCTGGTGGGGGCTCGGCGCACGGGAGCTCTTCGCGGCGAAGTTCGGGCCTCAGGTGGTGGCGCTCTTGCAGCGGACCCTGCCCGTGCCCACGGGGTCCGGGTACGAGCCCGGCAGGGACGTCGACGCCGTCGCCCTGGGGCTCTACACGTTCAGCGGCGTCGACGTGGCGGGCATCGCCACGGGGCGCTTCGACGCGAACGGCTTCGAGCAGGCGGCCACGCAAGGGGCGCGGACCGTGACGGGGCGCCCGGTGACGCGGACCACCTACGCGGGGCGTCCTCTGTTCCTCAGCGACGGGGTGGGCCTCACCGTGCTCACCTCGCGCACGATGGCTTTCGGCAACGAGGTCGGCATCCGGCGTGTCCTCGACCGCATCGAAGAGGGCAGGGTGGCCCGGGCGACGCCAGCGTGGTTCGAGGAGCTCCTGAGCGCCGGCGCGCCCCTGGCCTGGGGTGTCGATCTCGCCGCGCATCCGCTGCCGGACGCGGCGCGGCGCCAGGTGCAGTTCCTCGATGGCCTGCGGGCGGCGCGTTTGCTCGGCAATTTCCAGGAGCCGGGGATCAACCTGGCGGGCACCCTGACCTACGACGCGGAGGAGGCGGCGCAGCGAGGCGTCATTACGCTGCGCGCGAGCGCCGAGGCGCTGCGCACTTACGAATGGCTCATGGCGCTGGTGGGGATCCTGCAACCCGTGCGCCGTCTCGACGCTCAGGTCCAGGGCACCGAGGCGCAGGTCGTCGCGGAAGTGGACGGGGCGGCCGTGGGGAGCCTCCTCGGCAACGCCGAGCGGCTCATCGCCATGGTCGCGGGTTGAAGTCGCGGGTTGAACATGACCAGTCAGTTGATCATCCATCCGGCGGAGGCACCCCTCCGCGGCAGCGTACCCGCCCCCGCGGATCCCATCGTGACCATGATCGCGCTCGGGGTGGCGGCCTGCGCCGAGGGCGCGTCTCGGCTCGCGCTGCCCCGGGTCCCGGAGCCCGTCGCCGCCCTGGCGGAAGCGTTGCGCCAGGTCGGCGTCGTCTGTGATTCCGCGGACGGCGAGCTCGTGGTGCACGGGCGTGGTCTATTCGGGCTCACGGCGCCGGATCAGGTCCTCGACGCGCGGGGGGCGCCCCTCGCGGCGTCCGTGCTCGCGGGGCTGCTGGCGTCGCGTCCCTTCGAGAGCGTGCTGTGGGTGGACGACGCCTGGGCCGGAGAGGTGGTGCCGCTCCTCGGACGCGCCCACCCCCTGGACGTCGAGGACGGCCCCGAGGGCGGACGGGCGATCCGTTTCGCGTCCGCGTCGAAGCGGGCGCCGGGGGTGCAGCTGCGGCTCCCGGGCGTGCGGTGCTGGGCCAAGGTGGCGCTGCTCCTGGCGGCGCTGCGCGCCTCTCGATCGACCTTCCTCGAGGAAGGGCTCGTCTCGCCGGATCACTGTGAGCGCTTGCTCCAGCACGTGCGGCTCCCCGTCGAGACGTCGGGCGTGTCGCTGACCCTGCACCCGCCGCGCGACGCGGACGCGATCCGGGCCTTCGAGCTCCCGGAGGTGGGCGACGTCTCGGCGGGCGCGTACCTGGTCGCCGCCGCGGCGCTCGTCCCGGGCAGCCACGTCACCGTGCGGGGCGTCGGATTGAACCCGAGCCGCACCGCGCTCCTCGAGGGGCTGAGGAGCCTGGGGGTGCAGGCGGGCATCACGCCCCGCGGCGACGCCCTGGCCGAGCCCGTCGGGGAGCTCACGGTCTTTGGGCAAGGGGTGCGCGGCGGAGTCGTGGCCGGCGAGGTCGGCGCGCGGCTCGGGGACGACTTCGTGCCCCTGGCCCTCCTCGGCGCCGCGGCGACGGACCCCCTGGAGCTGGGGGATCTCCTGCCGGGGAGCACCGTGTCCGGTCGCGGGGAGCGGGACGTGGCCCGGGTCGTCGGGGTGCTCCGCACCTTCGGTCTCGAGGTGCTTCCTCTGGGCGCGGAGGGCGTGACGACGGGCCTCACCCTGCGAGAGCCCGCGCGGGGGCCCCTGCGCGCGACGTCCATCACGACCGGCGGCGACCCGCGGCTCGCCTTGGCGGCGACGGTGCTGGCGTTGCGGGCGGACGGACCCACCACCGTGGACGACGTCGACTGCCTGCGGCAATTTTTCCCCCGGTGGGTGGGGACGTTACGGGCCTTGGGGGCCCGTGTGGAGGTGCGAGCATGAAGCGCGGCCGCGTGCGCCCGGTCGTGGCCATCGATGGACCCGCCGGTGCTGGCAAGAGCACCGTGACCCGCCGTGTCGCCGAGGCGCTGGGCTACACCGTCGTGGACACGGGAGCCCTGTATCGGACCGTGGCGCTCGCGTGCCAGCGCGCGGACGTCAGCTGGTCCGACGAGCGGGGCGTCGGGGAGATCGCCGCGGAGCTCGCCCTCGAGGACCGCCTGCGCATGTTCCAGGAGCAGGGGCGGACGCGGGTCGTCCTGCACGGGGAAGACGTCTCGGACGCCATCCGTACACAGGAGATGGGCCGAGGCGCCAGCCTCGTGTCGGCGCTGCCGGCGGTGCGAGCGGCGCTGCTCGAGCTGCAGCGACAGCTGGGGCGCGAGGGGGGCGTCGTGCTGGAGGGCCGCGACATCGGCTCGGTGGTGTTCCCGGACGCGGAGGCGAAGTTCTTTCTCACCGCGAGCGCCGAGGTGCGCGCGGAGCGGCGGCGCGCGGAGCTGGAGGCAGCCGGGCAAGCGGTGGATCTGCAGCAGGTGCTGGAGGAGGTGCGCGAGCGCGACCGCCGGGACAGCGAGCGCCCGATCGCCCCGCTGAAGCGGGCGCCGGACGCCATCCTCATCGATAGCTCACATCTCACGATCGACGAGGCGGTGAAGGAGATCGTGCGCCGGGTGCGCGAAGTCGCCGGCGCCGAGCCGGGATCGGAGGGTGGAGAGGCCCGGTGATCGGGGCACGGGGAGCCGGACTCGCCGTGGGAGGGCGGGGCGAAGCGCGGGGAGGGCGGAACGGCTCGTTCTGGCTGGTCGGCGCGCTGGTGGGCGTCTTCGGGTGGGCGGGATGCGGCGCTGCGACGACACCTCCGCTCCCAGCCGCACCCCCACCGAGCGCGGCGGCGCCCGCCCTCGCCATCCCCGCGGATCTGGACGTGGTGGTCCGCGTCGATCTGGATCCGATCCGGGCCGCTCTGCCCGAAGACGCCGCTTTCCGCCTGACCGAGGCGCTGGGCGTCGAAGACGATTCGACGGCGCACGTCGTCCGCCAGGCCCTCGGGCGTGCCCGGCAGGTGTGGATCGCCTGGCGGCCGGGGGCCCGCCCCGAACACTGGGACAACGTCATCGTGCTGCGCGGCGACTTCTCGGGGATCCGCGAAGGGGAGATCACGCGGGCATTTCATCCCGCGCGGCTCCTGCCGGGAGGGTGGCGCAGCTACGCGGCGCGAGAGCTGCAGGGGCGCGCGGCGCCCGCGGCGATCTACGCCCATCACGACGCCCTGTGGGTGGTCGCCTCCGTGGCGGAGCTCGACGCGGTGGACCGGGTGCTCGAGGGGCGGGCGGACGACGCGCCCGTGGAGGTGCCGGAGCGAGGTGTGCTGTCCGTGGGAGCGCGTCTCCGGACGGTGGCGGCCCAGCTGCGGGGGAGTGCCCCCAAGGCGGCCCGGTTCCTCGAGCGGGCCCGCGCCGCGAGCGCCAGCGCAGATCTGACGTCGGAAGGGCTGGCGCTCACCGCCGAGATGCGCTTCGAGCGCGAGGAGGACGCTGGCCGCGCCTCCCGCGCCCTGGAGCTCCTCTTGGCGGCGCTGGCCCTGGAGGGGCCCTCGTGGCTGCGGGAGGTCGAGGTCTCCACCGTGGCCACGACCGTGGCCCTGCGCGCCCGGGTCCCGCATCGCGCCCTGCAGCAGGGCTGGCTTTCCCCGTAACCTCCCCCTAGAGCCTCTCGCGGGCGGAGCGACGTCGCGGACCCTCGCGGATCGATCCTCCCCAGCACCACCAGCACCCCCCGCGCCGAGCACGTCAGACCCGTTGGACCCCGTGGAACCCGTCGAGCCCATGTCAGAACGCCCCTCCTTCTCCCACCGTCGCGTGTTCGTGGGGTTCGCGTTGAGCCTCCTCGCGGCGGCGGGCGCGGCCATCTACCTGTACGTCGCGTACATCAGGTACGACCGGGTCGCGGCGCTCCACCTCCCGCAGGGCACCGCCGCTGCCCTGCGGCTCGATCTCGAGAAGGTCGTCCTCTACGAGCCGGTGCGACGGCACCTGCTGCCCCTCGCCAACGAGCTCCCCCCAGGCCGCTCCGGCGCGCAGGTCCCAGCGCGGACGCGGTTGGAGCGGGTCCAGAGCGCGACGGGCATCGAGCTCGGGGTGGACCTGCGGGAGCTGGTGCTCGGGTGGGGTCCCGGTCCGGCGGACTGGGTGCTGATCGTGGGGGGGCGTTTTCCTCGCACGGGGGTCCTCGACGGGCTCCAGCGGGTCCTCGGGGAGGAGGGCGCGGTGTGGCACCGGAGCTCCGATGGCGCGGCGCTGATCTCCCAGGGAGGGATCGCCCTCGGCCAGGCGGTGGACGGCACGCTGATCGCCGCTTCGAACGAGGCGTCCCTGCGGGCCGCCTTGCCCCTGACGGACACCCATCAACGCCTGGAGCTGCCGACGGAGGGACCGGGGGGCTTCGCGCTCCAGGGAGATCGAGTCCGGGCGCTGATCCCGGTTCCTCTTCGTCTCCTGGTGCCCCCGCTCCGCGTCGTCGACGACATCGAGCACGTCCACGGGGACCTGGCCCTCGGCCCCGAGGTCGTGCTCTCCACTCAGCTGCGGCTCCAGAGCGCCACCGCGGAGCAAGTGGTGCAGCAGCTGCAGCAGCTCAGCCAAAATGCCCGGCGCCTGGCCGCTCTCCCGGGGGTCCCCGCGGGCCCGGTCCAGGCCGCGGAGCGCCTCGCAGCGGAGGTGAACGGCCCCCAGGAGGTTCGGGTGACCGCCAGCTGGACCCGTGACGAGGTCGACGCGGCGGCCCGTGAGCTGGCCGGCGTCCTCCGCACCCTGTTCGG
The DNA here is from genome assembly GCA_012514535.1 of Myxococcales bacterium. Taxonomy (GTDB): domain Bacteria; phylum Myxococcota_A; class Polyangia; order Polyangiales; family Polyangiaceae; genus NIC37A-2. The sequence continues at coordinate 2,217 of JAAZAA010000066.1, read as the reverse complement.
CTGGGCGAGCTAGCCCAGAGGACCAGAGCCTCGGGCCGGGGCTCCCTGGCGCCTCCGCCCGGATATGACACAGTCATCGGAGGGGTAGGGAAGGGTGCGGACCGTCACGCAGGGGCGTGACGGTGTGGTTTGACTCACCCAGGGGCCTGCGCTACCCCGTGCGCCCCGCGTGGGTGTGAAGCGAGGGCTTCCACAGAACAGCTTGCTTCTGGAGCCGCGCCCTCCGGGATGACCCCAGCCCCTCGCCAGGAGCAGATCGACCCAACATGTCTGAAACTCAACAGGTCCAGAACGCGCCTTCGGGCGAGAGCTTCGCGGCGCTCTTCGAGGCCGCGCAGAAGACGGCGCAGGAGCACGAGCTCGGCGGCGAAGGACAAATCGTAACCGGCATCGTGGTGCGCGTCAGCCGCGACTTCGTGATCGTCGATATCGGCGGCAAGAGCGAAGGCGTTCTGGCCAAGGACGAGTTCGTCGACGCAAAAGGCGAGTTCAACATCCAGCCTGGCGACAAGGTGGATGTCTTCATCGAGAGCCGTGAGAGCGACGACGGCCTGATCTCCCTGTCCAAGGAGAAGGCCGACAAGATGAAGGTGTGGGACGAGATCTCGAGCGCCTGCGAGCGCGACGAGATCATCGAGGGCACCATCAGTCAGCGCGTGAAGGGCGGCTTGTCCGTGACCATCCGCGGTGGCGTGAAGGCGTTCCTCCCGGGGTCCCAGGTGGACCTCCGCCCGATCCGCAACCTCGATCGGCTGATCGGGCAGACCTACGAATTCAAGGTCATCAAGTTCAACAAGAAGCGCGGGAACATCGTGCTGTCTCGTCGTGTGTTGCTCGAGAAGGAGCGCGACGCGATGAAGGCCAAGACCCTCGAGAACCTCGAGGAGGGTCAGGTCCTGCAGGGCACCATCAAGAACCTCACCGAGTACGGCGCCTTCGTCGACCTCGGCGGGATCGATGGCCTCCTGCACATCACGGACATGTCCTGGGGCCGCGTCAACCACCCGAGCGAGGTCTTCTCGGTGGGCGACGAGGTCACCGTCAAGGTGCTCAAGTACAACCCCGAGACCGAGCGCGTCAGCCTGGGCATGAAGCAGACCCAGGAGGATCCGTGGAGTCACGTGGCCGAGGCGTTCCCCGTCGGCAAGCGCGTCGAGGGCAAGGTCATGAGCCTCACGGACTACGGCGCCTTCGTGGAGCTGGAGCCGGGCGTCGAGGGCTTGATCCACGTCAGCGAGATGAGCTGGACCAAGAAGATCAAGCACCCCTCCAAGGTGCTCGAGGTCGGCCAGGAGGTGGCGTGCCAGGTGCTCGAGGTGGACTCCGCCGCGAAGCGCATCAGCCTGGGCATGAAGCAGCTCGAGCCCGATCCCTGGACCATCTTCACGGACAACTACAAGCCGGGTGACAAGATCGCCGGCAAGGTGCGCTCCATCACCGATTACGGCGTGTTCGTCGGCATCGAAGAGGGCGTGGACGGCATGGTCCACAAGACCGACCTGTCCTGGACCGTGAAGATCAACAACCCCGGCGACGTCTACGCCAAGGGCGACGACGTCGAGGCCATCATCCTCTCGATCAACCACGACGAGAAGAAGGTCAGCCTGGGCGTCAAGCAGCTGTTCGACGACCCGTGGGGCGAGATCCTCGAGAACTACAAGTCCGGGACCGTGGTCGAGGACGCCGTGGTGCTCGCGCAGACCGAGTACGGCATCTTCGTGCGCATCAAGGACGGCATCGAGGCGATCATCCCGCAGAACGAGATCCCCGTCGGCACCTCCGTCAAGGCGGGCGAGCGCGTCCGGGCCGAGGTCGCCAACGTCGACTCGATGGATCGGCGCCTCACCATGACCATGCTCAACCCCGGCGAGAGCGCCGCGGCGGAGCAGCTCCAGGTGATGAAGCGCGAGTCCTCGGGCAAGGGCGCCACCCTCGGCGACCTGTTCAAGGACAAGCTCCAGAACCTCGTCGAGAGCAAGGAAAAGGAAAAGAGCGGCGACTGATCGGAGGGGGCCTGGCGCGGACCGCGTCAGGCCCGCCCGTCACCGTCGGGGCGCCCCCCACCGCAGGGCGGGGGCACGTCGACGGGAGCGTTGCTCGAAGGAAAGGGCGCACGGCCACGGGTCGTGCGCCCGTTTTCCTTTTGTGGGCCTCGAACGACGGAGGGGCACGATCCCAACGCAGCGCGAGAGCCCACGAGAACGACAGAGCGCGGTG
>JAAZAA010000381.1 GCA_012514535.1 Myxococcales bacterium | reverse complement strand
TCCGGGCCGGCGGGACCCTCCGGGCCGGGCGGGCCCTGCTCGCCAGCGTCACCCTTGTCACCCTTCTCGCCGGGCGGGCCCTGCTCGCCAGCGTCACCCTTGTCACCCTTCTCGCCGGGCGGGCCCTGGTCGCCAGGGTCACCCTTCTCACCCTTCTCGCCGGGCGGGCCCTGATCGCCCTGGTCGCCCTTGTCACCCTTCTCGCCAGGGTCACCCTTCTCGCCAGGGTCGCCCTTCTCGCCGGGGTCGCCCTTCTCACCCGCGGGCCCTTCGGCGCCATCCGCCCCGTCAGCGCCGTCCGCGCCCGCGGGACCGCGGGGACCACGCGGACCGCGGGGGCCCTCCTCGGCGTCCGTGAAGGTCACCGAGCTGCCGTCGGGGCAGACCAGCGTCTTCGTGCCATCGGAGTTCTCCTCCACCTCGCAGGACGTTCCATCGAGCCCCGCAGCTCCGTCCTCACCGGAGCAAGCGAGGGCCGCAAAGGGGACGACAGCCAAGAACCCATAAATCCGAAACAGTTTCATCTCACTACCTTTCACGACGATTGCAGCGTCCAACACACTCACTGGAGTCCTGTGGAGTGTCCCGGACGCACGCTTCCTACCGAGCGCGACCGCATCGCAAACGCACTCGGGTCAACCTCTCGTTTTCACCCTTCCCGGAGACGACATGCACCGGGCACGGTAGGTCTCCTATCAGGTTCACTCCGAAATAGGAACGACGACTCGCGCTTTCCTGTCGCTACATGTCAACCGCGGTCCCACCGCTGCCGCTCTGCGCTCTCCTACCGCTGCCGCTCTGCGCGCTCCCACCGCTGTCGCTCTGCGCGCTCCCACCGCGGAGACGCGCCGCAAGATTCGTCGCGACCCGCAGCCCGCGTCGCCGACTCTCCCCAACCATCAGCGCGCTCGGCGCCCTCTCGCGCAAGGCCATCTCGCGCAAGGCCATCTCGCGCAAGGATTGCGCCCCCCACTGAGAAGTTCGTGAGGAGCCGACACGCGCCCGCTGTAGGTGTTCGTAGACCCAACTACTCATACGTGGGAGAGACCCTTTCCCAAGAAAGGCACCAGGTGCCTCGTCCTTTTACGCAACCAGGACGCCGCTGTCGCTCGCGCCCTGTCCTGGAACGTCAAAGCCGCCCCGCTCTCGGGCTTGGTTTGTCATCGGAGGACGAAAGGCCATGCCGTCATGGAATAGGACTGGGAGCAGACGACCCGAAGTCCGGCTCACCTCGGGAGAGGGATTCCCCCCTGCCGCGTCTCTCCTCGCTCGGCACACCACAGAAGAGTCCTCCACCCTTGTACCTGGAGCGCCCCAACAGCAACGGACCACTCACCGCCACATCGAAGGTGAGCTCCAGCATCCCCGTCAGGCCCTGATTGGGTTCACTCCGCACGTCGATCACGCGAACGCGGGGTCGTGGCTTGTTTGCCGCTAGGCAGGAGGCTTCGACATCTACCTGCAGCGCCCGCTCGGCGTCTCCGCAGTCCCGATGACGGTTCACCGTGTACGGGGTCAGAGAGGTCCATCGTTTGCTCCGAGCCCAGAGAGGGTCCGCGTCCAGGTCGATGCTCTCCGGAACGAGTTCGAGGCGCCCTGCGCGGCCAGCCCGCAGCTCCGTCATTCCTTCCAGAGCCCGATGAAGCACCGCCAGCTCTCGAGCCGCCTTCCGGCCGTGGACCTCTCCCAACACGAGCACCAACACCCTCCGCCGCTCTTCGTCGTAAGCGAAGGCCAGGTGCGGTTCGTCCACCACCGGGGCCCCGTCGGGGCGGTGGCCGGTCACGAGACTGGGGAGGTTCTTTCCTGGCCCGAGCACGCTCTGGTACCGGGCCAGGACGGCTCGCCGCATCGCGAGCGCAATGCCCCGCGGCGCCGCGCCCGGCGCGAGTCCACCCCGAACGCCGAAGGCGAGGACGGAGGCGTGCGCCCGAACGGGCTCCATGATGCCCAGCCCGAGAAAGCGCCCATCCCCGAGGACCAAGGGTCCTTCCAGCGTGTCTCGAAAGGTGACTTCGACGTGCCACAGTCGCTCCTTGGGGAAGCGAGTACCGGAGGCGAACGCCTCCGCCCGCGCTCCCTTCGACGTCAGGGGCTCCCGCTGGACGTGCACCTCGACTGCCGGCGAGCGCACCCCGGCGTGACGGAGCGCCTGGAGGACCGCGTGCTGAGCCAGCTTCTCTTCCGCGGCCCGCTCACCAGCTGCCTTCGCCTCCGCGCTCCGTCTGGATGGCTCGATACGTCGACGCGCGGCCGGCAGTGCGACCGGGGTGACACTCCGCCACGACTTGAACCTCTGCACGCCGCCAACGCCGTAGTGCTCCAACATCGTCCAATCGTCGGCGCGGGTCACCACGCTCGTCGCGCCGCTCGGCATCGTCACCTCCAACCCCGAGAACGCCCAGAACACGTCGTCCGCGCGCAAAGGGTTCCCCGCCGGCACCTCGACGAGCATCCGCCGTACGGCCTGATCGGCCTGCTCGTGCCCGATTGAAGGGAGAGGCATGATGCGGATCCGCTCCTCGGCCGGCACCCGAGGAGTTCCCTCCACCTGGCGCCCCACGAGCCCACACTCGACACGAGCGCTTTGGGACGGCAGCGCCTCCAGGAGCCTGTTTGCCGCGGCGTCCCTCAGCAGCTCCGTCAACACACCGATGCTCGTGAGCGGTCCCGGGCTGAAGCTCGACGGGCTCTCCAGAGCGCAGAGTTCAAAGAGGGCTCGATGAGCTACCCCATCATAGGACACGGGCTGAAACGACGGCTTGGGCGGCTGCTGAAAGACGTCCACCGCCTTCCGCCCCTTCCCTTCGACCTCGAACCTTCGGAGCGTGATGGCGTGACGCTCCACCAGGCTCCGTAGAGAACCGGGTTGCGGACAGGGCAACACCAGGCCCTTGTCCGCAGCGCCCGGGGTCGGACGACTCACCTTTCCTGGGTACGCTTGCAGCAGCTCCTCCGCCGCAGCCACCGTGATCAGCTCACCCGTTGCCGAGGCGAAGTCGACGCCGCGCCCCAGCTGGAACAGCTCGCGCGCGAGATTGCAGACGCCGATGGCTCTTGGCTCGTCGTCCGCCGACAACACTCTCCACACGTAGAGCAAGGGGGTCGTACCATCGAAGATTCGTGGCCTCACCTCCTTACCCGTACGGATCAGAGAGATCGCAGCAGGATCACCATCCTTCGCATCGAGGTCGTTGTTGGGCACCCACAGCTTCACCGCCTGACCCACCCACGCGAGCGGA
>JAAZAA010000380.1 GCA_012514535.1 Myxococcales bacterium | reverse complement strand
GCATGGCGCCGTGTCGCATGGCGCCGGGCAGGGCGATCCATGCATGGGGGAGTGAAGTCTCACGGCGGAGGCGCCTTCGACGCTCGTTCACCGAGTTCGTTCGCCGAGTTCGGTCACCGAACCAGGCCGACGAGAGCGTACCGGGCCGTCCTCCGGGCAATCAGCGTAGGCGAATGAAAAACACCATGACCCGCTCAGTGTGGAAGAGCGCCTCGATCGACGCAAGCGCATTCGCACTCCGCACAGCCTTTCCTGCGCGTTTCGTAGGGTGCGCCGATTTCGACTGCTCGACCGTTGGCGGGAACGCCGCGATCGAGCGGTCGACGCACGTCGTGTCGGATCGAGCTCTTCGGAGCCGTCCTCGGGATCGAAATGCAGAGCTCGTGTGCTCTTCGGGAGCTCTTCGGGAGCTCGTCGAAGCAGTTCGTCGAAGCAGTTCGTCGAAGCCCGAGAGAGCGGGCGCTCTATACTCCATGAATGGAGGCAGGAGGCGACTGGCTGCTGTATGGCGCCAACGGCTACACGGGGCGCGCGATCCTGGAGGAGGCGACGAGTCGAGGGCATCGCCCCGTGCTCGCCGGGAGACACGCGGAGCGCGTGCGGCCCCTGGCGGAGCGGGAGAGGTTGCCCTGGGTCGCCTGCGAGCTCGGGGACGCCGCGGGGCTCGAGCGCGCCTTGGAGGGCGTGCAGCTCGTCCTGCACGCGGCGGGGCCTTTCGTGGAGACGAGCGAGCCGATGGTCGAGGCGTGTCTGCGGGCCGGCGTCAGCTATCTCGACATCAGCGGGGAGATCCCGGTGTTCGAGCGGGTGCTGACGCGGCACGAGGAGGCCATCGAGCGGGGCGTCCTCCTGATGACGGGAGTGGGCTTCGACGTGGTGCCCCTCGATTGCCTGGCGGCCTACGTCGTGCGGCAACTCCGGGACCCTCAGGAGCTCGAGCTGGCGCACTTCACCACCAGCGGGGCGAGCCGAGGCACGGTGCTGTCCTCCCTCGGGATCGTGGCCGAGGGAGGCAAGGTGCGGCGCGGCGGGCGGCTGGAGACACGGCCCCTGGGGCGCGGCGCCCGGGACATCCACATGTGGCGGGGAAACCGGCGGGGCACCCTGCGTCGACTGCGGGCGGTGCCCGCGCCGATGCCGGAGCTCGTGGCCGCCTGGAAGACCACCGGCGTCGAAAACATCACCACGTACCTCGCGCTGCCACGTCACCAGGCCTGGCCCATGGAGCTCCTCGGACCGTCGCTCCCCCGTCTCCTGCGACACGAGGCGATCGCGGACCATCTGCGGCGCCGCCTGGAGCGCAGCGAGCTCCGCCCCAAGAACGATCACCGCGCGCAGGCCTGGGCGCGGGCGCGCGGCGAGGGGGGCGCCGTGGCCGAGGCCTGGCTCGATCTGCCGGAGCCGTACTCCTTCACCGCGAGCAGCGCGGTGCGGGCCGTCGAGGCGTGCTTCGCCCTGCGACCGAAGGGGGTGAAGACCCCGGCGGAGGCCTTCGGTGAGGACTTCGTGTTGCGGGTGCCGAGCGTGGAGCGCCACTTCGAATCCGGCGCCGCGGGCCCAATCGCGGGCCTGGCGTGGGCCGCGAGGAGCTAGCGCGGAGGGCTTGCTCGCACCGGTCAGGCCCGGGGGGCCGGAGGCTCGACGTCGGCGGTGACCGCCATTAGGGTTCGGGGCTCGCCATGGCGCTCCACTTGTACGACACGCTGGCCGTCAAGAAGATCCCGTTCGAGCCCGCCGAGCCGGGACACGCGCGCATCTACGTGTGTGGACCGACGACCTACGACGACGCCCACATCGGCCACGCCCGGCCGTGCGTCGTGTACGACGTGCTCGTGCGGCACCTCCGCCGCTCCGGCACGAAGGTGACCTACGTCCGCAACGTCACGGACATCGACGACAAGATCATCAAGCGCGCGGCGGAGAACGGGGAGGCCCCCGCGGACCTGGCCGAGCGCATGTTCCGCTCCTACCGCGAGGACATGGACCGCCTCCGCAACCTCCGCCCGGATCGGGAGCCGAAGGTGAGCGAGCACCTCGACGACATCCGCGCGCTGATCGGGCGCTTGATCGAGCGCGGCCACGCCTACGAGGCGAGCGGCGACGTGTACTTCAGCGTGAGCTCCTGTCCCGACTACGGGAAGCTGTCCCATCGCAAGCTGGAGGACCTCGAGGCAGGGGCCAGCGAGCGCGTCGATCCGGAGGAGCTGGAGCGCAAGCGCCACCCCTACGACTTCGCCCTCTGGAAGGGCAGCAAGCCGGGAGAGCCCGCCTGGGACAGCCCCTGGGGACCGGGGCGACCCGGGTGGCACATCGAGTGCTCCGCGATGAGCATGCGGTACCTCGGTGAGAGCTTCGATCTCCACGGCGGTGGCCTGGATCTGGTGTTCCCCCACCACGAGAACGAGATCGCCCAGAGCGAGTGCGCGACGGGCAAGACCTTCGCCCGCCACTGGATGCACAACGGCTTCGTCCAGGTGAACAAGGAGAAGATGTCGAAGAGCCTCGGCAACTTCTTCCGGCTGCGGGAGGCCTTCGACAAGGTGGAGCCGGAGGCGGTGCGCTGGGCGCTGCTCACGGTCCACTACCGGGCCCCCTTCAACCTCGAGATGGATCTCGACGAGGCCGGCAACCTGCTCGGGTTTCCCCAGTTCGACGAGGCGGAGTCCCGGCTGCAGTACGTGTACGCGTCGCGGCAGCGCCTGGCGGAGCTCCCCCCGAAGAAGATCGTGGCTTCGAAGCAGCCGGTGCCCGAGGAGCTGGCGCAGTTCCCCGAGCGCGTGGCGCGGGCCCTGGACGACGACCTCAACACGCCGGTGGCCCTGGCGCACGCAGCCAGCTTCCTGAAGCACGTCAACGAGCTCTGTGATCGCGCGGCCGCCAAGGGTGGACAGATCGGAGAGGCGGCCCACGCGGCGGCCCTGGAGGGCTTCCGGGTGCTGGACGAGGTGCTCGGCCTCGGTGGCGACGACCCGGCCGCGTTCCTGGAGCGGGTGCGGGATCGGCGGGCGCGGGCCCTGGGCATCGAGCTCGAGGACGTGGCGCGCGCGATCGCGGAGCGTGCGGAGGCGCGGCAGGCGAAGGACTTCGCCCGGGCCGATCGCGTGCGCGACGAGCTGGTCGCGCGCGGGGTCGAGATCCTCGATACGCCCCAGGGGACCACCTGGCGGCTCGTGCGGCGCTGAGCATGCGGTTCTCGACGGAGCTCGTGGAGGGGCGGCTGCTGCGCCGCTACCAGCGGTTCTTCGCGGACGTGGAGCTGGACGACGGCACCGTCGTGGTGGCCCACTGCCCCAACACGGGGTCCATGAAGACGTGCCTCGAGCCGGGGACGCGCGCCTGGCTCACCCGCGCCCGCCCGGGGCGCAAGCTGGCGTACACCTGGGAGGTCGCCGAGTGCGGTGACGCGCGCATCTACGTGCACCCCGCGGGGGCGAACGGGCTCGTCGCCGAGGCGATCGACGGCGGGGTGATCCGGGAGCTCACTGGCTACGAGACCCTGCGCCGGGAGGTCCGTTACGGCACGGGGAGCCGCATCGATCTGTTGCTCGGTCGCGGGGAGGAGCTCTGCTACGTCGAGGTGAAGAACGCCACGCTGCGCATCGCGCCGGGACGGGCCGCCTTCCCGGACGCCGTGACCGCCCGCGGCAAGAAGCACCTCGAGGAGCTGACGGAGGTGGTGCGGAGCGGACACCGAGGTGTCGTCTTCTTCGCGGTGAGCCGCACCGACTGCACCACCTTCGAGCCAGCGGACGACATCGATCCGGCCTACGGCGTCGCGCTGCGGGCGGCCCTCGCCGTCGGGGTGGAGGCGCTCGCCTACGGGGTCTCGATCGATCGCGAGGAGGTGCGCCTCACACGGCGGATCCCGATCGTCCTCGAAGACGAGGGCGGCGCCTCGAAGGTCGGTACCTGAGGCGGAGGCGGCGCGCCGTGTCGTCCCTGCGCCGAGCCTTTGTCCGTGGCGCTCAGCGGCGGGAGGAGGGCGGCGCGTGACCCTCCGCCTCCAGGCGCTGCGCGGCGCTGTGCAGGCTCTGGCTGATGGCCCACTCTACGAGGGAAATCCCCCCGAAGCCGTGGGAGTTGGCGAAGGCCATGGCGCCTGCGACGTGGAGCTCCGTGGCCAGCACGAGCGGCCTCTCGAAGGAGAAGCACTCGACCGGCGTGTCGCGGCAGAACACGTCGCTTTTCGAGACTGGCTCAGGCTCGTTCAAGTATCCGAACAGCATGTCTGCCTCCCCCCCGGGTGAGCATCCGTTGTCGAGACCCTAGCACCGGCTCGTGAGGGCTCCACGATCTCGTGACGATCTCGCTCGACGAGCGCGTGCACGTCACGCAGAGATTCTCGGGCGCTCGCGCGCCGGGTGGATGCGGGCATCGAGAGGTGGAGAGACCTTCCCACGGATCCGGGTTTCACGGAAAGGTTGAGCGGATGACCGATCCTTGGTCTCCCGATCGCGTCTCGTCTCGAAACGTCTTCGTGAAACGAACACGTCGGATCGAGTGACCTTGGACGGAGCGCCGCGTTGGCCCAGCTGGTGCGGCGCGGGCTGGTGAAGGAGGGGCGTTTCGCGGCGTGGTGGCTCACTCGTCTTGCGCGGCGTCGGGGCGTAGCCGAGTCGCGGCGACGGCAGTGAGCCCGACCCCGACGAAGAGAAACGCGGCCCCCAGGGGGACGAGCAAGACGCTCGGGTTCGGCTCCCCGCCGACGAGGACCGCGCCCGCCGCGAAGAAGCCGCCGGGGAGGAGGACGAGGGCCACGAGGAGCGCGCGCGACGCGAGGGAGGCGCCACGTTCGGAGGCGCCGCGTCCCCACAGGTGGGGCGCCACGAGGCCGAAGGCGACGTGCACCAGGGCGAGCAGCGCGCCGTGCGCGTGGGCGAGGCGCCACATCAGGCGCCGCATCGTCGCGTCCGCGCCCAGGTAGCTCGGGACCTTGAAGCCGTGGAGCACCTCGAGTCCGAGCCCGACGCAGAGGAAGAGCAAGAGGGACCACCACCCGATGGCGAGGTGGCGTCGGAGCAGCCGTCGACCGGGAGGGAGCGACGCCGCGTCGCCGGGGGGGCGTGCCTCATTCGGAGATGGTGATCGGGATGTCATCGCGCTGCGAGATCAGGGCGTCGAGGTCTCGGGGGTTCAGGGTCGGGGCGGACGCGGCGGCTCGGCTCGTCGGAGCGGCGCCCTCGAGGCGGCGCAGCGAGCGGCGCGCCACGTAACGGACGGCGGCGTAGGGATCGTCGAGGGCCCGGAGCAGGGCCGCCCGTTGCCACTCGGCGCCGGACGCCTCGACGGCAGGGGCCCAGGCCAGGGCGTCCGCGAGCAGGACGCGCTGCGCCGCGTTCCCGGAGAGCAGCCACCTCACGGACGCCGGGAGCTCGTCCGGCGCCAGCGCCAAATCCTGGCGTGTGGTGTCTCGTTGGGTGGGGGCGGGCTCGTCGGAGGCGGCGCCCCACCACTGGGCGAGCCAGCGGCGCGTCCAGGAGAGCCCTCGATCCAGGTGGCAGAGGTTGCAGGCGTTCGGCGCCGCGCCCGGCGTGGCATCCACCCGTGGGCTCGTCACGCGGTGGGAGCGGATACCCTTGAGCAGCGCGTAGGTGGTGCGCGGCATGTGGCAGTTGTAACAGTCGCTCCCCGGGGAGGAGGGGGCGTGGTGCGTGTGCTCCTCGACGCGCTCCGCCAGCGTCGTGTGGCACTGGGTGCAGGCGCGCGGGCCGTCCATGCCCTCCGCCAGCTGATCCTCCGGGTCGCTGGCGTGCATCGAGTGACACGACACGCAGCGGATCCGTCGCTCGTCGTCGGTCGTCGCGAAGCAGGGGCTCTTCACGAGCCCGTTGTACTCACGCCCGCCCACGCGGATGGTCCCGTCCGGCCAGAACACGCTGTCGAGGTCGCGGCTGATCAGCCCGGGGACGTCGCGGTGGAGCTCGTAGTCGAGGACCAGGCGCGCGCCGTCGAGCTCGTCACCCGGGCGAAAGGAGTCGGCGAAGCCGTCGCTCCACCACTCCTCCGCGTCCCTGGGCACGAAATAGGAGTGACACTGGCCGCAGGCGGCGCTCGAGCGCGCCGCGTCCAGGCGCGCGGGGTTCACGATGTCGCGCGGGGCGCCCCGCCCCACGTAGCGGGTGACGGGGCTCTGGTAGTGAGCGACGTGGGCGGCGCCGGGTCCGTGGCACGCCTCGCAGCCGATCCCGAAGTCGGCGACGGAGGTGTCGTAGGTCCCCGCGGGGGCGGGCTCCTCCGAGTGCTGCGGTCGTCCCCCGACGCTGTGGCACTGCACGCAGTTGGCGTTCCAGCGGGCGACGTGGGGCAAGGCGTCCGGCGGTTGGAGGAAGGCGTCGCGGCGGGGGAGCCAGCGCTCCTCCTCGGGGATCGCCGGATCGAGCAGGTAGACGAAGGGGAGCTGGCGCAGCTCACGTCCCGCGCCGCCCTCCACCCAGAACGCCTGGTAGTGGTGGGAGCCGGTGACGAGCACGAGCTCGCGTCGCACGCGGGGGAGGTCACGCGCGGCGCGGGCCAACAGCGCCGTGGCCTGCTCGCCCTGGCCGACCCGCTGGGCCACGTCCGCCACGATCGCCGCCCAGCGGTGCAGATCCGGGCCGTGCACGTCGATGGCGCCGGACTCCTGGCGCGTCAGCTCGTAGGTGCGCCCGTCCAGCTCGAGGCGCACGGGGAGTCGCGGCGCCACGCTCCGTGCGTCGGGGGTCTGGGTCATGGAGCGGTGGTAGGAGCGCCACCAGCTGTCGTGCTCCGCCGCGTGGCAGCCGACGCAGACGGCGGAGCCGACGAACTCGTCGCCGCGCTCGACCTTGGGTTGCGCGGGGTTCGGAGGGCGCGGCGGTTGCGTCCTGGAGAGGCCGAGCACGACGGCCCCCAGCGCTGCCCCGAGCCCGAGCAGCGCGCCCCAGCGATCCCGCGCCATGACGAGGACCGCCAGGAGGGTGCCCAAAGCGAGGACGACGTACCCGGCCGTCATGGTGCGCTCAGCTCTCCCACCCCACGCGCCATCCCCGATACCCGAGGCGCGGGCGTCCTGGTCTGTCGAGGTACCGGCGATGCCCCCATGCGCTCACCCGTCGCTCATGAAGAGTATTCGGGCAGGAACTCGGAGAAGCGGCGCTCGCGCTCGGCTCGGGGAGGCAGCGCGAAGGGCTTGGGGCGCAAGGCGAGGAGCGCCTCCTCGTCGACCTCGTCGATCAGATCCGGCGCCAGGAACTTCTTGGCGTAGGCGCGGTAGACGCCGGAGCGCACGAAGTGATCGAAGAGGTCCGGGTCGAGGTGGTTGTCGACCTTCATGAAGCCCATGATGCGCATGGCCTCGCTCAGCTTCTTGGCCTTCTTGTAGGGGCGGTCGTCGGCGGTCAGGGCCTCGAAGACGTCGGCGATCGCCATGGCCCGCGCCGGGATGCTCAGGTCGCCTGCATAGATGCCCCGTGGGTAGCCCGTGCCGTCCATCTTCTCGTGGTGCCCACAGGCGTACTCGGGGACCCGGGAGAGGTGGCGCGGGAAGGGCAGCGCCTCGAGCATCTTCACCGTCTCCACCATGTGGCCGTTGATGATGAGCCGCTCCGCCTGGGTCAGGGTGCCGCGCGAGATGGAGAGGTTCTCGACCTCGTCGTCGTTGAGGAGGGGCACCTCGCCGTCGAGGAGGCGGACGCGGCGCTGACCGATGGCGGCGATGCGCGCCTGCTTCTCGGGCGACAGGAACTCACCGCCGACGTTCGCCTGTTCGAGGAAGGCGAGATCGTCCCGGAGCCGCCGCACCTCCTCCTCGTAGGCGGCCTCCGCCTCCGCGCGCGGAGTGCCCGCGGCGATCGCCTCCAGGCAGGCGATCTTGGCGTCCCGCTCCAGGACCGCAAAGCGAGAGCGCACCTGGTCGATGCGATCGGTGATGGTCTCCAGCTTCGTCGCCTTGTCCATGACGTGGACGGGCGTCGTCACCTTACCGCAGTCGTGGAGCCAGGCGGCGATCCGCAGCTCGTACCACTCCTCGTCGTCGAGCCGGAAGTCGGCGAAGGGGCCCGTCGTCGTCTCGCACAGGGAGCCCACCAACATCTCCGCGAGGGCGGGGACCCGCTCACAGTGGGCGCCCGTGTAGGGGCTCTTGGAGTCGATGGCGGCAGCGATCAGCTTGATGAAGCTCTCGAGGAGGACCTTCTGCTGCTCCAGGAGCAGTTTGTTGTCGAGGGCCAGCCCGGCCTGCGCGGCCAGCGCCTCGACCGTGCGTTTGTGCTCGCCGCAGAAGGGGATGACCTCGCCCGTGACGGGGTCCTGGGCGTTGAGCAGCTGCAGCACGCCGATGACGCGGCGCTCGCCGTTGATGAGGGGGATCGTCAGGAAGCTCTTGCTGCGGTAGCCGTTCCGCTGATCGAACGTCTTCGTCCCGGAGAAGTCGAAGCCCTCGGCGTCGTAGGCGTCGGGGATGTGCACGGAGCGCTTCAGGTTCGCTGCGGCGCTCGCGACGTTGGCCAAGTTGGGTGCGCCCGTCTCGTCGAAGAGGGGGATGGGAGGCAGATCGATGGGGTCGCCCGTCGTGCCGCCGAGGCACACCCCGAGGGAGTCGTTGCGCAGGATCTCGAAGGCCAGTCGATCGTCGTCCGTGCGGAGGTAGAGGGTGCCGCCGTCCGCGTGACAGAGCTTCTGCGCCTCCTCCAAGATGGTCTCGAGCAGGCGATCACGGTGGCGCTCCGAGGACAGCGCCAGACCGATGCGGTGGAGGAGCTCGAGGCGCTCGAGGCGTGTCTCCGCTGGCTCGGGGTAGAGGCTGGGGCGCTCGCCGTCCGGAGGCGTGGAGGGGGTGCGCGTCGCAGACTCTGTGGCCGGTGAGATCGGCTCGGCGGACGTCGTGGAGTCGGGGGCGCGGGTCGCGTCTCGGACGGTGGAGCTCGGCCCGGCGGGGGACGGCGGGGAGGGGCTGCCCTCACGCTGGACTGCGTCAGGGCGGGCCGCGGGAGGGTTCCCGTCGGGAGGGGTCTTCATGCCACCCGGGAGCATGCCTCAACTTTGTGCAATCGGCGCAACGCCGCGCGCGCCTATCGCCCGAATTTCCCGCGATCCCCGCGCGTGAACGACCGCGCGCCCGCCCGGAGGCGCCCGTCGAGCCCGCACCAGGGGTCCGCGCCCGGGCCGCACGGAGGGGCCAGCGCTGAGCGAGCCCTCGTGAACATCGTGAACCCCTGAACGCAAGCCCCGTGAACTCGACGTCGCGCCCCCCGTCGAGCGAGCGCTGCCCGAGCCAAGCACCTGTCGAGCCACCCTTCGAGGCAGCTGCCGTCGAGCCGACACTCGTCAGTCCAGCGCGGCTGGCTGGTGGTCGCCCTCTCTGCGTGTTCGTCCTACCCGGCCTCCAGGCTCCTCACTTCTCGGGGCGACGTCGAAGGGGGCAGCGTCCGGAAAGGAGCGTTCAGGCATGAGCGTCGGGGCGCGTCGGGGCCAGCTGCGCTTGGACGGGACGGCTCGTGGACACATCACGGGGTCGCCATCGCGG
>JAAZAA010000379.1 GCA_012514535.1 Myxococcales bacterium | reverse complement strand
TTCGAAAAGCCGTGCGTGGACCCAAAGTTCGCCGCAAGCGAACACGCTTCCTCAACACACCACATGTCTCCACCGCTCGACTACTAGGCAGGACATGACCCTCCCGTTACACCTTGAAAGGGCTGGCTTGGTGACGAAGTTCACGATCCAAGCGCACAGCAGCAGCGTGCTGATGCTGGCGACGACGGCGAGCTGCTCCGCGTACACGGCGTCGACGCCGCGCCGCAGCAACCACGAGGCTATCCATTCAATCAACATTGGCCCTGTCATAACAGCGTCGGCGGCGCGGGTCACCGGCGCGGGCAGCGTCATCACCAGACAGCTCGTACGAGGCGCGCGGGCCGTCCTGACGGCGTTTCTGACGACATCGAGCCAGCCAGACCACACCGCAGCACGGCGCAGCACGGGCAGAGCTCCGCGTGCCGGGATGGAGCGGACGGCGTCTACATCTCGTCTACATCGGGAACGTCGCGCATCTTACGTCCGTGCTGGCCGCCTTCACGCAGGTCTGGTAACGGCTGTCCAATGTCTCGTGGCAAGCTGGTGCGCCGGTCTCATCTTGTTCCGTCCCTTGCCCTCTCTGCGCTGCTCCTCGGCTGCTCCGGGCCTCTACCCGCAGAGCCGCCGCCCGCAGAGCCGCCGCCTCGCACGCACAACGAACCGGCTCCTTCAGCGGAGACAGGAGAGGCATCCGCTCCCGCCCAGTCAGACGAGCGAGCCCCAACGCAGCAGCAATGGCGCGTCGGCGAGGTGACCGATGGCGTGACCCTCACTGGAGCGGAGGTGCTCGAGCTCGGGGCGCTCGTCAATGGGGGGGAGCTGGTGATCACGGGAGCTGCCCTCACGCTCTCCTTTGATGGGGCCGGACCGCCGCCGGTCACGACCGCGCGCGTCCACGACGACGGGACTCGCGTGATCGTGGTCGTCTCCGGAGTGCGCAGGGTGAGCGCCGATCTCCCGCTCGTCGTGGGGGAGGACGGCCGCGTCCTCGGCGAGCCTCGAGCCGTGGATCTCGGACCGGTAAAGTCCGTCGCTCGCACCTTTCTGGGTGACGACTCCGCGATCCAGATCGAGGTCGAGCTCAGCGCCGAGGTGGAGCTCGACCTCAGGGTCGGCGAGCAAGGTCGCTCCGTCGAAGTTCGCATGCGGACTCAGTGAGCGGTGATATACCTCGGCGGGCTCACTCCGGGCGAGCCTAAGCTCGTTCCCAGCGCGCCCAGCGAAAGGGGCCCAGCGTGGCGCGGGAGTGGTGCAGCTGGGTCTCGAGTGGGTCTTGCGCCGACCCGGGCGCCTCTCCGGTGGCGGACTGCGCGCGAATGATCTGGAACGACGCCGGCTTTGGTGGTGCAGAAGGCCCCGAGCTCTGGCGACATGACCACACCCACGGCACGCTCACCTCGCACGTCGGCGATCACGAGGGCACGATGACGCTTTCGGATCACCCCTACACCACCACGCCTTTGGCGCGGAGCTCGATCGCGGAGATCTACCGGTATGCGGTCAGCCTCGCCCGTGCGAAGCACGTGTCCTCTCGGCACCTGGTCCGGGGTCCCAATCAGCTCGAAGTGAAGCTGAGTTGGGGCTGAGGGGGCGCAGCAGCGCGCCGAAGGGCAGGACGACCAGAGGGGCGAGCCAGAGCAGGGAGGGGAGCGTCGCGGCGAAGGCGGCGACGAGGAGCAGCAGCGCG
>JAAZAA010000378.1 GCA_012514535.1 Myxococcales bacterium | reverse complement strand
TATCGCATCTGCGGCGAGCTGCATAGGAAGCCCCTGCCGCCGCCCCGCGATCCCACCCCCTGGCACGCCCTCGATCCCGAAGGTGCCCTCGCGCGCCTGGGCACGTCCCGCGAGGGCCTGGATCGCCGCGCGGTCGCCGCGCGTCGCAGGACGCCCCAGTCCCGCAAGTCCGCGGTGTTCGAGCTGGGCTCCGCGATCACCGACGAGCTGTTCAGCCCCCTGGCGCCGCTGCTCGCCGCCGGAGCGGCCCTGTCGGCGGCCGTGGGGTCCCTCGCGGACGCGGCCATGGTCGGCGGCGTCGTCGGCGTGAACGCCCTGGTCGGCGGCGCGCAGCGGTTCCGCACCGAGCGCGCCATCACGGATCTGACGCGCTCCTCCCGTCGCAAGGTCGCGGTGCGCCGCGACGGCCACGTCACGGAGATCGACGCGGAGGAGCTGGTGAAGGGCGACATCGTCCTCCTCGCCGCGGGGGACGTCGTGCCGGCGGATTGCCGCGTCATCGAGACGGACTCCCTCGAGGTCGACGCGTCGGGGCTCACGGGGGAGTCACTCCCCGTGAGAAAGGCGGCGGAGCCGTGCTTCGAAGACAGCGTGTCCGATCGGAGCTCCATGCTCTACGAGGGCACCTCCATCGCGAGCGGCCACGTGACGGCCTGCGTCGTCGCCGTGGGGCAGGAGACGGAGGCGCGTCGTGGCGGCGCGGCGTTCCGTCGGACCGCGGTCGACACGGGCGTCGAACGGCGCATGCGCGATCTCATCGACCTGACCGGCCCCGTCGCCTTCGCGGCAGGCGTCGGCGTGGTGGGGTCGGGGCTACTGCGCGGGCGCAAGCTCGAGGATCTCGTGGGCACCGGCGTGAGCCTCGCCGTGGCCTCCGTGCCGGAGGGCCTGCCCTTGCTGGCGACGGCGGCGCAGCTCGCGGCCGCGAAGCGGCTGAGCGTCCGCGGCGCCCTGGTGCGCAACGCGCGCAGCATCGAGGCGTTGGGGCGCGTGGACACCCTCTGCGTCGACAAGACGGGCACGGTCACGGAGGGGCGCATCGAGCTCGCCGCCCTCTCGGACGGAGAGCTGCTCGAGCCCCTCGCCGAAGCGGCACCCGAGCGGCGGCGCGTGCTCGGCGCGGCCCTGCGCGCGAGCCCCCAGGCGCCCGGGGACTGGTCGCGCTCCGATCCGACGGACGTCGCGTTGTGGCGCGGCGCGCGGCGCCTGGACATCTCGCCCCTCGACGGCTGCCCCGGGTGGCGGCGGGTGAGCGAGCTGCCCTTCGAGGCGGGGCGCGGGTACCACGCCGTCGTGGGGCATGGCGCGGCGGGCATGATGCTGTCCGTGAAGGGGGCTCCGGAGGTTCTGCTCGAGCGCTGCGTGCGCTGGCGGACGGCGGACGGCGAGCGGGAGCTGGACGCCGAGCTGGGCGGTCATCTGGCGCGCCGCGCCACGGAGATCGCGCGCCGCGGGCTGCGCGTGCTCGCCGTCGCCGAGTCGACGGGCGACGGCGCGGTCGATCCGACGATCCTGGAGGATCTCACCTTCGTGGGGTTCATCGCCTTGCGCGATCCCGTGCGCCCCACCGCGCGTCAGGCGCTCGCGGCGATCCGCTCCGCGGGGGTCGGCACGGTGATGATCACCGGAGACCATCCGAGCACCGCGCACGCCATCGCCGTGGAGCTCGGGCTCGCGGCGGATCCGGAGGTGATGAGCGGGACGGAGCTGTCGCAGCTGACGGACGCGGAGCTCGACGCCCGCCTGCCGGACGTCACCGTGTTCGCGCGGGTGACGCCGTCCCAGAAGGTGCGCATCGTGCGCGCCCTGCAGCGGGTGGGCAGGACGGTGGCGATGGTGGGCGACGGCTCGAACGACGCTCCGGCCATTCGTCTGGCGAACGTCGGCGTGGCCATCGGGCACCACAGCTCGGAGGCGGCGCGGAACGCGGCGGACGTCGTGCTCACCGACGAGCGCATCGAGACGCTCGTGGACGCGATCGCCGAGGGGCGGGCCCTCTGGATCTCCGTGCGCGACGCGGTCTCGATCCTCGTGGGCGGCAACCTGGGCGAAATCGGGTTCACCCTGCTCGCGGGGCTCCTCGCCGGGCGGCCCCCCTTGAGCGCCCGCCAGCTGCTCCTGGTGAACGTGCTGACGGACGTCGCGCCGGCGATGGCCATCGCCCTCAAGCCTCCGAGCCGCCAGACCCTCGAGGCCCTCGCCCACGAGGGACCCGAGGCCTCCTTGGGAGCGCCCCTCACGCGAGACATTGGCGTGCGCGCCCTGGTGACCGCCTCGGGGGCGGGCGCCGCGTGGACGGCGGCGCGGCTCATGGGGGACCGCAAGGGCGCGAGCACGACGGCGCTCCTCGCGCTCGTGGGGACCCAGCTCGGGCAGACGTTGGCCTCCGGCGGTCTCACGCCCATGGTGCTGGGCACGAACGTGTTGTCGGTGACGACCCTCGCGGCCATCGTGCAGACGCCGGGTCTGAGCCGCCTCTTCGGGTGTCGTCCCCTGGGCCCCGTGGGGTGGGGGATCGCGCTGGCGTCCTCCGCGGCGGCGACCGCTGCGGGCACCTTCGTGCCGCCGCTGGTCGAGGACTGGCTCTACCGCACCCGACGGGAGGACGGTCCCCTCTGGATCCCGGAGATCCTGCACCTCCCGGAGCCTCCCGTCGCAGCCCTGGAGGGCGAGATCGCGGAAGGCCCTCCTAGTGCGCGGGGCCGCCTCGAAGGCGACGGCTGAGGCGCGGGGCGGCCTCGACGACGACGGCCGAGGTGCGGGCTCCGAAGGACCCGAGCCTGGAACGACCCGAGCCAGGAAGGCGTCACGAGCCTTCTCAGACCCGCGTGAGCCAGTCGGCGCGCTGCGGATCCTTGCCCGTCACCGCCCTCAGGTAGGCGCGCTGCAGCGCCGCGGCTGCCGTGTTGCGGCCAGTCGCGAACTCGACGCCGTCGAGCTCCCGCACCGGGGTGACCTCCGCCGCCGTCCCGGTCATGAAGATCTCGTCGGCCCGGAGCAGGTCCTCGCGGGTGAAGGAGCGGATCTCGATGGGCATGTGGAAGTCTTCCTCCGCGAGCCGGAGGATGCAGTCGCGGGTGATGCCCGGCACGATCGAGGACGTCTCGTCGTTGGTCACCAGGCGCCCGGCCTTCACGAAGAAGATGTTCTGCCCCGTCGCCGAGGACACGGTGCCGTCCTGGTTGAGCAGGATGGCGTCGTCGTAGCCGCGATCCATCGCCTCGTGGGCGGCGAGCACGTTGTTGGCGTAGTGCCCGCTGGCCTTCGCCATGGTGGGCAACATGGTATGATGGAATTTTCGCCAGCTGGAGATCGTCACGCGCACCCCGTTGCGCAGGGCGCCCTCGCCGAGGAAGGTGCCGAGCTCACGGATGGCGATGAAGACGTGGACGGGGCAGGCGCGCTTCGGCTTCAGGTCGATGGGCCCCTCGCCGAAATACACGAGCGGGCGTAGGTAGCCGTCGGAGATGCGGTTCTTCCGGGTGACCTCCACGCAGGCGGCCTGGAGCGTCTCTGCGTCGTAGCTGACCTGCATACCGTAGAGACGTGCCGAGCGCTGCAGCCGCTCGATGTGGTCCTCGAGGCGCAGCAGCACGGGCCCGTCGTCCGTCGGGTAGCAGCGGATCCCTTCGAACACCGCCGTGCCGTAGTGCAGGGCGTTCGCATAGTAGTGGACGCTCTGCCGGCTGGCCTCACGGATGTCCCCGTTCCACCAAATCCAGCGCGCCAAGGTCTGACCTCGCGGGCGAGGCAGGGTGAGGATGTCGTCCTCGGGGACGCCGGAGAAGTTGGGCCACTCGTTTTGCATGGGGGTCATCGTCAGGCTGAAGCGCGCACTGAAGCGTAGTCGAGGCGGGAGGGAGGCTCCAGTCGGCGCGCGGGTTCGTCAGAGGTACGTCACCACCCAGGTGGCGCCGACCCAGGCGCCGAGGGCCGAGCCGAGGGTGGCCAGGACGGCGACGAGCAGCACGCGGGTGACGCGGTTGCGGTACATGCTCCCCACGGAGCGTACCGCCTCCGGCACCCCCTCGCAGTCCTCGACCCGCGGGCGACGCAGCCACGCCTCCACGAGGCCGGCCACCATGCCGGTGTTGATGGTGGGATTGAGAGAGGTGATCGGTGAGGCGATGAACGCGGCGAGCACCGTCAACGGGTGGGCCAGCGCCACGATGCTGAACAGGGCGGCGATGATGGAGTTCGGGAGCGCCCACGCCAACAGCATGTCGCGCAGCCCTTCACCGGAGTGCTTGTAGTAGCCCCAGGAGAACGCCAGGAGCACGATGGTGGGGAT
The DNA here is from genome assembly GCA_012514535.1 of Myxococcales bacterium. Classification (GTDB taxonomy): domain Bacteria; phylum Myxococcota_A; class Polyangia; order Polyangiales; family Polyangiaceae; genus NIC37A-2. The sequence goes on along the minus strand of JAAZAA010000378.1, from coordinate 14,119 downwards.
CACCCACTTGAGGGCCCGCGCCCAGCGGGAGGGGGGCGGCAGCTGACTCAGCTCGTCCCGATCGACACGCGCGCCGAGGTGCGTGAGCATGCCCTCCACGTGCCCCGCGCCGACCACCGCCACGATGCGCTGACCGGGAGCCTCCTGGATCTTGGACATCAGGAAGCGGTCGCGCTCGTCGATCAACGGCTCCTTCACGCCGGGGAGCGCGTTCGCCAGCTCCTGCATCACCTCGCTGATGGTGTCCTGATCCTTGAGCTGTTCGATGCGCTCTTCGTCGACCTGCTGGACCGCGAAGGGGGCGACGAGCAGCTCGCTGCCGAGCTGCACCTTGTTCCAGAAGGACAGGTTCGCCCAGGTTCGCTTCAGGGTCGCCTGGATGTCCCGGTCCGCCAGCACCAGCTCGGCGCCCGTACGCTCCGCCTCCTCCACGGCCGCGAGGAGCTCCGCTCCGGGGCGCACTCCGAGCCGCTCACCGATTTTGCGCTGATAGCTGCTCAAGGCGAGGCTCGTCAGCAGGAACAGCACGCGCTTCTGGCGGATGACGGTGAAGACGTCGAGGTTGCGCCACTGCTCCCCGTTGACGAGCGTGTCGTAGCGGAGCTGGTCGAGCTCGACGCAGACCGTGTCCGGCCGCACCTCGTCGATCACGCGTCGCACCTCCTCCACGCTGCGCCGGGAGACGTGGGCGGTGCCCACGATGAAGATCTCTTTCCCGTCGTATTCGACGCGGCTGACGTGGCCTGCCTCTGCCATGGGGAGCGAAACCTAACGGAAAATCCGCCCCGGAGCGACCGCGCCGCGGCGACGCCACGGAGTCGTCGTCCGCACGCCCCGGGGCGGCCCCTCTAGGCTATAGGAGGCGCATGTTCTCTCGCCGCAGCTTCGTGCCTCCCGGAGACAACGAGCTCTCCGCGCTGCACCGGCGCAACCCGGGTCCGCACCTCGACTGGAGCCTCGCCAACCCGACGCGCGTCGGGCTCGAGCGGCCAGACTTCGCCGCGATCCTCGGACGTGGACGGGGGCCCTATGTGCCCGACCCGCGCGGCTGGCGCCCGGCGCGGGAGGCCGTCGCCGACATCTATCGCGGGCGCGGCGTCGACCTGGGCGCGGACGACGTGGTCCTCACCGCGAGCACGAGCGAGGCGTACTCGTACCTGCTGACGACCTTGTGTGACCCCGGCGACGCCATCGCCGTTCCCGAGCCGAGCTATCCCTTGTTCGAGCACCTGGCACGGCTGCAGGCCGTGGAGGTGGTGCGCTACCGGCTCGCCTACGACGGCGCCTGGCACCTCGATCCGGAGTCCCTGGCGCGGATCGTCGGACCGCGTGTTCGCGCGATCTTCGCGGTGAGCCCGAACAACCCGACGGGCTCCTTCCTCAAGCCGGACGAGCTCGAGCGGCTCTGGGGTTTCGGCGTGCCCGTGGTGGTGGACGAGGTGTTCCGCCCCTACCGCTGGTCGACCTTCGAGGGACCGATCGCGGAGCCCCTCGCGCGCGCGCCGGTGCTCACCTGTGTGCTGGACGGGCTGAGTAAGCGCATCGGCGCCCCCGAGCTGAAGCTCGGTTGGATCGCGCTCGCGGGGCCTCAGGAAGAGGAGGCGCTCCGCCGGCTCGAGTACGTCGCCGACACCTTCCTGTCCGTGTCGAGCCCCGTGCAGCGCGCTCTCCCCGAGCTCTTGCGCGCCGGCGAGCCCTTCCGCGCCCTGCTGATGGAGCGCATCGAACGCAACTTGGCGGCGCTCCGGACCGCGACGGCGGGCTCTCCGGTCACCGTGCTCCACGGCGAAGGGGGCTGGTACGCGACCCTGCGCCTCCCGGCGGTGCTCGACGAGCCCGCGTGGCTCGAGGAGCTGCTGCGTCGGGAGCGGCTCGCGCCGCATCCGGGGTGGCTCTTCGACTTCGAGCAGGGCCCGTCGTTCGTGGTCAGCCTGATCCTCCCGGAGGCGGAGTTTGCGGACGCGTCGCGGAGGCTGGTGGCCTGCGCGACGCGTCGCTGTTCGTGAGGCGCCTCGGCGGCTTGGTAGCGGCTCAGTGGCTCAGCGGCGCCTCGGCGTCTCGGGGGCAACCTCAGCGCTGAGCGTGCAGTTCGCGGCGGCGCATGATGAAGCCGACCAGGACCGCTCCCGCCACGAGCCAGAGCAGCGGCTGGTCGTGGCTCGGGCCGTGGTGGCAGCCGCAGGAGCCGGGCTTCTCCTCGATCGACGGCGGCGCGGAGCCGTCGTCGTCCTCGGCGCCCTCCACGTCGTAGGCGTCGTCGCTGGCCGCGTCGTCGTCGTGGTCGCTCGCGCTCTCCTCGGACGCTTCGGGCTCTGCCTTCTCCTCGGCGGGCTCCTCTTTCTTCTTCTTGCCCGTGAAGATGATGCTGCGGCGATCGATGATCTCGTTCTCACCGTCGAACTTCAGGACGGTGGGGGTGCCGATGGTCTGGCCGCTGCGGGAGTCGCGGATGGTGACCTTGTACTCGCCCGCCTCGTAGCCGTGGGCGCGCGTCACCTTGAAGGAGAACTTCGTGCGGCTCTGGATCTGCCCGCTGCCCGGGTCCATGAACCCCACGTCGACGCTCTCGATGAGCGGCTGTCGGTGCTGGAGCGCGATCCGCTGTTCGACCAGCTTGTCCCCGTCGACCATGCTGCGGTCGAAGTAGGCGATGGGCTCGAACTCGAACCGCATGGGCAGGTGCGCCATGTCCGGCGCCCTGGGCAGAAAGATCTTGAGCTCGAGGTACCAGGACTTGTTGGAGGTACGCTCCTTGATGGTCTTGCTCTTCCATTCGACGCGGCCCGCGGCCTGGGCGGGCGTCGTGGCGGCCAAGACGACGAAGAACGTGCTGGCCAGCAGGAGCAAGCGGGCCAAGGTCGAGGAGACGAACCGTGGCAATGACGTCTGATGATTCAAAGTTGGATACCTCCTGGCCGAACGCTACACGCACGGGCTGCGGACACACAAGCCGCGGCCAGGGGGACCATGACCGCCGTCGCGGCGGCGCCCCCGGGCGCGCCGCGTCGTGATGGGAGGACGGGCGTGCTCCCCGGGCGGCTCAGTCCTCACCGAAGCTGGGCGGGGAGGGGATCGTGTCCCGCGGCTCGGCGGGCTCGACCGGCGCGTCGTCTCGCCGGGGGACCTTCTCGGTGGGTCGTGCCGGCGCTGCTCGACCGGTCATCTCGTCGTTGGCCCAGCCCTGCGCGGAGAACGTGACGTCGAGCTCCGGCCCGCGCGGGCTCACCGTCGTGTCCGGCGGGAGCTCTTCGAGTTCTCCGGTCCCTTCCTCCAGTGCCGGGGGCGCGATTGCCCAGCGTTGCAGTTTCCCCACCATGAGTCTCGTCACTCCAGAGTTCCTTGGGGGGCCTGGCGCACCCCCGAAGCCCCTAGCGGACACTGTCCGCCCTTTTTGTCCCCCGGGGCAATATTCGGCCTTCCGATTCAGAGCAAGTACACGGGATCGGTCATTTGTCGCAATCGATCCGTCGAAGACTGCAATTCAACCGTCTGAGTGGATTCTATTCCGCGGCGATGCCCAACGACGGCGGCCGGATGGGGGTCAGACAGCGAAACAGGAGGGCCGGGACGTCGTGTTGATTCCGGTACACGACGGGCGGGCTCCCCTCCGACGTGGTCGCCGGGGGAATCAGCGGGACGCTGTGCTCGGCGGGCAGATCGACCAGCTGCCCGGAGACGAGCCACTCGAGCCGGCGGGTCATCGCTCCAGGGAGGGTCGGTCCGTCGCCATCGCTCGTCGGTGCGGGGCTGGAGTCGGCTCCCCAACGCGCCGCCTTGCCCGGGTCGATGCGGAGCAGCTCGAGGGTCGCTTCAGGGCTGCTGAGGAGCTCGAGGCGACTCCCGTAGGGTGTCGCCTCGGGCACCTGGTTGTAGGCGCCCCGTGTCCGAGACACCTCGACGGAGGCGCCGCGGGCGCGGCCCGCGAGGGCCTGGGGTTTGTCGAGGCGGATGCCCACCTCCTGTACGGCGGGGTGGGCGGCGAGCAACATCGCCGCGGCCTCCTCCGCGGCCACTTCCAGCAGGCGATACTCGCGGAAGCGGAGCAGGGCGGTCACCTCGTCCGCGACCTGGGAGTAGTCGGCGGTGTCGTGGATGTAGCCGCTGCGCCCGGCGCTCGATAGATCGAGCCCGAGCCGCACGTCGATGCGCAGAGGTTGCTCGCGGCGCCGTTCGTAGGAGCGCACCCCGACGATGCAGCGCAGCTCCAGCCCCTCGATGCGAATGACATCCATAGACGGACGCCACTAGCGCCAACCTCCCAGAGGAGCAACGACCGTCGACAGGATCGGAGCTTCGGGGCCCTGCGGCGGGCGAGGGGCCACCCACCGGTCGCCCGAGGACCGCTTGGACCTCCCGACGGCGCGCGATCCGGCGGAAGACGCTGGTCGCGACGGCGCCCTAGTGGGTGACGCGGGGTTTGCTCTCCATCTCCACGAAGGAGATGGGCCACGCCAGCATGTCGCGGGTCCAGTGTTCGGTGCCGGCGACGCGGAAGTCGACTCGCAGCTCGTACTGTCCCAGCACGGGAGGGAAGGGCAGCCCGAGGGTCCGGGTGCGGTAGCGGGGGGTGGCGCAGGTGTGCCGCACCACCTCGGACAGAGTCTCGAGGCCCGTGTCGGCGACGAGCGCGAAGCGCATCTCCAGGGTCGAGCCCAGCTCGTCGGGAGCCAGGCGGAAGTAGGCGTGGAGCTCGAGGGGCAGGAGGTTGTTCGGAGGCGGGGGCGCGCCGGGGGGCACGTTGACCTGCTCGACCAGGTTGAAGAGCGACACGTTGTTGCTCTGCTGATCGAGGCTCGAGCCCGCGCTAATCCCGAGCAGATAACATTGGGGCATGACGATGGAGAGGGGCTAAGCCCTGGGAGTCGGGGAAGGGGCCTCGGAGGTCCGCCGAAGTCACGAGCTGCCGAGGAGCGGCCAGGGACTGCCGGTGGCATAGCGAAGCAAGGCGCTCGACCCAAACAGGAAGATGGACAGCGCGACTCCCCGCGCGGCCCTCTCGGCGCGAGGGCCGGCACCTCGCTCCCCTGCGAGGGCCGCGAGGAGGCGAGCGAGCACCCACGCGGTGGCCGCCCAGCCCAAGACGTAGGCGAAGGCGAGCCAGGGGACGCCGCTCGCGGTCGTCGACAGCTGGCCCGCGAGCTCCGAGAGGTGACGTCCGGCGCTCCAGCCTTCGAGTCCCGCCGGCAGGCGAAACCGGAACACGTAGTCTGCGGCGCAGGCGATGGCCGCCGCTGCGATGAGGCCGTCCCCCAGCCGTCGATGCGCGCCCGCTGCTCGCGGCGCGCGGGAGGTCGCCGCCCACAGGCAAGTGGACACCCAGGGGAGCCAGACCAGGAGCGCCTCCAGGGGCCAGGGCAGCCAGGGACGCACCAGGGCCGCCGAGGTGGGGCCCCACCACAGCAGGATCACGTGAACCGCGATCGCCACCGCGGGCACGAGGGCAGCGCCGCTGGCCGCAGGTGGCTGTTTGGCGGCGAGCATGTGCTAGAGGAGCCCCTATCTGTCCGCTCCCGGACCGTCAAGGTTCGGCCACGAGCCCGCCCGCGATGCCGAAGACCCGAGGTCTGCCCCCTTCCGTGTTGGTCCTCGCGGCCCTGGTGGGCCTCGGCGCACCGACCGCGTGCGGGGGCAATCGCGCCGAGGATGTGACCATCGCGCCAGCCCTCGCCGCCACTCCGCGAGCCCAACGGGAGCTGCGCGCCCTCGAGAGCGCCTGGGAAGCGGCGAGCGTGCGTCAACGCGGGGCGCTCGCGCCCCGGCTCGAAGCCTTCATTCGCCGCCACCCCGCCGATCCGGGCACCCACCGGGCGCGGGTGCTGCTCGCCTGGGTGCAGCTCGAGGCGGGGCAGCTGGACCAGGCGACGGAGACGCTGGCTCCGGCCCTCGGGGCGCCCGAGGGACGCACGCGGGATCACGCGCGGCTCGTGGAGGCAGCCATCGTCACACGGCGTGGTCGCCCCGAGGAGGCCCTCGCCATCCTCCAGCCCCTCCAGGGGAAGCTCGTCGGGCGCGAGACGACGCGCCTCTACGGTCGCGAGCGCACCCGCGCCGCCCTCGAGGCGCGGCGCTGGCGTTTGCTGGTGACGGCGTTGACGGAGTGGCTCGAAGAGAGCTCGGAGGCGGCGGCGCCCATCCGGCGGAGCGCCGCGCGCAGCCTCGCGCAAGTCCCCTCCCACGCGCTGGTTCGTTTGTTGGAGGAGCGCCGCGCGGAGCCCGCGCGCAAGCCGAGCGACGCGGAACGTTGGATGGAGCGCGCCATCACGGAGCAGCTCGCCCGCTCCGCGCTCCAGAACGGGGACGCGCGCCTGGCGCGGCAGCTCCTCGAGATCGCCCCCACATGGCTGCGCACCAGCAGCGACGGTGAGCAGCTGGTGCTGCTGGCGCGCGCCGGGATGCGCGAGGCGCGCGTGGAGGGGCGCACCTTGGGCGTCGTGCTCCAGGAGGGGGACGCGCAGGTGCGCCGCCGCTCGGCGGAGGTGGTCGCAGGGGTGATCGAGGCGCTGGACATGGGGCGCGCCGCAGGAGACGCGCCCTTGCGGCTCCTCGTGCGGGAGGACCGCGGGAACATGGCCGCCACTTTGGCGACCCTGACGGGGGAGGGCGCGAGCGTGCTGGTCGCCGGGGTGGACGAGCTGGGCGCGCTGGTTGGGCTCGCCTTCGCCGAGGAGCGCGGGGTGCCGGTGATGGTGCTGACGGATCCGGGCGAGGCGCCCGCGCAGCTGGGCTATGGGTTCGTCGTGGGAGCGTCCGCCCGCGAGCAACGGGCGCTCCTCGACGCGGAGCTGAAGCGGCGGGGCATCGACGAGGTGAAGCTCGTGGGCCCGGGCGGCTTCCCCTGTGACGCCCGACCACCGCACCCGGGAGCCGCGCGGTTCCCCGTTCCGGCTTGGGCGCGCGAGGGGATCGGCGGCGCGCTCTTGATGGGGGATGCCCAGTGTGCCCGTGAGGTGATCGACGCGGCGAACAAGCTGCGCTCGGGGTTCGGCCTCGGGCTCGGGCTCGAGGCCTCCGAGCTGCTCTTCGAGATTGCCCCCGCGGGCGCAGTGGGGGTGGCGGCGGGGATGTTCCCCGGCGGCGCGGAGTCCGCGTCGGCGCCGTGGTACGATCTCTTGGGGCGCGACGCCGCGCGCCTGGCCCGCGCCGCGCTGAGCGTGCTCCCGGAGAACACGGACGTCGACGGCGAGGCGGTGCGGGCGCACCTCGAACGCGCTCGCGACGCGCTGCGCTCGGCGCGGACACCCCTGGAGACGACGGACGCGGACGGCTTCGGCGGGACGCAGCGCCTGGCCCGGCAGCTGCGCATCGCGGAGGCGCCTGCGGCGCGAGGAGCACGATGACCGAAGGACACCACGAGGCCCCCCGAGCCGAAGAGACGTGCGCGGCGCACTATGCGCTTCCCACGGAGGAGCACACCGAGCGCCTCGCCGCCGCCCTCGCGCCGCACCTCGCGGCGGGTGACCTGGTCGTCTTGAGCGGGGAGCTCGGCGCGGGGAAGACCTTCTTCACCCGCGCCCTGTGTCGCGCCCTCGGCTTGCCCGAGCACGTCCGCGTGACCAGCCCGACGTTCACCCTCGTGCACGAGTACGACGCGCGCCTGCCCGTGAGTCACGCGGATCTCTACCGGTTGCAGGCGGAGGAGGAGGTCCTCGAGCTGGGACTCGACGCCCAGCGCGACGACGGGCGTGTGCTCGTGGTGGAGTGGGGCGCGCCCTTCGTCGAGGTGCTCGGCGGCGACGCCCTCCTGCTCGACTTCGCCGTGATGCCCCGGCGCGTCGCCGTCTCCGCCACGGGGCCGCGTGGAACGGAGCTGCTGCAGGCGCTCACGGCCGCGGTGGCGCCCGTTTCGTAGGGCGTCGGCCCAGTGCTACAAGCGCGACGTGGCCCCATCCAGCGCAGTGCCGGCCAAAGGCCAGGGGGGCTCGTCGCCCAAAAAGCCGTCCGCCCTGGCCGCGGTGAAGGCGAGCCTGTCGCGGCTGCTGGAGCCCGTCCTCGACCTGTTCGACTCGGTGGGAGTGTTCCTGTTGCTGACGGCCCGCACGCTGGCGTGGATCGTCCGCCCGCCCCTGCGCCTCGGTCAGATGTTCCTGCAGATGGACTTCATCGGGGTGCAGTCCATCTTCATCGTTTCCCTGACGGGGGTCTTCAGCGGCATGGTCCTCGCGCTGCAGACGGTCCACAGCCTGCGGCAGTTCAGCGCCGAGGGCGTCGTCGGGAGCATCGTGGCGATCTCTCTGACCCGGGAGATCAGCCCCGTCTTCACGGCGTTGATGGTGACCGCGCGCGCGGGCAGCGCCATGGCCGCGGAGCTCGGCAACATGCGCGTGACGGAGCAGGTGGACGCCCTCGTCACCATGGGGGTCAGCCCGATTCAGTACCTGCTGTCCCCCCGGCTGGTGGCCTCCGTGTTGATGGTGCCCCTGCTGTGCATCCTCTACACCTGCGTGGGCATGGCGGGGGCGTGGGTCGTCGCCGTGCAGTGGCTGGGGGTGGACCCGGGCACGTTCATCAGCAACATCGAGCGCTACCTCACGCCGCGCGACTTCTTCATGGGGGAGTTCAAGGCGGCGGTCTTCGGCTTCCTGATCGCGACGATCTCGTGTCGACAGGGGTTCTTCGCGTCGGGGGGAGCCAAGGGCGTCGGCGAGGCGACCACGCGCGCCGTCGTCCAGAGCGCCGTGGCGATCCTCATCGCCAACTACGTCATCACGGAGTGGTTGACGGAGGTCTGACGCGGCCGCGCGAGCGGCCGCGGTGTCCGGCTCAGCTGAGCTCGAGCATGCGCTCGATCGGCTTCTTGGCGGCGACTCGCAGCGCGTCATCCATCTGGAGCTCGGGCTGCAAGTCCCGGAGCGCCAGGAAGATCTTCTCCGGCGTGTTCAGGCGCATGAACGGGCACTCGTTGCAGTGACAGCTGGCCGCGGGCGGCGCGGGGATCAGCTCCTTCTCCGGCGCCACCTTCTTCATCTGATGCAGGATGCCGCTCTCGGTCACCACGATGAACTGCGACGCGGGATCGTTCTGCACGAAGCGCAGCAGCGCGGCGGTCGAGCCGATGAAGTCGGCCATGTCGAGGAGCGGCTCCTCGCACTCGGGGTGCGCGATGACCTTCGCCTCCGGGTGCTGCTGCTGGAGCTCGACGAGCTTCCGCAAGCTGAAGGTCTCGTGCACGATGCAGCTGCCGGGCCACAGCACCATGTCGCGCCCCGTCTTCTTGATCAGGTACCTGCCCAGGTTGCGGTCCGGGGCGAACAGGATCTGCTGATCCGCGGGGATCGAGCGGACGATCTTCTCGGCGTTGCTCGACGTGCAGATGATGTCGCTCTCCGCCTTCACGGCCGCCGAGCAGTTGATGTAGCTGATGGCGACCGCGCCGGGGTAGCGCGCCCTCCAGGCTCGGAAGCGATCCGCGGGGCAGCCGTCCGCCAGGGAGCACCCCGCGGCCATGTCCGGGACGAGCACGGTGCGCTCGGGGTTCAGGATCTTGGCGGTCTCCGCCATGAAGTGCACCCCGGCGAAGAGGATCACGTCCGCCTGGGTCCGTTTGGCCTCCTGCGCCAGCTGCAGGGAATCCCCGATGAAGTCGGCGACGTCCTGGATCTCGCTGTCTTGATAATAGTGGGCCAGCAAGACGGCGTTGCGTTCCCGCTTGAGGCGCCGGATTTCCGAGTCGAGGTCGAGGGTGGCGAGATCGATGGGCGCGTTCATGAGCAGCTCCCGTTGCTGGACCGAGCTTGAGCGCGGGCTCACCCGTGAGCACGTGCTTGGAAAGTTGGTTTGCGTCCAATGGGGGGCGCGGTCAAGCGCACCCGTCAGGTGCGTCGCGGCAGCTCCACGGCGGCCTCGACGCGAGCCTTTCGCGGCGCCGTTGCGGAGGAGGTTCAGTCGGTGGGGGCCGGATCGCCGCTCGGAACGGCCTCGGCGAAGCGCTCCTGGAAGTGCTCGGCGGGGCGCCCCTGGGAGACGTCCAAGGAGAAGCTCGGGCGCTCGCGCGGTTCCAGCTTGGCGAAGAGCTCGCGAATTTCCCGAGGGCTGAGCCCGAGCTCGCTCAAGGCCGGCTCCTCCAAGGATCCGGCGGAGGCGCGGAGCGCGCCGTCGTCCACCCGCAGCAGGTGACGGAGCGCTTCGAGCTCCATGTGGCTCATGCGGCTGCCGCAGACGTCGTAGTCGATCCACGCCTCGTAGCTCAGGGGCGCGACGCGCTCGAGCATGCCCGCCATCACGCGGCCATAGGCCTGGATCTCCCACTGGGCGTGCGGATCGACCCGCAGGGTCAGAAAATGCAGCAGATTGTGGAGGTCGACCTTCCAATACCACTGGGTATAGGTCGACAGCGGGAGGTCGATGCGCGCCAGCTCCCGCGCGATCTCCTCGCCCGTGAGCCATTCGTAGGCGTCCCGACTCTGCGCGCGGATGGCGTTCCAGCGCTGGACGGCCTGCTGATAGACGGCCGGATCGACGCTCTCGCCGCTGCGCCCCTGGTGATTCGACGCGGACTGGGTCTGCAGCTGCTCCGCCTCGGGCGTGTAGAACAGCATCGGCATGAGGGAGTAGCGCCCGCTGTACTCGTTCACGCTCGCGGTGCGGTGGCGAATCCACTGCCGCGCCACGAACATCGGCATGCAGCAGTGGAATTTGAGCTCGACCATCTCGCTCGGGGTCGTGTGGAGATGGCGTCGGAGGTAGCGGAGCAGCCCCCGCGTGAGGCTCGTGCGTCGGGTGCCGTAGCCGTAGGAGACCCGAGCGGCGCGCTCGACGCACGCGTCCGTGCCCATGTAGTCCACGAGCGCGACGAACCCATGATCGAGGACGGGGAAGTAGAGGCCGAGGATCTCCTCGGCCCCCGGGGCGACAGGGCGACGCGTCTCGGACATGGCCAGCCTCGTACTACAGCCGCCGCGAAGTACGCTAGCCTTGCCGCCGTGACCTGGAATCGAGGCGTGAATCTCGGCCTGGCCCTCGCGCTGGGGCTGCAGTGTGGCGCGTGCTCCGGGACGCAGGGGGAACGGCGGGAGCGCGCGTCGACGCGCATCGTGGCGAACGCGCCGAGCGAGAACACCGCGCCGAGCGGCGGTTTTCCGAAGCCTGCGCGGGTTTTTCCTGCCGAAGCGTGGGCTGCGCCGGAGCCCCGCGCGCTCAGCTCCGGGTTGCGCACGGAGCGTCTCCCCGAAGGAGGCGTCCTCGTCGCCACGGATCTCGTGCCGGGCAACGAAGAGCTCCAGGGCATTCCTCTCCCGGAGCGGCTCGGCGGCGGCTTTCTCTTCGTGAGCCGTGGACAGCAGACGTCTCTGTGGCGCGCTGCGTCGTGGACGGCGCCCTTGAACCCCCTCGCGACCGTCGAGATGCGCGTGGAGCGCATCGAGCCAGGGTTCGATCGCCTGTACTTGATCGGACGTCGAGAGACGCGCGCCCTCGACGTGAACACGGGCGAAGGGATGACCCTCGGGCCCGTGCCGCCAGCGGCGTCCTATCGCGAGCTCCGCTTCGGCGACGCGTGGACGGCGCTCGCGGAGGTCCCCGTCGGTGGAGTGCTCGCGACCTTCGACGGCGGCCAGCAGTGGTGGCCCGTCGAGGGGGCCCGGGCCGTCGTCGATCAGGGCGCGGGGCTCTTCGTGACGACCGACGCGGGGGTCGCCGCGCTCGAGGCGGAGGGCACCCTCACGACCGTCGGAGAGGTCGAGGAGGAAGAGAGCGAGGAGCTGGAGCGCGCGGAGCGACAGCAGCGCCGTCGAGCGGAGCGGCAGCGGGAGCTCCTCCGACAGGCGGTTCTGCGTGGGCTCTACGTGGGGGGCTCGCCGCAGGGAGAGCCCCGGGCGCTCGTCGTCTTCGAGGGGGCGCTCGCGCTCGTGAGCCTGAGCGACGCTCGCCTCCTCTGGCAGAGCCCGCGCGTGGTCGGACCGGGTGCGGTGTGCCAGGGCGTACGTCTCGGGAAGAGCGCCGGGTTCGTGTGCCGCCGACCCGATGGTGGCACTCTCGTCGCGGTGTGGGAGCGGGAGACGTGGCGCGAGCTGGCGCGGTTTCCGGAGGCGCGGGCGGTCGTGAGCGTCGGCGCGGGCGGGGTGTTGCTCGAGGGACCCTGTGCCGGACGAGCGGGTGAGCCGCGCGCGCCGGGGGGCCCCGCGGATCGGGTGGTGTGCCGCGTCGGTCTGGGGGGGAGCGACGAGCTACGCGGGATCCCGCCCGGAGCGCTCCCCGTCGTCACGTCCGCGGGCGTGAGCCTGGTGCAGCCGCCCACACGGCTCGAGCGAGGCCCGTCCTCTGGCGCGGAGGAGCGGGCTGGCGATCGCGGGGAGCCGTCCGGCGCAGAAGAGGCGCAGGACCACGTCGCCGCGGGCTTCGTCTCGGCCTGGGGAGGAGAGCGCCGCCCGCTGCGCTTGCCGGACGACGAAGACCTCCGCTCCCTCCTCGTGACGGGACAGTGGCTCGGAGGGGGCAGCGTCGCCGCCGACGGCCGCCTGGCATTCTGGGTCGCCGAGCAGCTTCGGTTCGCGGGGGTGCGCGTCGACGCGCAGGGACGGGTGGAGGTGGGGTCGGTGCAGAAGCCCGTCCGTCGGGCGCTCCTCTCGGCGCGCTTCGGATTGCTCTGGGGCGCGGCGGGGTTCCTCAAGGAGACCGTGGACGGCGGCTTCACCTGGCGAGAAGCGGCGCTGCCGTACCGGACGGGGGACGCAGATCCCACGCAGCCACCGTCGGCGCGGACGACGATCGAGGCGGGCTGCTCGGCGGCGGGATGCGTCCTCGGTCCGTGGATCCGCGTGGGGTGGAACGACGCGGAGCAGGGAGCGACGGGGGTCTGGCAGGAGGCGCCCGTGCCGCCGCTGCGCCTCCCCCCTGCGGAAGGGGTCGGGCGATGGAGGCTCCGATGTCAGCCCTCGGGGCGCGCGAGCCGACCCTTCGTCAGCGAGGCGCGATCGAGTGGACGGGTGCGCGCCGTGCGGCCGCGCACCGGTGACTCCGAGAGCTCCGCGGCGTGGCAGCCCTTTTGGGAGTGGAGCCCGCCGAGCCTCGAGGCCACGAGCGTCGGTTACTCCCTCGGAGCGCACCTCGAGCGCGCGCGCCTGTACACCTGGGGTCCCCGGGAAGGGAGCTGGGGGGAACGCGGTCGCATGCAGGTGGCGTTCGCCAACCCCTTCACGACCGAGCCCGTGCTGAGCACGCCGACGGCGCGCCCCGCCTGGCCCGACGCGCGCCGAGCTGCGGTGGCCTTCGGCGACGGCGGACAAACGGGCTTCTCTCACCTCCACGTGGCCTTCGATCCCACCTACCACGGCGGCCTCGGCCTGCTGCGCTCCGCGTCGGAGGCCGAGCTCTACGTGTTCGAGGACGATCGCCCGCCCGTCGCGATCCGGGGCGCCCTGGAGCTCGGGCTGAACGCCTTGGAAGACGCCGTGAAGGTGGGGGAGACGTGGTTCACGACCCAGCGCGTGGGGACCACGCTGCGCATCCTCCGTGTGCGCGGCGGGCACCTGGAGGAGATCGGCTCCGTGAGCCTCGGGCGGGGTGAGACGCCCTGGGCGCGCCTGGTGCGGAGCGTCAGCGGCGATCACCTGGGGCTCTGGGTGGAGGGGGGAGCGGGGCGCGTCGTGTACTCCGTCGATCCGAACACCGCGACCCTCGGTGCCCCCACGTCCGTCCCGAGGCTCGGCCGTCAGCTGCGCGTCTGCTCCGAGGACGTGGAAGGTTACCTGCTCGTCGTGGAGCTCTCACCGCCGCCGTCGATCGAGGTGCGCGGGACGACGGAGAGCGTGGACCTCTCGCGCGTCACCGGGCAGCTCGTCGTCGGAGGAGGGGACGTGTGTGTCTCTCAGCTCAGCGCGAGCACCCGCGATCCCGTGCGGATCGTCGAGAGAGCGTCGAGCGCGCCGAGGACGGATGTCGCCGTCCTGACCGTGACGGAGCAACGAGACGACGGACGACGTTGGGAAATGATCTGCCAATGAGGGCTGTGTGTTGCCATCGCACATCGGCGCTGCTAGCTGTGCCCCGTCCGCGCGGAGCGTGGCTGTCCCCCCCGGCCCCTCTGCGCGGACACCTTCCCGCTCTGCCGCGTCGCGAGCGATCGCCGCTGCGCTTTCCGTGGTGAGCTTCTCCGCGCAGGACCTCTTCTCGGTGGCCCTGAGCG
>JAAZAA010000377.1 GCA_012514535.1 Myxococcales bacterium | reverse complement strand
TCGACGAGGAGGGCCCCGGACGGTTCCCGCCGGACCCGCTCCCACGAGCGCGTGGGGGCCGTGTCCGTGGGGAAGGGGAGCTCCGTGCGAGGCACACGGATGGTCCCGCTCGCGTCCGATCGCTCGTGGACCCAGTCACCGAAATCGAGCTCGCCCATCCCCGGCTGATGGCGTACCCACGCGAAGACCGAAGGCTCGACCTCCTCGACCCATCGCGGCAGGGCGGGCATCGACGGCAAGGCGAGGGGCTCCGCTCCCTCCCGAATGTCTCCGGCGCTGCACGACCACTCCGTGAGGAGAGGCGCGTCCGCCGGTCCGCGGATCGTCACGAAGCGATCTTCCCCCAGGGCAGCGCCCAGAACGCTGCTCTCACAGTCGCCGAGCGCGGCATCGGAGCGGTGGAGCGCTCCGCCAGCGACGTCGGTGACCCAGAGGGAGGAGGCGCCCCCGTCGCAGATTCGGACGATCGCTTCCTCTCCACAGGGGGTGACGGAGGGCGGGCCGCTCTGGCTCGAGACCGAGAAGACCGCTTCGCCTTCCTCCGCGTGGAGCGGGAGGGCTCGACCATCGCGTGTCACGTAGATCGCGGGTGGAAGCCCGGTCGGGAGGTCCGCGCCGTCACGGTAGTAGGGGACGAGCAGACTACCTCCGTCGCGCATCGACCAGGTGACGCTCTCGATCGCGGTCGGTCGCTCGTGGGGGGAGACCTTCCACAGGATCGAGGCGCCCTCGGGCAGCGCGCTCTCGATCTCACGCTCGAGGGGGAGGAGATCATTGGTGTGCGACTCCTCGACCGCATAGCAGCCGAGGACGCCGAGAGCCGTGATCGATGAGAGCTTGATGAACCGCGCCTTCATCTCGTCTCACTCCTCCCCTTCGTCGCGCTGATGTTGCGCCAAGAGAGGCACGAGCGGCCTCCCCATTTCCGGACGTCCGTAAATCCACTGAACTCCGGCGACGTGAGCGTTCGGGATGGGCAGGAACGTCGCCGAGTCGGGGGTGTTGTAGCTATAGGAGACGGTCATCCACGGGACGCCGAACAGGCTCATGTACTTGAAGAACTCGGGCTGGAACGCGAGATAGCCTTCGGCGCTGCCGGTGATCCTCTTGCCGCGTTGGAAGGCAAAGCTGCGGGCGCCCACCTTCAGACGCTCCGTTTGGTAACGATAGGAGCCTTCGAAGGCGCGTAGCTTCAGCGTCGGCCTGAGCTGCGGGACGATCCGGACGCGGAGGCCCGTGCCGGCGATGTCGTCGAGGAAGAGGGGGAGCTCCCAGGTCTCGCTGCGGGCGTTCGGCGCTGCTGGCGCGTCGGCTGGATCGGAGCCGTCACCGAGTCGCGTCCCGTTGGCGATCTCCTCGGCCTGCCGCTTCACCTCGTGATAGCGATCGCCCCAGTAATCGATCTCGGCGGCGTAGCGATCGAGGCCGATGCCGGGGATGCCCAGGCGCTCGCGTAGCTCGAGCCGCTCCATGAGCCGCGCCGGAGCGAACTCGGCGCGGAGGGCGGCCAGCACCGTGCCCCGGGGATCGCGCGCGGCGGCGCTGGCGTGCGAGGCCACCTCGGCGAGGGTCGCCCCGAACGACACGCCCTCCGCCTGCGTGAAGGTGATGAAGTGCGAGTACGACAGCTCGCTCGTCGGCCGAACGTCCTCGGGCGTGCCGTCGCGATAGCTGCGGCCCTGACGAGTGAAGTAGCCCTGCGGGCTCAGCCCACTCGCCTGATCGCCGCTCATCATCAGGCCGTAGGTCACTTGAAAACCCTCTGCCGCGAGGCCCGCGTGGAGGAGCCCTTGACCGTAGTCGAAGCCTTCCCCCTCCGTCGTTCCTGCGAAGGGGTTGGGGAACTGGGTGCTCGCTACGGAGTCGACCTGCAGCCCCACGAACCCCGCGAAGCCGGTGGTCGGGTTCCCGAAGCCGGCGCCCATGGACAAGCCGACGCGCGAGATGCCCGCCCGCATCTTGGCGCCGTCGTCGAACTGGAAGGTGGCCGGCGTCGAGCGGAGGGTCAGCTCGAGGTAGGCCGGCGTCTCGTCGAGCGCGAGCTGCTGCGCCATCACGTGCTGGTGCAGGCGCATGACGTCGACCGTCTGGCGCGCGAGGTCGGCGAGCTCCGGGCCGTAGTAGGTCTCGGCGAGAGCCAGCCGAGGCACGAAGAGGAGGGCGAAGCCGCACCACGTGCGGCGACGCAAAATCGGGAAAATCATGGACCGGCGCACGATGAGGTAGCGTCTTCATAGGCCGCCCTTCGCTCGGGCGTCCAGCCGAGCCCGAGCCTCGACACTTCCCGCGTGCCGCGAGCGCGCGTCGTCCGAGCCCGAGCCTCGACACTTCCCGCGTGCCGCGAGCGCGCGACGTCCGAGCCCGAGCCTCGACACTTCCCGCGTGCCGCGAGCGCGCGACGCGCCGAGCCCGTTGCATCGAGCGGAGCGCGGTGCGCGTCACACCTCGAACGACACGCTGCAGCGGAGAGAGCCGGTGGCGCCTGCGGGGGCTGTGCGGAAACGGTGACGGACGGAAGGTAGCCGTGACCCCAATGAAATGGGGTTCCTGTGCGTCTTCGTTCCGAAAGGAGCGCGCGGTGGGGGAGCGCCCCCGGGAGATGGGTCAGGCTGCGGAGCGATCGGACGTCCCGACGTGGACGCGGAGGAGGCTCTCCTCCGCGGGGACGCCCAGGCGGAGGGGGAAGCCGTAGTGGCCCGTGCCGCGGTGCACGTAGAGCCGGTCCGTTCCGCGCGCCCACAGGCCGTGATCCGGGGCTTTCACGAAGAGGCGCATGAGGGTCCAGGGCAAGCCGAGGCTCACCAGGCCGACTTGCCCACCATGGGTGTGCCCCGAGAGCACCAGATCCGCCTCGCCAGCGGGGAGGTGTTTGAAGGCGGTCGGGTCGTGGAGGAGCACGAGGCGAAGCGCGCCGGGTTGACGCGGATGGGCGGCGCACACCCGCTGGAGGTGCTCGGCGCGTTTCGACCACACGAAGTCCATGCCCAGGATCTGGACGCGCCCCGCAGGGGTCTCGATCTCTTCGGCCTCGTCCACGAGCAGACGCACCCCGTTGCTGGCGAGCGCGTCGCGCACCGTGCGCGGCGCCTCGTGATCGTGGTTGCCGAGGCAAGCGAACACGCACCCGGGGAGATCCGCGAGGGGTGACAGGGCTTCGGTGAGCAGGCGCGGGTCCTCCTGGGACTCCATCGTGAGGAAATCGCCGGTGAGGACGATCAGATCCGGATCCTGCTCCACCGCGCGTCGGCAGATGCCGCGCAGCCGCTCGACGGACATGAAGGGGCCCAGGTGGGGGTCGGTGATCTGCACGATGCGCAGGGGGCGGCTCCCGCTGGCGCCCGTCGCCGTCCAGCGCTGCAGCGCGGGGGCGTGTTCTCCGTCCGCCACCGCCAGGTCGATGACCTCGGGGCGCGTCCGCGACGACTGCAGCAGCCCGACGCCGGCGAGCACGTAGGCGACGGAGGTGAAGCGCAGGTCCACGCCCAGCGGGGCCAGGAGCAACCAGGGCAAGGACAGGAGCGTGCCCGCCGAGAAGAAGGCCGCGGGGATGCTCACGAGCAGGCGGTAGGCGAGGGGGCGCATGCGCGGTCGCACCAGGGCGAGCGCGTGCACGTACACCAGGGCGTGCAGCGTCCAGAAGACGGGCGCCACCGGCTCGAACGCAGGGGCGATCGAGAGGGCCAGCAGGGTGTGCACCCCGAGGGTCACGGCTCGGAACACGGCGTAGGCCCGCGAGCGCAGCAGCGCCGCCAACACGACGACGAGCCCCCAAGCGGCCCAGGAGAGGATCAGCGGAAGGTCCATGGGGATACGGCGATGCCGACCTCATGGCCGTAGCACCGCGCCTCGGAGCCGACCACCGGCCGGAACACGAAGCCCTGCGCGGGGGGGGGTGAGCCTTCCGCGTTCCGAGTGGCCTGGGGAGACCTTCGAGTGCGGACGCACGAGTGACTCATCGGAGCTCGAGCGGGCGGGCGACGCTGTCGAGCCGGAGTCCCGCTGAGCCCTCGGGCGAATGAGGGATCGATGGGGGTCGATGGGGGCGCCGAGCCTCAGCGCACGATGAAGGAGCCGCAGGGGAACTTGATCGTGAGCTCGTGGTTGCCCGTCTTGATCGCCTCGCAGGCCTCGCCGAGGAGCTCGATCTGCGTGGGGGAGTTCACCCTCCAGCCGTTGGGGTCGTCGTAGGCGAGCTTCTCCCCGTTCAGGCGGATGTCGCCGCTCGACGATTTCCCGCTGGCGATTTCGCCGTCGAGCTCGAGGACGCAAGAGCGCGCCCCGTCGATGATCTCCTGGAAGGCCGCCTGGAGCTCGTCCGGGCTGAAGCCGGGATACACGGTCCCGCCGCCCGCCTCGGCCACGTCCTCGAGGTGCGCCTGGAGCGACGCGTTGCTCGGGCTGCTCACGTTGATCACGTGGACGGTGATGTTCTTGTCGCGGGCCACGCCCGCGGAGGCGACGACTCCGTCCATGGCCTCCTGCTGCTTGGCGGCGGCGTTCATGCCCCGGCACTCGGCCGGGACGTGGGTACCGCTGAAGTCGGGGCACTCGCAGGTGTCGGGCTCCCCGTCCGTCGCGAGGATGACGATCTTGGGGCCGGGCTCGTCGATGGCTTCGAGGTCCGCCACCGCGTCCTCCAGGGACGCCTGGGTGGGCGTGTCTTCGATGAGCTCGCTGCACTCGAAGCGCTCGAGCATCGCGTCGTAGTTGTTCAGGGCGACGGGCACCTTGTCGAGCGCCGGGCAGGCGATCTCGAAGTCGTCCGATGAGTAGAGCGTGAGCCCGAAGCGCACCTTGTCCTCGAGGGGCTTCACCACGCCGCTGGTCGGGTTGAAGAGCACGTTGCGCACGACGTTCCAGCGCCACGTCCCGTTGGTCTCGCAGCCCCAGGGCTCGTAATCGGCGGGCACGGACCAGCCGCCGCCGGCGTTCATGCTGCTGGACTGATCGACGAGCAGGATGACCGTCGGGATCTGCGGATCGAAGCTGACGTTCACGTCGATGCAGGAGTCTCCGCCGCCTTCGCCGCCGCTCCCGTCCCCTGCGCCCCCGAACCCCAGGAGCGGGCTCCTGCAGCGGCCGTCGCTCGTACACTCCAGGCCCTCGTCGCACTGGCCTTGCTGGCCCTGCACACAGGCGGCCGTGCACTTGTCATCGGATCCACAGTGGAGCCCGGCGTCACAATCCGCGGTCGAGGTGCACGGCGTGCCGCACTTCCCCGGATAGGTCTTCTCGCAGACGTTCTTGCTGGTGCAG
Source organism: Myxococcales bacterium (assembly GCA_012514535.1). Taxonomy (GTDB): domain Bacteria; phylum Myxococcota_A; class Polyangia; order Polyangiales; family Polyangiaceae; genus NIC37A-2. The sequence continues at coordinate 5,113 of JAAZAA010000377.1, read as the reverse complement.
TCGGAGCCGGTGCAGTCGCCGCTGCCGTCGACCTTCGCGCCACCTCCGCACGCCATCGCGACGCAGAGCGCGAGCGAGCTCGAGAGCACGAACCAGCGAAGGGGGCGGGACGAGGGGGCGGCGTGGGCGGTCATGGGAGGTACTTTGGCGAGCGGGAGTCATCGCCCCGCGAAGCTCCAGGATACCAGGCGCGCGGCGGCCGGTGTCGATGGCTCGACGGGGTGCTTGACGTTTCCCCCTACACACAACCACGCGGCCAGCAAGTAGGATGGTGATATTGTGTGGTTGGCGGAAATGTTCAGTCGCCTGATGTTTCCCCTCGGAGCACTCCACCGCGGCGCCGAGTGTTTCCCCCGGGGGCGCCTCGGGAGCAGGCGGCCCCTCTCGCGGGGGGGGGCCACCGCGGGGCGCGAAAGGGCCGACGGGCTTGGGGGGCGAACAGGGAGGCGCCTGAGACTAGTGCAGTTGGAGGACGCAGCCGCGGGCGCGGCCCGCGACCTCGGGAGCGCGCCCTGCCAGGAGCGCGTCGAGGGCGTTGCGCAGGTGGGGCGTCGCGTCCGGCGTCAGCCGCACCATGTCCGAGTCGACACCACCCGAGTAACGAACGAGGCCCTCGGCGTCGACGACGATGGCGTGGGTGGCGAACTGGGCCCCCACGGTCCGGGCCAGGCGCGCCTCCGGATCGGTCAACAGGACGAAGGGGTAGTCGCGTCGTTGGGCCTCCCGGGCGTCCTGCTGCGGGTCGGCGCCGCGCTCGGAGTTCACCAGGAAGAGCTGGACGCCTCGGCCTCGGTAGTCCTCGAAGATCTCCTTCAGGCGAGGTTCGTGGGCCGACACGCAGGGGCACGACTCGGAGTAGAAGACGAAGACCGTGAGCGGGTTCTCCGCGAGCACGCGGGACAGCTCGTGGGTCCGGCCGTCGCTGCCCTGGAGGGCGAAGGGCTCGAGGAGGATCCGCTCGGTCGGCTGTCTCGACGCACAGCCGAACAAACAGGAGAGGCACAGCAGGAGCAGCGGGAGGGCGCGTCTCGTCACAGGAAGCTCCGGATCAAACCCAGGGTGGCCCCGACGCTGGACGGGAGGTTCCGCCCGAAGCCGTCGAGGGGAGGATCGATGAAGGCCGACCCCTGGACGCGCCAGGAGTCGGCGAGGCGCGAGCTCGCGGCCAGGGAGAGCCGCAGGCGGTCGCTGGCCGTGTCGGGCACGACCCGATCGTCGATACGGGCGTCCCCCTCGTGGGTGTAGGTCAGGACGCAGGCCGCGGCGGCCTCGTCGGAGATCGTGTAGCCGACCGCGACGAGCCCGAGCCACTGGGTCCCGAGCTCGCTGTCCACCCCGGACACCTCTCGGCTCGTCCGCTTCGACGCGAGCCCGGTGACGTTGAGGAGCACGTCGCCGAAGGATCGCTCGAGGGCGAGCCCCGCGCTGAACTGGGTGGCGCCGGTCCCGGTGGCGTCGCTGGCCAGGGGGAGCCGGGCGGACTCCGGAGGGCGACCCGTGGCGAGGGTGACGCCGCCCAGGAGCGCGATCCCTGGCAAGTAGCGGTACTCGCGGTTGAGGATCGCGTCGTAGCGGACGCTGAAGCTCAGATCCCCGATGCCCCCGCCGAGCTCGCCGCCCGTCGTCGGCGCCCGCCGCCACGACGCATGGAGGGGGATTTGCAGACCGAGCTGCCCGCGCTCGAGCCAGCGCAGGGCCCCGACGACGTCCTGGCGCAGATCGATCTCCCGGACACCCGGGGGCGTCCCGCGGAAGCTCCGAGAGCCGTCGTAGGAGCCGAGGCCCGTCGAACCCGAGAGGAGCACCCCGACGAGCGCCTGCTCGTGGAGCTCGAGCCGCCCCGGCGTGATGGCGGACGCTCCGGCGCAGCACGCCTGGGCGCGAGCCGTCGTCGGGCTCGCGAGGACGGCGAGCGCCCCGCCGAGAGCGAGCGCCCACCGAGACAGCCCCGAGCCGTCTCCGAGCACTAGTCGACCTCGAAGCGCGGGGCGAAGGAGTCCGTGATCGGACCCGCGACGGTGGTGCGGAGCTCCCAGAGCCCGGGCATGGTGAGGACGACGTCGTCGAAGCGGTAGCGGCCGTCCCCCAGCGGCGTCAGGGCCGGCTCCTGGGAGCTGCCGTGTCCATGGGCTGGCATGAACGGGGCCATCTCCAGCTCGAGGTCGTCGAGGGGCTCTCCCGTCGACGTGGACTCGATGTGGAAGGTGATCCGGTTGTTCCCGCGCACGGGCCGCTCCGCGGGTTCGCTCGCGATCGTCACCAGGAGCGCGCCGCCGTCGCTCGTGACGACCATCTGCCCGTGATCTTCTCGCGCATCCCCCGAGCAGCCCACGAGGTGCGTGCCCCAGGCGACCCACACCGCCAGGCGGACGGCTCGGGCGGCCCACGAACGAGCTCGGGGGCGCGGAACGGAGATCGTGGCCGGGATCTGCGTCGAGTCGTGCTGCATGTCGTGTACCCAGAGGCGGTGGCGCGACCGCCGCGCGGGTACTACTCGCTGCCCCCGCCGCGCGCCATGCGACGGGTTGTCGCACCCGTTGTCGCAGCCGGGTGGTCCCGGCTGCGGGCGCCCCCCAGGGCAGCCCTCCGATGAAGAGCGCGTGGCCGCACCGCTCCCCAGGGCTCCCGCCGAGGCTCGCGCGAGCCCGCCGGTCTCGCGGGCGAGGGCCAAAGGGCTGGGCGCCCGGCCACGGCCGGCGCCCAGGATCCGTGGCCGCGGCGGAGGTCCACGGACGGGTCGCAGGCGCCAGGATCCACGGGGAGCAGAGAGATAATCGGCGTGGTCAAGGCATCTATTGGCTTTGGGGAACCAGTCGATTGACGCCGTCGGCGAGCCCCACCTAGGGTCGGGCGGTCCTGGGTTTCGAGTAGCGAGTAGCGAGTAGGGAGTTGCAGATGAGCAGTCAGCGAGCTCATGGTGGTGCGGCCGGGGTGCTGCTCGCCGTGGTGGTGGGCGTCGGGAGCGCCGGGTGCGGGAAAGCCGCGTTCCCCACGGAGTTGTTCACCGTACACGGGCGGAACGCCGACTACCCCGTCATGGTCTCCGAGACGCCGGGCGACGGCGGGCGTGAAATCTCCGCCTCCAGCGGGACTCAGGTGTCCGTGAGTCAGTCCAGCTACACCAGCGGCAACACCCGGGTCACCGTCACCACGACGCGGAGCGCGCGCTCGGAGCTCCCCGCGTCCGAGAAGCTCGCAGCGCAGGTGCGCCGCTCGGACAAGTGGGTGCAGATTCAGAACATCGAGTACGAGGCGGTCGACTTCAGCACCTATGGCTCGTCGGCCGCTGGCCGGGAGCTGCGCATCGACGCGGAGGTGAGGAAATGAACCTCGCTCGCGCGACGGCGGCCCGAAGGGTGGGTCCTGCTGTCCTCACGGGCGCGCTGCTCTTGGCGACGACCGGCTGCTACACGACCTCGAACGTCGTCACGATGCCGCCGCTGCGGACGGACTTCCCCGTCTCCGCCTCTGGCCAGTACGTGGACGGTGATGGAGACATCGTCGAGGAGGACGGATACGAGGACGTCTCCACCTTCACCATCGAGCGCACCTACGAGGTCTCGCGCCACGGCGAGGGGCGGATCGAGGCGGAGCTCGAGCCCGAGCTGCAGCGGATCGTCGAGAAGGCCGGCGGAGACGCCATCACGAACCTCGAGATCACCGCCGTGGAGTACGACAGCGGCTCCCACAACAGCGCGGCGGGGTGGAAGATCTTCGGCTGGACCATGGGCCTCTCCGGCGGGCTCATCGCCGGCACGGGGGCCCTGGTCGGAGGCGACGCCGCGGACGTCCTCTACCCCGTCGGTGGCGTCCTCCTTGGCGTCGGCGTCGTGGGGTATCTCCTCTCGTTCACCACGACGGATCCCGCCCAGTGGCAAATGCAGGTCAGCGGGCAGGTCGTCCGCCGCAAAGGGAGCGCTCGACCAGAGCCCGCCCCCGAGCCAGCGCCGCAGGAGCTCTGAAGACGAGCTCAGCGCGCACCCCGCGTCCGGCGGCGCGGGCGCGCGCCGAGGGTGCGGCTCCGTGAGCTGGAGCGGGCGGGGGGAGGCTCGGGCACCGTGGGTGCGGCGCTCTCGAGCGCCTGTTTGGCAGAGCGCGCGCCGCGCGGAGTGAACCCCAGCGCCTTGAGCAACGTGCGGTTGTCGATGGCGACTCGGGCGATGGCGCTCCACTCGAGATACCAGGTCCACATCGCCTCGGCGGCGTGCTCCTCCTGCTCGGGATCGAGCGCGGGCGCGGCGGGGGCGCTCTCGACGTCGCGGAGGCGCGCGAGCAGATCACGCGCGGCGTTCTCCTTTTTCTTGCTGAGGCCGCGCTCCCTCAGCAGGCGTCGCGCCCCGCGACCGTCGGCGCCGTAGGGTGCTTCGCCGCGCTCCAAGGCGGCCAGGCGCTCCAAGAAGAGCATCACGGTGAGGGCGCTACCCGCTCCGCGGGACTGGGGGATGTTTTGGAAGAGGCGCTCGGCGATCTGCGGGTGACGGCTCTCCAGGGAGCGGCGGGCGATGGGGAACCACGTGTTCTCGAAGGCGTCGAGCTGGGACAAGAGCGCGGCGGTGCCAGTCTCCGCCGCGGCAGGACGCGCTGACCGGGGCAGCTCGACGCTCGCAAGGCCGAGCGCCACCACGCGCGCCCACCCGTCCTCGAGCGTCGCGCGCCCGAAGCCGTAGGGCGCGAGCTGCTGGGCGACGCGCGGGATGCGCATGCCGAGCAGCAGTTTCACAGTTCGCTCCACCTTCTGCAGCGTAGTGAGTCTCGCCATCTCTCCTCCTTCCCTATCGATCCGCGACTCTGGCTCCGACGGCGGGCGCTCCGCTCCCCAGAGCTCCGCCCCCCAGAGCTCCGCCCCCCAGAGCTCCGCCCCCCAGAGCTCCGCCCCGATCGGCCCGCCGATCCCCCTGGCGCTGCAAACCCCTGGGAAAATGTGCCGACGAACCTCCAGTCCCGTCGACCAAACCTTCAGTCCCCTCGAACGATCCCAAAAGTCCCCGCGCGTTCGCCTTCCCGTCCCCCCGAGCGAGATGCCCCTCCCCTCGAAATTTCAGAGGTTCCCGTCGGTGCCAGGCTCTCGTCCCGTCGAGCGGACCTGGACCTCCCCTCCGGCGGTGGTGGACGT
>JAAZAA010000376.1 GCA_012514535.1 Myxococcales bacterium | reverse complement strand
TGCATCGACGGTGGCGCGTGACGTCCTCGTCCTCCCACGAGGAGCGCCCCGACGTGCATCGGGGTTGCGCGGTCGCCGCGCGCAGGTCTGGCTCCGGAACGCGAGGTTCCGGAGCCATCGTGGGGCGTTGTCGTCCGGGGGCTCGTCAGCGCACGGGGATGATGTCGACGCCGCAGCCGAAGGCGAGGTGCAGTCGGGCGTTGCTGTCCGCCTTGACGGCTTTGCAGGTCTCTTCGCAGAGGGTGAGCTCGTCCGCGCCGCTCGACTGCCACCCGACGGTGCAGTCCGTCGTGTCGTCGCCGAGGATGAGCGTGGACTGCCCGGAGCCCCAGGTGATGATCACGTTGGTGAGGGCCGGATCGATGCGCTCGCCCTCGGGCGGATCGGGCATCGCGAAGGTGCAGGAGTCGATGATCTGCCCGGCGATCGAGGCGAGGGCGTCGCTCAGCGCGGCGGCGAAGTCCGGCTCCTGCGTCATGTCCATGTGGCAGAAGTTCGGGCCCTCCTCGTCACAGTCGTCCGGGGCGGTGCCGCCGAGCACGGCGGCGCGGGAGAGCCAGGGGCGCATGTCCCCGCCGCCCGAGTTGGACGACTCCTCGCTGCCGGGGGAACCGATGAGGAAAGTGCGGATCCCGTGCTCGCTGCGCGCGGTCTCCACGAGGTCCACGATGGGCTGCGTGGGCGCGTCGGAGACACCCCGCCGCCCGCCCGGGTTGACGCAGCCCTGGGCCAGGGTCGGCGCGCCGTCCGTGATGAGGAGCATGAACTTGGTCGCGTTCCCCTGGTACGGCAGGAGGCTCTCCTCGAGGGCGTAGCCGAAGGCGTCGTGCGTCGGGGTGTAGGAGCGCACGTTGGCGCTGGCGAGGGCGTCCGCCAGCTGCTCGCGATGATCGGAGCCGCTCTGGCCGAGGGCGTCGATGGGGATCATCGCGTCCGTGTTGACGCAGTCCTCGACGTCGCCCGGTTGGCTGTTCCGCTGCGTGTTCTGGTTCGGGTAGAGGAGCATGCCCGTCGAGACCGAGGGCGGGAGCGACTCGAGCGCGGAGGCCAAGGCGTCGCGGGTCACCTCCCACTTGCTGTCGTTGCTCCCCGGCGCCCGGTCATCCATCGACCCGCTCGTGTCCACGACGAGCTGCAGGACGGCGGGCAGCGCCTCGCCCTCGCCGCTCCAGCCGGTGCAGGAGGCGTTCAAGATGTCGTTCACTTCCTGCTCGGTGAGGTCGACGCTGCCACCGACCCGGGGAGCACCGTCGCTCCCGCCGTTGCCGTCGCCCCCGTTCCCGGTGTCGAGATGGGAGTGACCACCGGTTCCGGAGTCGGCGCCCCCGTCGTTGCCGTCGTCGGAACCACAGGCGAAGCCCAGGCTCGCTCCCACGAGGATGGAGCCGAAGGCCAATGAGCGGCGGAGAATGTGAGACGATTGTTTCATGGCGAGATCCCGGTCGGCGTCGTTCCGAACACACAGAATACCCGCCCGCCGGCCTGTTCGCACTTTCGCATGGCCTATGCGCTTTCATTGTTGAGGCATGTCCTCACAGGGTGTGGCGGGAGGTGTGTGATGTGCGGTGTCTGTAGCTCGTGACGTCGATCGACGTCGTCGGAAGCTCTTCGAGTGTCGTGGAGCGCGCGTCGTGGGGCTCGTCGTGTGTCGCGGGAGGTCGTGGTTTCGAGGGCTTCCGCGCGTCGGGGCGAACGGCGTCTCGAGATCCTGCGCGCTCGCCGGGAGGGCCCTCGTGAGGTCACCGCGCGCGCCGCGCGTGGCGCCACGCGCGGTGAGCGCGTCGCCAGCTCACCGCCCGCCTTCGTCGGCGAGGGCCCCGTGAGCGCTCACGGGTTCGAGTGGTTATGAAAAAGTTTACCTAAGATGGATCGAGGAGAGATTCGAGCGGCCTGCGGAGGGGCCCCTTTCGAGGAAAGGGGCGACGCGCGGAGGTTCCTTGTGGCCCGCCGCGGGGGCCCTGCCGATTCTTGCCCGATTCCGCGCGCCCGATTCCGCGCG
>JAAZAA010000375.1 GCA_012514535.1 Myxococcales bacterium | reverse complement strand
GGTCGAGGGCGCCTATCTCAGAACCGGGGATCAGACCCCAAGGACCTCACGGCGACCCTCTCCCGAAACTGCGTGCCGTGGGACCCTAGCCCGGGTCTGAGCGGCATGTGCTGGTGATACAAGGACCGGGCGCCGTGGATTGGTTGCGCGCCACCATCGCCTGTTCGAGCGCCGCGATCCCGTTGCTGCTGACCTGGTGGTTGTTTCGGCGGATCGCCGAGACGCGCCACGTCTCCGGGCGCGTCGTCCTGCTCACCTGCGGGTTCGGGGGGCTGGCGGCGGTGGTCGCCGCGGTGCTCGAGGCGCGCCTGGTGGCCTGGACCGGCGTGCCGCTGCGGGGCTCTCTGGCGAGCCCCGTCGGCGCGGCGTTGATCATGCTGCTGGTGGTCGGCCCCCTCGAAGAGGCGTTGAAGATCGCGGTCGTGTGGCCGTCGTTCTTGCGGCGCCGGCTCACGAGCGGTCGCGTCGGTGTGCTGCACGCGGTCGCCGCAGCCAGCGGCTTCGCTGCCTGCGAGGTGTTGTCGGCGTACTTCGTGGCGGGCTTGCGAGACTGGCTCGACGTGCTGCGCTCGACCATCGCGCTGCCGGCGCACCTGTTCTTCGCATCTCTGTGGGGTTACGCGTTGGGGCGGGGGCGCCAGGGATCCCTGCCGAGGTTGTGGCTCGGCGTGGCCCTGATCCACGGCGGGTACGATCACGTGGTCTTCGGGCGCGGGCCGGCGCTGCTCGTGGTCGTCGTCCCGGTGCTCCTGCTCATGGTCGTGGGGACATGGATGATGCTGCGTCATGAGCCGAGCGCGCCGGGCTCCGTTCCTGGCGGGGTGTTCGAGCCGCCTTCGGTCCGCACCGTGCGCGAAGCCATGCGCGGCACGGGGCAGCCGCTGATGGTGCATTGGATCCTCGTGGGGGCTCTCGTGACCCTCGGGGTCACCCTCGCCTTCCTCGCCGCCGCGGTGTGGATCGGGCACCGCTACGGGGTGGACTTCGCTCAGGTGGACGAGTCGGAGCTGGTCGCCAGCGTGCCCCTCGCCTTGCTCGGCTCCGCCCTGCTGGCGGCGTTCCCCGTATCAGGGTACCTGGTCGCGCGCGCGAGCGGGGCACGCAGCGTGATCGAGCCCGCCTGGTCCACGGGCGCGGCCATCCTGGTCACCCTCGGCATGTTCAGCATCACCGAGCCCATGGCGCTCGTGGTCGCGGCCAGCGTGGCGCCCGTGGGGTTCGCGCTCGGCTGCATCGGAGCTTGGTTCGGCCTGGATCGCGCCTCTCCCAGGTGACCCCACGAACCACGTCACAGGGCGACGACGCGATTGCGACCCTCGCTCTTGGCGCGATACAGGGCCTGATCGGCCTGGCTCACCAGATCGTCGAGGCGCGCCACCTGGGGATGGGGCCAGGTCGCCACGCCGAAGCTCGCGGTGACGCTCACCGCGCTGGCGCTCGTAGGGACCCGCGCCGCCTCGAGGGCCGTGCGACAGCGTTCCGCGGCCACGATCGCTCCCGCCCGATCCGTCTGAGGGAGCAGGAGCGCGAACTCCTCGCCTCCGAACCGGGCCGCCGCGTCGCAGGCCCGTAGCTCCGCGCGGATCACCCGGGCGACGGTCTTCAAGACCGCGTCTCCGACGGGGTGCCCGAAGGTGTCGTTCACCTTCTTGAAGCGGTCGAGGTCGACCATCACCAGGCTCAGCGGGGCGCGATAGCGCGTGCACTTCGCGAACTCGGCGCCGAGGACCTCCACGAGGGAGCGACGATTCAGGAGCCCCGTCAACCCGTCCGTGCGGTTCAGGGTCTCGAGGAGCGTGCTCTTGTCGCGCAGCTCGTCCTGGAGCTCCCTCAGGCGCAGGTGCACGCGAGCGCGGGCGACGAGCTCTTCGTCGTGAAAGGGCTTGGTGAGGTAATCGTCGGCTCCCGCACGGAGGGCACGCAAGGTGGCGCGGGTGTCCTCCTCGGTCGCGAGCAGGATCACGGGCACGCCCTCGAGCTTCGTCTGTCCGCCCTTCAGGCGCAGAAGCTCGAACTCGTCGAACCCTGCCGCCGCGGGGTCGCAGAACACGAGAGTGACGGTGTGCCGGGTGAGCAGGGCACAGGCTTCCCGGCCATCGCGCGCCGTGAGGAAGACATCGGCGACCTGGTGGTCCCGCAGCACGCGCTCGACGGAGTGACGCACGGACTCGGAGTCGTCGACGATCAGGACCGTGCGTACCATGTGTGTTCGTCTGGGTGGTCGCTCACTGGGCAGTATGAGTCAGTATAAAGGCCCGGCGGCCGGATTGTCCGGGGGCTTTCTCGAAGTTACTTGTGACCGCTGCGCTCCGCAGATTTTTACTCGGTCCGCGCGGTCCCCGATCCAACCAATTCGCTCCGCGGCGCGCGACCCCTCGAACGGGGCGGGGGCGTCATTGCCCGACAGCGGTGGCGGTAATGGGGCGGCCGAGCATCCGGTGCGGCTCGGGAGCGCCGTACTTGGGGGCGCCGTGTCGAGAGCGTCCTGTGGGGAGCGCGGTGTCGGGAGCGCGGTGTCGGGGGGCGCGGTGTCGGGGGGCGCGGTGTCGGGGGCGCCGTGTGGGGAGCGCCGTGGCGACGCCGTCAGCGCCGATCGGAGGGGACACCACCGCGCACGTCGATCTCCCGCGCGTCCGTCACCACCCAGTCGCAGGCGCGATCGTGAGCCTCGTGGGGGAGCTCCGTCAGCAGCTGGAAATCGAAGGCGACCACGACGCTGATCGCGGGGGGCACCACGTCCGGGAGCGTCGCGTCGTAGTACCCCATGCCGTACCCGACCCGGTGACCATCCGCCGCGACCGCCAGGGCGGGGACGAGGACGACGTCGATGTCGCCCCGTCGGGCCTCCGGCGCGTCCGGTGGCGGCTCCGCGAAGGGCTGCTGGCGGGGGACGAGGTCATCTGGCCGTTCGACCTTCCGGAAACCCGTACGGTAGCCGGTCGGCGTGGGGTCCATGAATGGATAATAGAGAGCGACGCCCCGGTGGCGCAGGGCCTCGTCCAGGGGTCTCAAATCGACCTCACGGCGCTCCAACAAAGGCGCGAAGGAAGCGACCGCCTTCGCTCCCGCGAGGATGGGGAGGGCGAGGAGCCGTTCACAGATCTTCGCGCTGCGCGCCGCGACGGCGGTCGACGGGTAGGCCTGACGGGTGGCCCGCATCCGCTGGCGGATCTGACGTTTCGCGCGGTGGGAGAGGGCTGCCAGGTGCTCGGGATCCAGCTGGAAATCCGGGTCGGCCACCGGTCTTGTCTAGCAGCTTCTCGGCGATTTGTGCGGGCGCTGGCGCGGATTATTCTTGGAGCGCATGCGGACCATCTACGTGGGGGGAGAGCGGCATTTGTTCGCTTGCTCGCTCGGTGAGGCCGAGCTGCGTGTGGAGGATCGCGTCGACGCCGGAGCGCTGCCCTCCTTCATGGCTTTCGCTCCCAGCCACGGCACCGCTTACGTGGTCAACGAGCGCGAGGACGCGATCGGCGTCCTGCGTCTCGAAGGCGAGCGGCCCGTGCTCATCGGGAAGGTCGCGTCTCCCGGCGGACCCGCGTACGTGTCGGTGGATCGCAGTGAACGCTGGGTGCTCGCGGCCAACTACGGAGGGGGCACCGTGCGTCTCTGGCCCATCCTCGACGACGGCACCTTGGGCCCCTTGAGCGACGAGCAACGCTCGGGCGCCCACCCGCACTGCGTGCTTTCGGATCCGACGAACGCCTACGTGCTGGTGACGAACAAGGGGAGCGACACGATCGCCTGCTATCGCTTCGATTCCCAGCGCGGGAAGCTGTGGGAGGGGGAGCCCTTCGTCGTTCCGCTGGCGCGTGGCTCGGGACCACGGCACCTCGCGTTTCATCCCCAAGGGCACCGCGCCTATCTCGTCGACGAGCTGGACTGTACGGTGGTCACTCTGGCCGTCGAAGGCGCCAGCCTACGACCGCTCCAGGTCCTGTCCACGCTGCCGGGCCCGCGGGGATCGGACGACAGCGGGGCGGACCTCCACGTCAGCCCCGACGGGCGCTTCGTCTACGTGTCGAATCGCGGCCACGACAGCATCGCGATCTTCAAGACGAGTGACGACGGCCTCGCCCTGGTGAGCCACGAGAGCACCCGGGGGCGGACCCCCAGAAACTTCTGCCTCGTCGGCGACGATCGGCTGTTGGTGGCGAATCAGGAGAGCTCGAACATCGTGGGCTTCGAGCGGAACCGGGAGACGGGCGGCTTGTCGTTGCAGTTCGTGGCTCCCGTCGGCGAGAAGGCGTACTGGGTGGGCCCGCCGAAGCACATCGTCGCCTATTGAGCCGCGAGGAGAGGTCGGAGCGGGAGCTCGGGCAGGGCTTGGACGCGGAGTTCGCCGGGGGCTGTGCCGAAGGGGCTGTGCCGAAGGGGCGGACTCCGGTAGACATCCCGAGGACACCGTGCGAACCGCAGCTTTCCTCATCCCCGCCTATCGCGCGCGAGACAGCGTCGCGGACGTGATCGATGGCTTGCGGCGCGCGTGGGCGACCGCCTGGGAGCGGCTGGAGGACTCGGAGCGGAGCCAGTGGCACGCGGACGCGCTGTGCCTGACGGTCGACGACGGCTCCGGGGACGAGACGGGGGCCCGCGCCGAGGCGGCGGGGGCAACGGTCCTTCGCCACCCGCAGAACCGGGGCAAGGGGGCTGCGTTGCTCACGGGCCTGCGCTGGGCGCAGGAGCGAGGGCTCGACAGCGTGGTCAGCGTGGACGCGGACGGTCAGCACCCGCCCGAGGAGGCGGTTCGTCTCGTGCTGCTGCCCGCGTCACCGCAGGCGTTGGTCCTCGGCGTGCGGGATCTGCGGCGGGACGGCGCGCCCTTGCCCAACCGCTTCTCGAACGCGTTCTCCAACGTCTTCTTGTCCGCTTACGGTCGCATGCGCCTGCGGGACACCCAGTGTGGGCTGCGGCGCTATCCCGTGGAGCGCACGTTGCAGCTCGAGCCACGAGACCCCGGCTACGCCTTCGAGGCGGAGGTGATCCTTCGCTTCGCGCGCAACGGTCTGCCCATCGTCCAGGAGCCGATCTCGGTGATCTATCCTCCGGAGGAGGAGCGGGTCACCCATTTCCACTCCGTCCGCGATCCCGCGCGCATCGTGCGGCGGGTCCTCTGGACGGTGGCCACGGTGCCCGTACGCAGACGCCCGCGCTCCTGACGCCCGACGCCTGGGACGTCACGAGGGCGTCACGTCACCTGGTTTGGCGTACACGCCCCGAGTCGGCTGCGCGCTTGCGATGCTCGCAGTCCTCCGGTTCGCGGCAATGCCCGTAGAGTTCGTGCTTGTGGTGGGTGACCACGAACCGGTAGCGCGCCGCGATCCGTTCCTGGAGCTCCTCGATCAGGGGCTCCTCGAACTCGGTGATGTGGCCGCACTCCTGGCAGATGAGGTGGTCGTGGTGAGCGTCCTCGTCAGCGAGCTCGTAGCGAGTCACCCCATCGCCGAAGTTGAGCTCGTGCGCGATGCCTCCCTCGGCCAGCATCTTCATCGTGCGATAGACGGTGGCGTACCCGATCCGGGGATCGACGGCGCGCACCTTCTCGAGCAGCTCGTCGATGGTCAGGTGCTCGGTGGTGTCGAAGAGCGTGTCGACGATCAGCCGCCGCTGCTCCGTCGTGCGCAGCCCCCGGTCCGACATGTAGTCATCGAGGGCCTGGCGCAGGCGCTCCAGGTTTGGACTTCGCGCACGCTGGCCGAAGTGGGCGTCCTCCCGATCGTTGCTCACAGTGTCGTTTCACTACCACGAGATGACGCGGGGGTCAGTCTTCGCGGGCCCGAAAGGCCGCCGCGAGCGTCCCGAGCAGCGCAGCGCAGGGCGCAACGGCCGGAGAAACGAGGTCGAACGCCACGGCCAGGGTAGCCAAAGTCGGTGGAACGACGTTCAAGGCGAGTATCGCGCGCGCGCCATCGCGCGCCCGTCGCGCGATGCGCAGAGTCCGCGCGGCGTCGCGTACGTCGTCGGAGGCGAGGCCGACGCTCCAATCGGCGTTGCTGGCGGCAGCCGCACGCAAGGTGATCGAGACGTCCGCCGCCGAGAGCGCGGAGTCGTCCACGGGGCTGCGGCCGATCACCGCCACGACCGCGCCGCCCTCGGAGAGCTGACGGATCTCTTCGCCGCGTTGCGCTGCGGGGAGCTCCGGGCGCACGTGCTCGATGTCGATGCTGCGGGCGATGGCGTCCGTGGTCTCCCGGGAATCCCCCGACAGCAGGACTGGTTCCACCCCCAGGTCGAGGAGGTGCTGGACGGCCGCTCGTGCGCCGGGCCGAAGCCCATCCTGGAGCGCCAGGATGCCCGCCAGGCGACCATCCACCGCCACGAGCAGCGAGGTGCGCCCCATGGATTCGAGCTCCGTGATGCGGCTCTCGGCGCGGGCAACGCTGATTTTTTCCCGGAGCATCAGCGCTCGGCTCCCGACGACGAGACCCTTGCCCGAGGAGGTCACCGCGGTGACGCCGAGGCCAGCGATGGGGTTGTGGTTGCGCGTGGCGTCGGGGCGGACGTTGCGGGCCCGGGCCGCTCGCAGCACCGCGGTGGCGACGGGGTGATGCACCGCGCTCTCCGCTCCGGCAGCGAGCGCGAGGAGCTCCTCCGGGGAGAGCTGATCCAGCGGCTCCAGCCCCGCGACCTCCGGCTCTCCCAGAAGCACGGTGCCTCGGGCGCAGAGGGCCGCCACGGTCGCGCGCCCCGCTTCGTCCAGGTGCTCCGCCGCGTGGAACGCGATCCCGTGGTCGAGCCCTTCCAGCGTCGCTCGCGCCATCCGAGCCGCCGCGAGCTCGGCCAGCCCCGCGTGGGCGAATGCTCCGTGGACGGCCGCGGCCGCCAGGGCGAAGAAGAGGCCATCTCCTCCGAGGGCGAAGCCAGCGAGCAGCACCAGGCCCGCCGCCGCCACGCCGCCCCGCTGGGCCGCGAGGTACCCCGTCCGCGCAGGGGACGAACGCAGATCGACGCGGCGCGTCGGATCTGCCGTCAGCCGCAGCCAGGCGCGGTCCGATCCGGTCCACCCCGTCACGATGCGGAGCGCCCCCTCTTCGATCAGGGCGCCCGCCGGGATCGGCTCCCCTTCGCCGCGGGGCTCCGAGCGGTGGGCGCCCAGCCAGGGCACGATGCGCGCGTGTCCCGCAACGACCGTGCCGTCCGCCGGGACGAGCTCGCCGGCCTCCACGAGGATCTCCTCGCCGGGGCGGAGCTCGTCCGCGGAGCAGTGCTCGGTGACGTGGCCGCTGAGGCGACGGGCCTGCAGGTGCAGGCGGTCGACGAGGGAGCGTCGCCCGCGGTCGACGGGCTGCGTGAAGCGCTGCACCAGGCCGGTGATCACCGCGCTGGCGATGATCACGGCGCCAGCGACCGTCAGCGCCGAGGGAGCGTCCGGGTGTCCCCCCAGGTGCGCGGTGGCGGCGATCACGGTGGTGAGTACCGGGCTCAGGAGCAACGACACGCGATCCAGCTGCCGGGGATCCCGAGGGCTCAGCAGCGCCTGGGCCACGAGCACGCCCGCCCCCGCGCCGAGGACGGCGAGGCGGCCCGTCTGCGCCGCTGCCGAGGGGCCCGCGAGGGTGAGGGCGATGCTGAAGGCTCCGCTCACCGCGGCGATGCCGAGCAGGAGCAGATCCTGTGATTCCTGGCCGCGGGAGGCCGGCTCGCGGCCTCCGAGCGAGTTGAGGGCGGCGGGGAGGGTCGCCGGTGCCTGGACGTTTCCGGAGAGCGCCGCGGCCGAGTGCGGGTGGGATGGGGACGGCGGAGGATCCCAGGTGGACGCGGCCGTAGGGGGCGCGCTCCGCCCCGAGGCGGGGCCGCTCGAAGCCGGACCTCCGGAGATCGGGCCTCCGGAAGCCACGGAGCGAACCGAGGAGGGGGGCCTCGTCTGGACGGAGGGGGGCGGGGAGCTGGCCACGTTCGCCGGTGGCGGCGTGGCGGGAGCGATCGGCGGTCCGAGTTCCAGGGCCTCTCCGAGCGCGGGGGTCAGCGAGCGCTCCTCCCCGCGGACGGATCCGAGTTCGTCAGCGTCGGGGAGCTCCTGGGAGCGGATGGTCGGAGGCCCGACGCTGACGGCGTCACCGGCACCACCGACGACGCCGTCGAACGGGCCCGCGCTCGCGCCGTCGAGGGGCGCCACCGCCGGGAGCTGGGGAGGAGCCGGCAGGCCCCAGGTGCGCCTGGGCGCCTCGAAGCCGCGCTCCGAGAGGAGCTGCCCCGCGGCGCTGTCCACGTCGAAGGACTCGGCGTGCTCGACGGAGCAGAAGAACCACAGGCGCGAGTCGATGCAGCGCACGCGCGGGGCCCGCAGCGCGTCGACAGGCTTGCCGCAGGTGCCGCAGCCGACGTGCCGGGGGGCGGGCCCGATCTCAGCCATCCATGCCCAACGCCCAGAGCAGCACCGCCTTGGCGGTGTGCAGGCGCGCTTCGGCCTGATCCCAGACGATGCTCTGCGGACCCTCGAGGACCTCCTCCTCGATCTCCTCGCCGCGGTGAGCGGGCAGGCAGTGCAGCACCACCGCGTCCTTGGCGGCTCGCTGCAACAGCGCCCGATCGACTCGGAAGCCCTCGAACGCCCGCAAGCGGGTGGCGCTCTCCTCCTCCTGGCCCATGCTCGTGAAGACGTCGGTGCTCACGACGTGGGCGCCCTGCGCCGCCTCCGCTGCGCTCCGCACCAGCTCCAGGCGAGCGCCCCGCTCCCGCGCCTCGTTCCAAAAGCGCTCGTCGGGATCATACCCTTCGGGGCACGCCAGCCGCAGGTGCAGCCCGAGGAGCCCCGCGGCCTCGATCCAGGAGCTGGCCATGTTGTTGCCATCTCCGATCCAGGCGTAGGTCAGCCCCTCGAGCTTGCCGAAATGGGCCCGCACGGTCTGCAAATCCGCCAGGAGCTGCATGGGATGACTCTGATCCGTGAGGGCGTTGAGCACCGGCACCGTCGAGTACTCCATCACCTCGAGGATGCGCGACTCGTCGGAGGTGCGCAGGGTGACGGCGTGGACCATCCGGGTCAGCACCCGGGCCGTGTCCTTCAAGGGTTCACCCCGTCCGAGCTGCGAGCCCTGGCTCGTGATGACGATGGGGTGACCGCCGAGCTCGGCGACCGCCACCTCCAGGGAGAGGCGCGTGCGCGTGCTCGCCTTCTCGAACACGAGGGCGACGCTCTTGCCCGCGAGGGGACGTTCGTTGGTCGTGCCGCGCTGCGCCTTCAGACGATCTGCGCGGTCGAGGGTGGCGATGAGGCCGTCTCGGCCCAGGTCCGAGAGGTTGAGGAAATGGCGAGTCACGATAGCTCTCCCAGGACGCGATCGACGGCGCCGAGGGCTTCGTCGAGGTCGCTCCGTTGAATGATGAGGGGAGGGGTGAACCGGAGCGCGGTTCCCCCGGCCACGGTGAGCAGGACACCCTCCTCACGCAGCCTCTCGAGCAGCGCCCGGGGGTCGGTGTCGTCCCGCAGCACCAGGGCTCGTAGCAGGCCCAGACCTCGCTGGGACTCGGCGACCGCGTGCTTCTCGACGAGCTCCTGCAGGCGGCCGGCGAGGTACTCGCCCATCTGCGTGGCGTGGGCCATCAGACCGTCCCGTTCGATGACCTGGAGCACGGCGAGCGCGGCGGCGCTGGCCAGGGGATTGCCCCCGTAGGTGGATCCGTGGGCGCCGGGAGGGAGCGCCTCCGCGAGCTTCTCCTTGCACAGCATCGCGCCGATGGGCATGCCGCCCCCCAAGGCCTTGGCCAGGGCGACCGCGTCCGGCTTCACCCCCGCCTGCTCGCAGGCGAGGAACGTCCCCGTCCGACCGACCCCCGTCTGGACCTCGTCGGCGAGGAGCAGCGCGCCGTGCTCGTCGGCGATCTGGCGCAGGGCCTGCAGAAAGCCCGCCGGGGCGGGGGTCACGCCGCCTTCGCCCTGGACCGGTTCCACCAGGATCGCCGCCACGTCCGGGCCCATCTCCCGGCGCACCGCCTCCGCGTCGCCGTAGGGCACGTGGGTGACCCCCGGGAGCGGGCCGAAGCCGTCGCGGTACTTGGGCTGCCCGGTAGCCGCCAGCGCGCCCAGGGTTCGACCATGGAACGCGTTGTGGAACGCGATCACGCGATAGCGCTCCGTCTGTCCCTGGGCGAAGAAATGACGGCGCGCCACCTTGAGCACGGCCTCGATCGCCTCCGTGCCCGAGTTGCAGAAGAACGCTCGGTCCATGCGGGCCAGCCCGCAGAGCTTCTCCGCGAGCAGGATGTTCGGCTCGTTGTAGTAGTAGTTGGAGAGGTGGAGGACCTTGCCCGCTTGTCGGGAGATCGCCTCCACGAGCTCCGGGTGAGCGTGGCCGAGGGCGCTCACGGCGATCCCCGCGTAGAGATCGATGTACTGCTTGCCACTCGTGTCCCAGAGTCGGACCCCCTCGCCACGTTCGATCACGAGCGGAGGCTGACGGTAGTTGGGATAGAGGTGCTGCTGTGCAGCGCCGAGGAGTGTTTGCAGTGAGGACATGTTCTTCGGATCGGTGACGAGCTCGGCCGCGCGCTTCCCGTCGAGGGAGGCCACGCCGCCCGAGCTCCTCGTCGTTGGGGCAAGGCGAATGGGTACCGAGCGGGCTGCGCGTTGGCAATGTCCCGAGGTGCGCGGGCCTCGGGGGCGCCCTCGAGGACGCTCTCCGGCGCCACGGAAGCGTTGCGGAGGCGGCTCGAGGGCTCGAGGGCAGGGGTCGAGGGCGGGGCAAGGGCGGGGCTCGATGACCGTCAGCTCTCCGCCTCCTCCAGGGCCGTCCGCAGGGCGCGCGTCAGGTGCTCCCGGAGGGGTCGGGCCAGGGCCTTGCAACGCAGCCCCATCGCATCCCACTGGGCCTCGGCGATGTACTCCCAGTCCCAGGCCCCCGCGGGCCGCGTGGACACACAGAGAGCCGTGCCCTGCTTTCCGGCGTCGATCCGATAGTCGAGCCCCTCGATTTCCAGCTGGAGGATCGGGTCGCTGTCGTAATTGACCATTTCACTGCTCATGCGATCAGTATATGGGCGCCGGTCGGCTCGCCAAGAGCAAATCGTGGGCCCTCGCGCGCGGCTCGTCGCGGGAGCGACGGCGCCGGGGGCATCACGTAGACTCCCGCCGATGCACACGCGCTTCCTTTCCGTCCTCGTCCTCCCTGGCGTCCTCCTCCTCGCTCCCCTCCTGGTCGCAGGGTGCGGCGGCCGTCCGTCTCAGGAGCCTTCCTCCCCGAGCGCCGAGCGCACCGGAGAGGCCGCGCCCTACGAGGAGTCGTCGCCCGGCGACGACGCAGGGGACGCGCCGACGAGCGGCGGCGCGGACGGAGAGGTCGCTTGTGGCGGGCTCCAGGGGCCAGGATCCGCGCCCGGGTGCGCCGAGGGCGAGTTCTGCGACTACGCCCTGGACGCGCACTGCGGCGCCGCCGACCAGAGCGGAGTGTGCCGACCGCGACCCGAGATGTGCACCCGCGAGTACGCGCCCGTGTGCGGCTGCGACGGCAAGACCCACCCCAATCGCTGCGAGGCGAACGCGGCGGGCACCGCGGTGGCGGCCGAGGGACCCTGCGCCGACGACGCGGGGTGATCCGGACACTCCCCGATGACCGTCCATGAAGCCACGGTTCGCTGGCGGTTCGACGGCGAGCCACGGGCGTTCCGCCAGGGTCAGTACTCTCGGGCCCACACCTGGACCTTCGACGGGGGGCTCTGCCTCCCGGCGTCCCCGTCCCCCGCCGTGGTGAAGCCGCCCCACTCGGATCCGAGCGCCGTGGATCCGGAGGAGGCGTTCGTGGCCTCCGTGTCGAGCTGCCACATGCTCACCTTCCTGTACCTGGCCCACCGCCGCGGCTTCGAGGTCCGGGGGTACGAGGATCGTGCCCTGGGCACGATGACCAAGAACGAACGCGGGGTGCCCTGGGTGAGCCGCGTCGTGCTGCGACCGCACGTCACCTACGGCTCGCGGGCGCCGAGCGCCGATGAGGAGGCTGCTCTGCACGAGCGCGCGCACGCGGAGTGCTTCATCGCCAACTCCGTGCGGACGGACATCGTCGTCGAACCCGGCGACGGTGCTTCGCCTGATGCTGCCGCGCCTCCGGCTTCGACGAAGCCCCCGGTCGTGACGAACGGCGAGTAGCAGGCTGTCGCGGGACATCCTCCCGGCGGCGCCCGCGCGAAACCGACCCGGGCTGGCGCTCCTTTCGTTCGCTAGCTCGGCTCCGCCTCGACTCGGCGTGGAGGGGCCCTTCGGGTAGGATGCCGGCTCGGTGCTCCCGTGCGTCGCGGGAGAGCTGCTCCTCCCGCCGAGAGCCGGAGAGGACGACACACGACGAGGTTCGAATCATGGCCGGGACACGACTGGACACCACCGACCACGCTCACTTCGACTCGCGCAGCCCGCTCCCCCGCGAACCGGGACGTCTCCTGGACACGACCCCCCAGGGGCGCGACAGGGCTCTCGACCGGGGAACGACCGGCGCTCGGCGACCAGCCAGGAAGAAGTCTCCCTGGGGTCGACGTGCTCGTTGGGCCTTGCGCGGGGCGCTCCTCGGCGCCGTCCTCCTCGCCTGTGTGAAGCTGCCGCGCACGGCGCGCGCCGATCACGAGCTGTGGCTCTGGTCCGAGATGCGCATCCCCGTGGCGACCGCGGAGGAGTTCCCCGTCCGCACCACCTTCCGCTTGTTCAACGACACGCGCTTCAGTGGGCGGCGCGATGGGCTACATCAGGTCTTTCTGCGGTTCGGACCCATGTTCGAGGTGACGCCCTGGCTGCTCCTCGCTCTGAACGCGACCGTGTACGCGGATCACCTGGCCAGCGGCGCCTTCGACGAAGAGCGCCGCGCCGAGCTCGAGCCCACCGTCCACTGGCGCTGGGGAGACCTCGCCTTCACGGATCGCAACCGCCTCGAGTACCGCTGGCGCGACACCGGCGACGCGGTCCGCTACCGGAACCAGCTCCGTGTCAGCTACGCGCCGCCGGAGCGTCGGATCTTCCCCTTCGTCTGGAACGAGGCGCTGATCCTGCTGAACGAAGAAGGGTTCAATCAGAATCGACTCACGGCCGGCCTCACCGCCGCGCTGAGCCCCACCACGCGCCTCGAGGCCGGGTACATGTTCCGGAGCCGCGAGGAGCTCGGGACCTGGTTCCACGATCACATCGGGGTGCTCTACCTCTTTTATGACGGCTGGGGCCGCTGACCTTCGCGCGTCGATGCTCTCTGCAGCTCCGCACGGAAGCCCCGCGCACCGACGCCGCGCACCGACGCCGCGCACCGACGCCGTGAACCGAAGCCCCGTACAGCGAAGCCCGCCCTCGAGCTTGGCCGCCGAGGGGCTCAGGGGGCCTTGTCCATGGCGTCGCGGTCAGCGTCTTCGACCAACCGGTGGAAGCGCCGAAGCGCCGCGAGCGCGCCATCGAAGACCTCCTGCGGTACGGACAACACGAAGCGGTGATGCTCCGGGATGCCCGTCCAGGCGGGTCCGTTGACGAGCAACCCCGTGGTGGCGAAGAGCGCCTCCACCAGCCCCCCGGCGCCGAGGTGAAAGGACCGCGGGCCGTCGGGGGTCACCAGCTCCACCGTGCGCGCGCCGTAGCCCGGGCGCGCGACCACGAACAACCCTCCCTGGGGCTCGATGGGATCCCAGCCGCACTCTCGGAGCACGTCGCAGAGGAGCGCGGCACGACGCGCGAGGAGTGCCCGCTGCTCGTCGAGCTCGCGGCGCGTGCGTGCGTCCGGGTCGAGGAGCTGGGCGAGGGTGCGCTTCAGCGCGAAGCGCAGCGTCGGGTGGGGCACGCCGAAGGCAGCGCTCCCCGCCAACGCTCGTGAGAGGTCCGGGGTGCTGGCGTAGCCGTAGCCGAAGCGGAGCCCGCCCGCGGCGAGCTCCTTGGAGACCCCACCCAGCACGACGAGCTCCGTCGGGGCAGAGAGGTCTCCCAGCGGCGCTGGTTGGGAGGCCCCAGCGAGCTGTTCGGGAGTCGTGTTCGCGCCGGTGTGGCGCGGCGCGTGGTCGAGCCCGGTGAACACCGTGTCGAGGATGACCTTCACCCGCGCGGCGCTCGCGATCCGGAGGAGCTCCGCCAGCTCCGCCGCGGAGTAGGCGGCGCCCGTGGGGTTGACGATGGGAGCGTTCAGGTAGAGCCAATGCGGCGCCGCGCATTCGTCGATGGCCGCGGTCAGGGCCGCGGGGGTGACCTTGTAGTCGTCGGAGCGGGCGGTGACGATGGGTCGAACCGAAGCGCCCACCAGGCGCGCGCACCCCTCGAAGTAGCCGTAGGCCCCCTGCGGCAGGAGCAAGGTGCCCCCCGCGGCGGCGCAGGCCAGCATCAGCGAGGTGAAGAGGGGCGCGGTCCCTCCCGCGACGTGGAGGCGTTCGGCGGCGATGTCCTGGAGCCCGAAGCGCGCCTCGAGCAGGGCGATGAGCTCGGGGCGAACGTCGCTCTCCGCCTCGTCGAGCTGGCGCCGCGCGAAGGCCTCGAGGAGATGGGCCCGCAGGCACGTGGGCGCGCTCAGGGAGTTCTCCCCGTAGTCGAGCCGGAGCACGTCGGCTCGCGCCGGGTCTCCGGGCAGCGCGAGGGCCGCCGGACGCTCGGTGGCGGTGGGGGGCGGGGGGCGTTCCGGAGCGCGTGGGCGGCGCGGCGTGCCTCCGGTCCCCTGGATGCGGAAGCTCAGCAGGTCCGCCAGGATGCGCGCGTAGTAACGCTGCACGAGCAGCGGCGGTCGGCTGTAGGTGAGCTCGGCCACGTCGGCGAGCGCGCTCAGCGTGGCCGCGTTCTCGGAGACGAGCACGCTGAGCTCGAGATCGCGATACACGTCGTCCTTCACCAGGCCACAGAGGAGCGTGACGTGCTCCGGCAAGGGCTGCTCGGCCAACAGCCGTAGCGCCGGGTGCTGCGCGGGGGCGCTCGACAGCTCGAAGCCCGCGGACACGTCGAGCACCAACGTGGTGTTCGTGGTGCGCGCGGTCTCCACCAGGAGACGGATCGAGTCGAGGCTCTGGCTCTCCGGAGACGTCAGCGCGACGACGAGCAACCCGGGGCGCAGCCGCTCGAGCAGCTGGCGGCACAGCTCCAGGCTGCGGGGTGCCTCGAGCACCTCCGTGCCGCCCCAGCGTGTGGTCGAAGTGCCGAGCTCTGGCCCGAGCAGCAGCGTCGCCAACTCCCGATCGATCAGGGCGCGCGGCGGGCGATGATGGAGCAGGAGCGCGACGAGCGCGGCGGCGCGCGTCGGGGTCGCGATCAGCGCGTCCGGCGCGATCGGCGCCTGGAAGTAGCTCGCCAGATAGGACGCGAGGTGCTCGCGGAACTCGCTCAGACCCGCGGTCTGAGCGTATGGGAAGCCGCGCGGGCGCGCGAGCCAGTCCGCCAGCTCTACCAGGAAGCTCAGCTTCTCCTCGGCCACGTGCTCGTCGCCGAACGCGAGATCGATGGCCCCGTGCGCGTCCTGGAAGACGGGATCGCGGAGCACCGCGAAGAGCGCCTTGACCTGTTGCGAGTGTTCGAGCGCGCCCTGGTAGACGTGGATCGAGTGGTAGATCGTCCCCCCGGCGGCCGCGAAGGCGGCGGCGGTCCGCGCGCCCACGCTCTCTTCACTCTGTGGTCCCAGGAAGAACTCGAAGCGATGGTCCGTGCGTGCTTCGATCTCGACGAGGCTCTGGATGTCCGTGTCTTCGGCCTGGGGCGCGCGGGTGCGCCAGATTTCGCTCACGCGATAGCCGCGGCGCTCGAACAGCCGGCGTAGCAGGGCGCGCCCTGGCCGCCCTCCCAGGTTGAAGGTCACCTTGCCCCCGGGGGCGAGCAGCTCGATGGACTCCTCGAGGACGCGGGCCATCAAACCCAGCCCGAAGCGATCTTCGACGAACCCCTGGCGACCACAGTAGTTGCTCAGGGCGTGGAGGAAGCCGTCCGAGCGCGCGTGAGTGTCCAGCTCGCGGCCCAGGGTCGGATCCAGCACCTGGGGGATGCAGCCGATGATATGATCGAAGGTGAGGCGCCGTTCTCGACACCAGGTGAGCACGTCGGACACGTGGAACTCGATCCGGTCGAGCAGGCTCTTGCCGGTGGAGTCGACGAGGAGCGAACCGTCCGGGGCGGAGGCGTCGAGGTGAGCGTTGAGCCGGGCGCTCAGCACCGCGCGGGGGTTGATGTCGAGGCCGTAGACCTTCCGGGGCAGGCCGAAGCGGGCCAGGGCCAAGCTGATCCAGCCATTGCCCGAGCCGAGCTCGGCGACGACCCGCCCTTCGAAGTCCGCATGCGGGATCCGCCGCAGGCCTTCGTAGAAGGTGAAGGACCACTGCTCGGGCGCGAAGACGCTCGGCAGCTGGAGGAGGCGGAGCCGATGCCCCGGGAGGGAGAGCCGCGTCACCGAGAACGGGGCGTGGGCGGCCCGCTCGGCCTCCCCGACGACGGCGTGGAGCAGGCGCGCGGCGGGGGCGCGGCGCGCGGGATCGTCGAGGCGTTCGAGGAGCTCTCCCAGCCGCGCGTGCATGACCTCGGAGCTCTCCCGACAAGCTTCGAGGAAGCGCGCCGCATCGTCCGGGTGAGCCAATGAAGAGACCACGTCTCCCTAGGATAGCGGGTTCCGGCGCCGGGGCGTGCTATGGCACGGCCAACTCATGCCAGTGCTCGACGCGATCGAACTCCGCAAATCCTATGGCGCCTCCGTCCTCCTCGACGGCGCGTCGGTGACCCTGCGCCGAGGCGAGCGCGTCGGCCTCGTGGGATCCAACGGGAGCGGCAAGAGCACCCTGGCGCGCATCCTGGCCGGGGAGGAGGAGCCGGACACCGGCCAGTTGGTCAGGCGCCGAGGGAGCACAGTGGAGTACCTCCGTCAGGAGCCGCGGCTCCCGGAGGGCAAGACCATCCTGGAGGTGACCCTCGAGGGGCTCGGCGTGTGGGCGGCGGTCAAGGCCCGGTACGACGAGATCAGCGCGCGGCTCGCGGCGAGCGACTCCCCGGATCCGGAGCTGCTCGATCAGCAGCAGCTCGCCGCGGCGGAGGTCGAGCGCCTGGGGGGCTGGGATCGCAGCAGCGAGGCGCGGGGGGTGCTGTCCCGGTTGAACATCGACGAGCCCGATCGCCTGGTGGATCGACTCAGCGGCGGCGAGCGTCGTCGTGTCGCCTTGGCGCGGCTGCTCGTGGCGCGGCCCGATCTGGCGATCCTCGACGAGCCGACGAACCACCTGGACGCAGAGACGATCGAGTGGCTCGAGACCTACCTGGTGGAGCAGCTCCCGGGTGCGCTCCTCCTCATCACGCACGATCGGTATCTCCTCGATCGCGTGGTCCAGCGCACCCTCGAGATCGAGCGGGGGCAGCTCTACTCCTACGAGGGCGGGTGGGAGGAGTTCTTGGTCGCGCGGGCCGAGCGCCAGGCACTCGAGAAGCGCACCGAGGCGAACCGGCAGAACTTCTTGCGGCGCGAGCTCGAGTGGCTGAGGCGCCAGCCCAAGGCGCGCACGGGCAAGCAGAAGGCGCGCATCCAGCGCGCGGAGGAGGCGCAGAGCAGCGGCGCCCCGACGGCCAGCGGCGACTCCCTGGAGCTGCGGGTGGCCGGCAAGCGCCTGGGGACGACGATCCTCGAGGCGCACGACCTGGCCGTGGAGATCGGGGGGCGCCGGCTCGTCGAGGGGCTGACTCTCCATCTCACCCGGGGAGAGCGGATCGGGATCATCGGCCGCAACGGCGCGGGCAAGACGACCCTCCTGCAGTGCCTGTTGGGGGAGCGTGACCCCGCAGGTGGCCGCGTGGTCCAGGGAAAGAACACGTCCTTCGCCTATTTCGATCAGGGCCGCAGCGGGCTCGAGCCCGAGCGCAGCGTGCTCGACACGGTGACGGGCGGCCGCCCCACGCTCACCGTCGGTGGGCAGTCCGTGAGCAGCTACGCTTATCTGGACCGCTTCTGGCTCGGCGGGGACAAGCTGCGGCAGCCCGTCGGGAGCCTGTCCGGCGGTGAGCGGGCGCGGGTCGTGCTGGCCAAGCTCCTCCTCGAGCCCGCGAACGTGCTGGTGCTCGATGAGCCGACGAACGATCTGGACGTGACGACCCTCGCCGCCCTCGAGGAGATGCTGATCGAGCTGCAGGGGAGCGCGCTCATCGTCAGCCACGATCGCTACTTCCTCGATCGCGTCGCCACGTCGATCCTGGTCGTGCACGGTGACGGGCGCGTCACACACGTACCGGGGACTTACTCAAGTTACCTGGCCTGGCGCGCCGAGGAGGAGCGCCGCGCGACGCGGGAGAAGACCGAGCAGCGGGAGCGCGCGCGGGGGGAGAGGGCGACCGGCTCCAACGTGCGCAAGGGTATTACATACGCAGAGCGCCTCGAGCTCGATGGGCTGCTCGAACGCGTGGAAATGGCTGCGGGAGAGGTCTCACGGCTCGAGGCGGAGCTCGCCGATCCGACTCTCTACGTGGAACGTTATGCGGAGGCGGCGGAGCTCGAGCGCCGTCTGCGGGAGGCGCGCGCAGAGGCGGAACGCCTGGAAAACCGCTGGCTCGAGCTCGAGTCGAAGCGTGAGGCCGCCGAGAGCTGACGACGCTGGCCGATTCGGGCCGGTGACATCCGTGTCTCGGTGCTTACGTGGCGAGGCGTCCTCGCGTATATTCCCCGCCTGAGGAGATGACTCTATGAGACTTGAAACGCTCTTTCTCGTGACGGTGTGCGGGCTCGGCGTGGGAGCCTGTGGCGGTGCGGCGGTGCCGCATGCACAGATCACCAGTGCCGAAGCTTCCGTGCGCGCCGCCGAAGTGGGCGGTGCTCAAGGTGTGCCCAAGGCGGAGCTCCACCTGAAGCACGCTCGTGATCAAATCGAGGCCGCGAAGCGCCTCATCGAGGAGGGTGAGAACGAACGCGCCCTCTACGTCCTCAAGCGGGCCGAGGCCGACGCGGAGCTGGCGCTCGCACTCGCCGAAGAGCAGCAGTCGCGCCGCGACGCCGAAGGAGCCCTCAAGCGTATTCAACAGCTGACGGAGCAGTGAACCATGGCCCAGAATTCTTCGATCGGATCGATTCGACAGCTCCTCGGTTTGGGGGGCATCACGGTTTTGCTCGGCGCCTGCGGCGCCGCCATCCCCCCTCAGGAGCTGGTCGACGCGCGCGCCGCCTACCAGCAGGCGGTCGAGAGCCCTGCCAGTGAGTGGGCGCCGGCCAAGCTGGACACGGCTCGTCAGTCGCTGGAGGAGGCGGAGGCGGCCTTCGAGGACGATCCGGATTCCGAGCTCACCCGGGACCTCGCCTACATCGCCGAGCGGCGCGCGCGGGCGTCCGCCGCGGCCGGTCAGCGTGAGCAGAACAAGCGCCGTCTGGCCCAGCTCGAAGCGGAGTATCAGGAGCTCGAGCGCAAGCAGGCGAACATGACCAAGGAGGAGCTCGAGAAGATGCGCGCGCGCCTCGAGGAGGAGCGACGCCGCGCGGCCGCAGGTGAGCAGGCCCTCGCCCAGAAGGACGAGGCGCTCGCCCAGAAGGAGGCCGAGATCGAGCGAGAGCGTGAGGCCCGCAAGGCGGCGGAGGGCAAGCTGTCCGCGGCCATCGCCAGCCTCAAGGAGATGGGCAGCGTCAAGGAGGAGTCGCGCGGGGTCGTCATCACCCTGTCCGGCTCGGTGCTCTTCGCCACCGGCGAGTACAACCTCCTGCCGATCGCCAAGGAGAAGCTGAACGAGGTGGCGACGGCGCTGAAGGACCAGGGCTACAAGAAGATCGTCATCGAGGGGCACACCGACTCGCGCGGCAGCGCCGCGAAGAATCAGGAGCTGAGCCTGCAGCGGGCGCAGTCCGTGAAGGCGCACCTGGTGACGCAGGGCATGGACGCCTCGAAGATCGAGGCGGTGGGGCTCGGCCCGGATCGTCCGGTGGCCACGAACGACACCGCAGAAGGACGCGCGATGAACCGGCGCGTCGAGCTGGTGGTCGAACCCGAGTGATCGGGGGGGCCCAAGTGGGCTGACGAGAGGGCGGCGCGGTGAACCCCGGGCCGCCCTCGCTGCTTTGTGGGGGGGCGTTTCGAAGGTCTGGCCTCGGCGGCTTGGACGTCGAGGGCCAGCGTCTTGGGAGCCAGCGTCTTGGGGGCCAGCGTCTTGGGAGCCAGCGTCTTGGCAGCTTGCGTTTGGCTGCCAGCGTCTTGGCAGCTTGCCCCTTGGCGACGCGCCCGTCGGAAGCGGACGTCTCGACGCTGCGTGCCCTCCTTCAGCCGGGGGGCTCCGCGAGTAGGCGATCGAGGGTCCCTTCCCGATCGAGCCGCGCGAGATCGTCGTAACCGCCGATGGGTTTTCCGTTGATGAAGATCTGCGGGACGGTGTGGCGGCCCGTCGCCTCGCGGAGCCAGGCGCGTAAGGCGAGATCGCGGGACACGTCCACCTCCCGGAACGCCACTCCCTTTTCCTCGAGCAGGAGCCGCGCGCGCGTGCAGTAGGAGCAGTAAGGCGTTCGGTACAGGAGCACGTCCGCGGACATCGCTCCTAACGTACTCCCTTCGCCCAGCCGTTCCACCTTGCGTCCGGTGATCGTCCGGCCCGCGTTCCGGGACGGAGGCCAGGCGGGGAGGCCCGGCGGGAGGCCAGGCGCCCCGCCGGGCAGGCCGCGGCTCGCTCCTGGACACTCACGATCTCGCATGACATTGGACTACGGGTGGCACTCTCGGACGAACCGACCTGGTACAAGGACGCCATTATCTACGAGCTGCACGTCCGCGCGTTCTACGACTCGGACGGGGACGGCATCGGTGATTTCGCCGGGTTGGTTCAGAAGCTCGACTACCTCCAGGACCTCGGGATCACGGCGATCTGGCTGCTGCCGTTCTATCCGTCGCCGCTGCGGGACGACGGCTATGACATCGCCGACTACACGAACGTGCACTCGTCCTACGGGACGTTGCGGGACTTCAAGCGCTTCCTGAACGAGGCGCACCGCCGCGGCATCCGCGTGATCACCGAGCTGGCGATCAACCACACGTCGATCGATCACCCGTGGTTCCAGCGCGCGCGCAGGGCCCCCAAGGGCAGCGTCTATCGAGACTTCTACGTGTGGAGCGACACGCCCGAGCGCTACCGCGAGGCGCGCATCATCTTCCACGACTTCGAGAGCTCCAACTGGAGCTGGGACGCGGTGGCGGGCGCCTACTACTGGCACCGCTTCTACTCGCACCAACCCGATCTCAACTTCGACAACCCGCACGTCGAGAAGGCCGTGCTGCGGGTCCTCGACTTCTGGATGGACCTGGGGGTCGACGGTCTGCGCCTCGACGCGATCCCGTACCTCTACGAGCGCGAGGGGACGAACTGCGAGAACCTGGAGGAGACTCACGCGTTTTTGAAGCGCCTGCGGGCGCACGTGGACCGGAAGTACAAGAACCGCATGCTTCTCGCGGAGGCCAACCAGTGGCCCGAGGACGCCGCCGCCTACTTCGGGGATGGCGACGAGTGCCACATGAACTTCCACTTCCCCGTGATGCCGCGCATGTTCATGGCGCTGCAGCTGGAGAACAGCTTCCCGATCATCGACATCATGCAGCAGACGCCGGAGATCCCCGACGTGTGCCAGTGGGCGGTGTTCTTGCGCAACCACGACGAGCTCACGCTCGAGATGGTGACCGACGAGGATCGGGACTACATGTACCGCACCTACGCGGAGGATCCGCAGGCCCGCGTGAACCTCGGCATCCGGAGGCGCCTGGCCCCGCTCCTGAAGATGCGGACGAAGGTCGAGCTGATGAACGGCCTGCTGTTCTCGCTGCCGGGCACGCCCGTGATCTACTACGGAGACGAGATCGGGCAGGGGGACAACATCTACCTCGGCGACCGCAACGGCGTGCGCACTCCGATGCAGTGGAGCAGCGACCGGAACGCGGGGTTCTCCCGGGCGAACCCCCAGAAGCTCTACCTGCCCGTCATCATCGACCCCGAGTACCACTTCGAGGCGATCAACGTCGAAGCCGCCCAGAACAACCCGGCGTCGCTCCTGTGGTGGATGAAGCGCATCATCGCCCTACGGAAGCAGTACCGGGTGTTCGGGCGCGGATCGGTCGAGTTCCTCGAGCCGGACAACTCGAAGGTGCTCGCCTTCATTCGGAAGGACGAACACCACACGGTGCTCGTCGTGGCGAACCTGTCGCGCTTCACCCAGTACGTGGAGCTCGATCTGTCCGCCTACGAGGGGATGACGCCCGTCGAGCTGTTCGGTCAGACGGAGTTCCCGAAGATCGGCGAGCTGACCTACCTGCTGACGCTCGGGCCCTACAACTTCTACTGGTTCGAGCTGCGCGCCGCCGAGGAAGAACCGCACCGGATCAGCCCCGCCGACTTCCCCGTCATCGAGCTGCGCATCACCTGGGATCGGCTCTTCGCGAGCCGACTGCGCTCCGCGCTGGAGGCGCCGCTGGTGAGCTACATGCAGGGGCGGCGCTGGTTCCGCGGCAAGGCCCGCCACGTCCGCTCCGCCTCGGTGCTCGACGCGATCCCGCTCGGGCGCAAGGAGGCGCGCACGGTCCTCCTCCTCGCGCAGATCGAGTACGTCGAGGGGCTCTCGGAGATGTACCTCGTGCCCCTCGGCTTCGCCGTCGGGGAGCGCGAGCACGAGATCTTCGCGACGCAGCCCCACTCGATCGTGGCGCGGCTGCGGCTCCAGCTCGGCGGCCCCGGCAGACGCCACCACGAGGGGTACCTCTACGAGGCGACGGAGACCCGCGACTTCGCGGGCGCGCTCCTGGGGCTCATGGGGCGACGGACGCCGCTGGCCGGCCTGCACGGCCAGATCGAGGCGACGCGGTACCGCGTCGCCCGCTCGAGCGACGAGCCCAAGGAGTCTCAGGATCTCACGCCGCGGGTGTTGGGCGCCGAGCAGTCGAACAGCACGATCCTGTACGGTCACCAGCTCATCTTGAAGCTTTTCCGGCAGCTGGAGCCGGGGCTCAACCCGGACACCGAGATGGTGCGCTACCTCACGGAGCAGGCGCGCTTCGAGCACGTGCCGCGGGTGATGGGTGTGCTCGAGTACAAGGCGCCGAGCCTCAAGCAGGGCAGCAGCGTGGCCCTGCTCCAGCGCTACGTGCACAACCAGGGCGACGCCTGGGAGTACACCCTGGACTCCCTCGACCGGTTCGCGGAGAGCGTCATTTCCTTCCAGCACATCGAGAACGTGCCCCTGCCGGGCACGAGCCTGCTCGCGACGGCCCAGCAGGAGGTCCCGGACCTGGCGCGCGAGGTGATCGGCGCGTACCTCCCCTGGGTGGCGCTGTTGGCCCAGCGCACCGGCGAACTCCACCTGGCTCTGTCGCGGGAGGAGATCGATCAGGCCTTCGTCCCGGAGAGCTTCTCGGCCCTGTACCAGCGCTCGCTCTATCAGTCCGCCCGGGCGCGCTTCTCCACGGCGTTCCAGCTGTTGCGGCGGCGACGGCGCGGCTTCTCGGACGAGGTGCGCGCCCTGACGGAGCGGGTCCTCGAGGCGGAGGGCGACCTCGATCAGCGGTTGCGCAGGATCACGAGGGAGAAGATCGAGGCGACGCGCATCCGCTGCCACGGGGACTACCACCTGGGGCAGGTGCTCTACACGGGCAAGGACTTCTACATCATCGACTTCGAGGGGGAGCCCGCGCTGCCCCTCGGTGTGCGGCGCCTGAAGCGCTCGCCTCTGTACGACGTGTGCGGGATGTTGCGGTCCTTCGACTACGCGGTCGTGCGCGCCGTCCAGCATCGGCACCTGCGCCCGGATGACGTCCCACGTCTGGAGCAGTGGGGCGCCCTGTGGCAGCGCTGGGTCACCGCGACGTTCCTCCGGAGGTATCTGGAGACGACGGAGGGCGCGTCGTTCATCCCGAGTGAGCCGACGCAGCTCGAGGTCCTGCTGGATTTCCACTTGCTGGACAAGTGCGCCTACGAGCTGTCCTACGAGTTGAACAACCGCCCCGAGTGGGTGCACGTGCCCCTCCAGGGGTTGGTGCACCTCATCGAGGAGGAGTGAGTTCGGGGTGAGCGGGCCCCGGTGATGAAGCGCGGGCGATCGGCGGGCGGCCGCCGGGAGCGCACGTGGGCCGGCGCTATCCGCGCAAAGCGACGAGCGCTCGTGCCGCCTCGGCGAAGCCGCGTCCCTGGGGGGCCTCGGTGATGAAGCGCGGGCCGATCGGCGGGCGGCCGCGGAGGTTCGCGACCGCGATGGTGGTGCGGAAGGCCGCAAAGCAGGGGGCGTCGTTCTCGCTGTCCCCGATGAAGGCGAAGAGGCGGCGCGCCGCGGTGGGATCGACGTGGTGTCGCAGGCGGAGGTAGCGGAGGGCCCCGGTCGCCTTGTCGAGGCGATCGAAGGTGAAGTGCAGGTGCACGCTCGAGCGGAACGTGGCGGCTCCCGCCGCCCTGCCGCGCGCCACGGCGGCGGCCACGAGCTCTTCGCTCGCGCGGTGATGCTCGTTGATGTCGAAGGCGAAGTCCGTCACGCGGCCGTTGACGTCATCGGCGGGGACGAGGGCGGGGAGCGTCCGCCGCAGGTCTCCGATCAGCTCCGCCAGGAGCGCGGCCCTGCGGTTGCGCTCGTCGACGTCGACGCTGTCGAAGCGCGTCAGGCGCTCTCCGTCGTCGAACCAACCGATGGGTCCGTTCTCGGCGATGGCCGCGTCCACGGGCCATTGGCGCGCGATGAGCTCCGCCCAGCTCGCGGGTCGTCCGGTGACCGCGATGAGCAGCAGCCCCGCTTCCCGCAGGCGGAAGAGCGCCGAGTAGGCCTCTTCACCGAGGCGCCCGCCGTCGAGCACCGTGTCGTCCAGATCGAACAGGAGCCCGCGCAGCTGGTTGGCCTCATCCCGCGTCAGAGCGGCGAGGGGCTTCACTCCACCTCCGCGATGAGCGTCGACAGGTAGAGCCCCTCGGGGAACGCCGCGGGCACGGGGTGGTCCGGCCCCTGGAAGATCCGCTCCAGCACGTAGGCGGTGCGGCCGAGATCGCGGGCCCCGAGGGCCAAGGCGCGCTCGAGCTCCCGCACGCCGAGGGCCGCGGAGCAGGAGCTCAGGGAGACGAGGCCCCCTGCGGCGGTGGCCCGCACCGAGGAGCGCGCCACCCGACGCAGGGCCTTCATGGCTCGCTCACGACCCGCGCGGGTGGGCGCGAGCTTCGGCGGATCGCTCACGACCAGGTCCCAGCTCCGATCGAAGCCGTCGAGTACTTCGACGGCGTCGCCGCGCCGCCACTCCACCTCGAGGCCGTTCAGCGCGGCGAGCTCGCGCCCGGTGTCGTGAGCGGGGCCGCTCGAGTCCACGCAGAGGACCTGCGCGGCGCCCCCGCGAGCCGCCCCCAAGCCGATGCTCCCGACGAAGCTGTAGGCGTCGAGGACCCGTCGCCCCGCCGCGAGCTGCTCGATGCGCTCACGGAGCGGGCGCTGATCGAAATAGTAGCCTGTCTTCTGGGCGAGCCCGATCGGGATCTCGAAGCGCAGGCCGCGCTCGAGGAAGCTCAGGCGCTCGAGCGGAGCTCCGGCGATCAGGCCGGACGTCGGCTCGAAGCGCTCCGCCTTGCCCGCCGCCGCCGACGTGCGATCCAGGATCGATTCGGGAGCGAAGACGCGCTCGAGGGCGTCCAGGATGATGCGGCGCCGCTCGAACATACCCGCCGTGCCGAACTGCACGACGAGGGCGGCGCCGTAGACGTCGACGATGAGCCCCGGGAGGCCGTCGCCTTCCCCATGGATGGCGCGAAACCCTGTGGTCTCCGGCCCGGGCAACCCGAAGCGCGAGCGCCGTCGGAGCGCGGCGCGGAGGCGTTCCTCCACGAGGCTCGCGTCGAAGCGACGATCGGCGTCGCGGGTGAACAGCCGCACGGCGATGGCGGAGTGCGCCGAGTACAGGCCGCGCCCGAGCACGTTGTCGCGGGCGTCGCGCACCTGCACCTCCGCGCCGTTGGACACGTCGCCGCGGATCCGCTCGATCCCTTGCGCGAACACCCAAGGGTGTCCCGCCCAGACCGGTTGAACATGCCCTGCCTTGAGGATCACCTGCGTCACGGGCGCGGCCTACGCCGTCCGGGCGAGCTTGTAAACGTGGGCGCCATCCAGGGCGCTCCCCACAGGGACGCACATCCGCGTCCGCCGTGGCGCAGCGAGACGGGCGCCCCGCCGAACGTCGGGCCCGAGCGCTCCCAAGGAAGGCGCCTTCCGGCGAGCGCGCGCTCGCTGGCGGATGAGCGGTCGATTGCTAGGCTCGGTCGACGCCTCTCGGTCGACGCCTCTCCGTCGGCAGCTCTCCTCCCGGCAGCTTTCCCCGAACGGCGACACGGAGCCCAACCATGGCACAGGGATACTCGACGCGTGCTGTTCCGTTGATCTTGGGTCTCTCCCTCATGGCCGGCTCGGCGCGCGGACAGGACTGCGCGGAGGGGGACTGGAGCTGTGAGCCCGCGGCGCCTCCTGCGACCGCCGCGCCGCCGTCCGCCCCCGAGGCACCGGAGACGTCGTCGCCCGACGCGGAGCAGGCGCCCCCCGAGGCGCCCGCCGCACCCGCGGAGACGCCCCCGTCCGCGGCACAGAGCCCCTCCGAGGCGCCGCCGCCCGGGGCACATCCGCCCGAGGGGGGCGCTCCGGAGGAGCCGGATGTCCCCGAACCCGCCGAGCCGCCCGCGGTGATCTACGAGACGCGGCGGAGCACCTGGGAAGAGGAGGACGCACCCCCGCCGCTGATCATCGTCGACCCGCGAACCCGACCGGGCGAGCCGCCTCCGGAAGAGATCGGCGTGCGTGAGCGCCCCGAGCACGTCGAGCTGCGCCCTCGCCCCCGCTGGGAGCCCCTGTGGGGCGTCGCAGGCAGGGTGCAGACGGCGCTCGGACGCAGCCGTGGGCGGGACGTCGAGATGAGCGGGCTCGGGGTCGGCGTGCGCTACCGCCCGGTGCCCCACTTCGCCCTCGAGCTCGGCTTCGACTCCCTGCGGGGCCGGGACTGGCACGGTGATCGACGACGGGAGTCGTTCGTCTCGGCGAGCGCGCTCGTCTACTTCAACCCGGACGCGACGTTCCAGGTGTACATGCCCTTGGGGCTCCACGGGTCGTGGGCGCGGGTCGAACGTGAGACCACCGGGAGCTTCGAGGAGCACACCTACGGGTATTTCGGCGCGCACGCGGGCGTCGGCGGCGAGATCCGGCTGAGCCCGCGGGTCGCCCTCCCCCTCGAGCTGCTCGGGTTCGTGCGGGGCCGCGTGGATCGGGCGTCCCGTCAGAACCCGGAGTTCGTCGACGAGAGCACGATGCTCGTCACGAACACCTCGGGGGGCGGGCTCCTGCGCTTCGGCGTCGTCGTGTACTGGTGAGCGCGGGCGAGCGCGGTGTCGCCGCTCGGTGCCGAGGGGCGGCGTCGTCACCGCTCGTCATCACCTCACGGGCAGCCCACAAACGAGAAAGCCCCGGCGCTCCTGGAGGAGACCGGGGACATTCTACGGGCGGGTCAATCTCAGACGAGATCCTTGAGCGCCTTGAGGGGCGTCGCGCGGATCTTCTTCGTCGCGGGCTTCGCCGGGATCGTCATGGGCTCCTTCGTGAAGGGGTTGATGCCCTGACGCTCCTTGGTGGCGGCCTTCTTGACCACGCGCAGCTTCACCAAACCGGGCACAACGAACTCGCCGGCGCCGCGGGGGCTGAGCTGCTTCTTGATGAGCGTGAACATCTCGTCGAACAGCTTGTTCACCGTCTTCTTGTCGAGATCGGTGGAGTTCGCGAGCTCCGTAATGATCTGAGCCTTCGTCAGCCTCTTGCCTGCCATGCCTGAAATCTCCTGTGAAAGACGCCGTCTCTCGCCTCGTGGACCTACGCAACCGCTGCGCGATCGACTGAGGCACCGCGACGGATAACAAGGGAATTTTCGCCTTTCAAGCGGAAAGCGTCGAGGGGCAACGGCGGATCATGCTTTTTTTCTGCTGGAACGGCGATCGGAGCGTCTACTTAGCCCCTCGTGAGTCCCCTCTGCCCCGTCATTCTTCGGGCGGGTCCGGGGGCTCTCCGCGCCGAGTTCTCTAGGAAGACCATGGGTTTATGGACCATCTTGCAGAGGTTGCTCGAGAGCTCGG
Organism: Myxococcales bacterium; assembly: GCA_012514535.1. Taxonomy (GTDB): domain Bacteria; phylum Myxococcota_A; class Polyangia; order Polyangiales; family Polyangiaceae; genus NIC37A-2. The sequence goes on along the minus strand of JAAZAA010000375.1, from coordinate 4,898 downwards.
GGCCCTTGTTTTGGGCTCCCGGAGCCCCCGCAGGGGGTAGACGAGGGGCGCATGTAGGCCTCCGCGCGCGCGGACGAGCGCACGCCGGCGGTGCTCCGGCGGGCGCTTCGGGGCATCGTGGGTCATGTCGCCGGGCGGCCATCGCGACGCGTCGTGGCGCGTGGAGGCCCGGCGTGGAGGCCCAGCGTGGAGGACCAGCGTGGAGGCAGGCGACGGCGCGGCGAAGGCACGGCGACGCAGCCGAGGCACGGCGGCGTGGTCGCCCGGCGCGTCGCCGCGCTGCTAGCGGGCGGCCTTGACCGTTCGCGTCGGGACGCCAGAACCGTCGTCGCTGGCCGCGCGCACGAGCCGACGCGTCATACGAGTCATCTCACGCTTCTCGTCGGGGGTGGCGTGATCGTACCCCACGAGATGGAGCAGCCCGTGAGCCAAGAGGAAGCGCACCTCATCGAACAGGTCGCGTCGCCGGGCGCGAGCTTGTCGCGCGGCGGTGTCGAGGGAGATCACCACGTCGCCGAGGAGGACTCCCGCGCCGTCGTCGGGCAGGTCACGCCCCTCGTCGATGGACTCGACGTCTTGAGGGAAGGCCAACACGTCGGTGGGCTTGTCCTTCCCGCGGTGGGTCACGTTCAGCTCGTGGATCCCTGAGTCGTTCGTGAGCAGGACGCTGAGCTCCGCGTTGCCCAGCTCCAGCTCACGCAACATCCGCCCGGCGAGGGTGCGGACGCGGCGTGCGTCGAGGGGAGGGGAGTTTCTGGCCTGGCGCGTGACGTAGACGGGCATTTCCCAATCGCTGGGCGTGCGATGCTCGGAGGGCGGCGCCGCCGCGAGGCGAGCATCGGGCGGGTCGGATCAGCCCTGCGGGATCCGCTTGGCGTCTTCGAGGAACTGGGCGAGCCCGCGATCCGTGAGCGGATGCTTGATCAGCTGGGCGATGACCTTGAAGGGGATGGTGCAGGCGTCGGCGCCGAGCAGCGCCGACTGCACGACGTGGCCCGGGTGACGCACGCTCGCGACGAGCACCTCGGTGTCGAAGTCGTAGTTCCGGTAGATCGTCACGAGCTTCTCGATCAGCTCCATGCCGTCTTCGCTCACGTCGTCGAGGCGCCCCACGAAGGGGGAGATGTACGTGGCGCCCGCCTTCGCGGCGAGCAGCGCCTGCGTCGGGGACAAGCAGAGGGTGACGTTCGTCTTGATCCCCTCGGCGCTGAACTGACGGACGGCGCGCAGCCCCTCCATCACCAGGGGCACCTTCACGACGACGTTGTCGTGGATGGCCGCGAGGGAGCGTCCCTCTTCCAGGATGCCGGCGGTGTCGGTGGCGATCACCTCGGCGGATACGGGGCCGTCGACGAGCTCACAGATCTCGGCGATGGTCTGGCGTGTCGGCCGACCGGACTTCGCGAGCAGGGACGGGTTGGTCGTCACCCCGTCGATGGCGCCCATGGCGGCCGCCTCGCGGATCTCTCCCACATCTGCAGAATCGATGAAAATCTTCACGCCGGGTCTCCCGAGCCGCGCCCGCGGGCGGCTCCACGCGCTTCCCTGTAGCGCATCCCTTGCCAAAAGCGAGCCCATCCGGGCATGCGCCGGGCTACCTTAGGGACGTGGCGCGACCTTCACGGCCTCCGGGCTTCGACATGACCTATCGCCCCCGTGAGGAGGTCTATGGGCCTCCCTTCGTGCAGCGGCTGCCTGCGCTCCTCTACACGGTCGTGGCGGCGGCCGTGGTCGCCCTGGTGGTGGCGGTGGAGCGCGGCCCCCACGACACGTGGCTGTATGAGTACATGTTCATGCGCCAACACCTCATCGACACCCGCACGGTGACGGCGATGATCGTGGTGAGCGCGGTGGCGTCGTTCCTCCGCTCGGGGATGCGGGGGGTGCGCATCCGGCATGACGCGGTCGAGTTCCGGGACGTGGTGTCGAGCATCTGGCCCCGGGTCAAGCGGTACCGCTGGGCCCAGATCGACTGTATCAACGTGGAGGCCAGCGGGGCCATCGGGCTGGAGCTCTGGGATGGCTCCTATCAGTTCCTGCCCCGGGTCGGAGATCCCGCCGGGCTGGCCGCGGCCCTCGAGCGGGTCGCCCTGGCGCGGGCCATCCCCCTGCGCGGGGGCGCTGGCCTCGACGACTACCCCGAGTCCATGGACTTCCCCCAACCCGAAGAAGCCGAAGAAGCATGAGCAGGCGAGACCATTTCGACTTCCTGGTGATCGGCGGTGGCAGCGGCGGGATCGCCGCGGCGCGTCGGGCGGCGTCCTACGGCGCTCGGGTGGGCCTCGTGGAGGGCGCCGATCTCGGCGGCACGTGCGTCAACCGCGGCTGCATCCCCAAGAAGATGACCTTCAACGCCGCGGCCCTGGCTCACGAGCTGGCGGACGCGCGGGCCTATGGTTTCCACCTGCAGGCGCCGCCCGAGGGGGGACACCCCTTCGACTGGGCCTCGTTCAAGGCGCGGCGGGACGCCTATCTGGAGCGTCTCCGGGGCATCTACGCCAACCGGCTGCAGATGGATGACGTCGAGCACGTCGAGGGGTGGGCTCGGTTCGTGGGGCCCCAGGAGGTCGAGGTCGCCGGTCGCCGCTTGACGGGCTCGCACGTCCTGGTCGCCACGGGAGGTCGACCGACCCTCCCGAAGATCCCGGGCGCGGAGCTCGGCATCACCTCCGACGACTTCTTCCGTCTCGAGGCGCAGCCCCGGCGCGTCGCGGTGGTGGGCGCGGGGTACATCGCGGTGGAGCTGGCGGGCATGCTGGCGGCCCTCGGGAGCGCCGTCACGCTCTTCTTGCGCAAGCAGCAGGTGCTGCGGACCTTCGACGTGCTCCTGCGTGAGACCCTGCTGGAGGAGCTCACCGCGGGGGGCGTGGACGTGGTGACGCGCTTCGTGCCGCGGGCCCTGGAGGAGCACGCGCACGGGCTCGTGCTCCTCGGGGACGACGACCAGAGCCAGGAGGGCTTCGACATGGTGCTCTGGGCGATCGGGCGCACGCCGAACACGGAGAGCCTGGGCCTGGCGGAGCTCGGGGTGGAGCTCGACGACCAGGGCGCCATCCGCGTCGACGCGGGGCAGGCCACGAACGTGCGCGGGATCTACGCGGTAGGAGACGTCACCAATCGCAAGAACCTCGCGCCCGTCGCCATCGCCGCGGGGCGGCGCCTCGCGGATCGCCTCTTCGGAGATCAGCCGGACGCGCGCCTCGACTACGACGACATCCCCAGCGTGGTGTTCAGCCATCCGCCCATCGGCACCGTGGGGCTGACGGAGGACGAGGCCATCCAGCGCTACGGGGCGGACGTGAAGTGCTACACGACCCGCTTCACGAACCTCTACCATGCCTTCGGCGCCCGCCAGGTGCCCACGGCGATGAAGCTGGTGACCGTGGGCAACAAGGAGAAGGTGGTGGGCATCCACGTCATCGGGCGGGGCGCCGACGAGATGATCCAGGGCTTCGCGGTGGCCCTCAAGATGGGAGCCACGAAGGCAGACCTCGACGCCACCGTCGCCATCCACCCGACGGCGTCCGAAGAGCTCGTGCTGATGCGCTGAGGGACCGGCGCTGAGCGGGCCCGCAGCGGGCCGCGATGGGTCAGTGGCCCGCGGCGCCGTCGACTCGCTCCGTCGATCCGTCGCGCCGAGCCGCTGCGTCGTCGGCTCAGTCGTCTTCGTCGTCGTCGAGCTCTTCGGCGAGCTCCCGCTCGAGGCGCTCGTCGAGCTTCGGATCCGTCACCGCCGCCGCGGTGGCCGCGTCGCCGCTCGTCTCACCGGGCTTCCCCTGCGCGGGAGCGCCGTCCGGAGCCGTGGGGCGCCGCCCGCGCAGCACCTGCAGGAGCCCGTAGAGCACCGCCAGAGAGGCGGCGGCCAGGCCCAGGGAGAGGCCATACCCCGCGGCGCGGTTCGGGCTGCCCGAGAGGTCACCCCCCGCGCGGCGCTCGAACTCCTCCTGGATCTCCTGAGCCGTGCGCCCCTCGTCGAGCATCACCTGGATCTCTCGTCGCCAGGCAGCGGCGTGCTCGCTGGGGCAGTCGGCGAGGGTGCGCCCGGGGCAGAAGGGGCTCATCGTCCGGCGCGCGATGGACTGCGCCTTCCGCTGGCTCTCCCCCGACGTCTCCGATCCGGGACGCGGCGCTTCGGCGCCCGCTGGCGCGGTCTGGGCCTGCGCAGTTTGGGCCTGAGCGATGCCGAGGCCCTGGACGAGGCCGAGGGCCTGCCCTCCCGCGAGGACGAGCGCCGCGGTGAAGATCGCGCGCAGCAGCGGGGCCGTCCGTCGCGTCCGCCTGGGAGCGGTGCGTGTCGAGCGCAGGGAGCACTGCATGGGCTGGGAGCCTACGCGGGAATCGTCGTCGGGGCGAGCACCATGTCGGAGCGGCGCGGGGGGTGTGAGCCCGTCTCGGAGCGTCTCCGGAGCGTCGAGGTGACCTGCGCGGGGCACCTCGACGCGGCCTCCCTCGCGGGGCAGCGGGTGACGAACCACCGGATCCGCGTAGTAGCATCGCCGGCACCGGATTCGCCCTGGCTCTCCTGGGTAGCGCTCCTCGCGGGGACGGGCGCGGTGGTCTTGGAGCTGGCCCTCGCCGTGGGGCTCTGGCTGCCGCGGGCGCGCCCTTGGCTGATGCCCCTCGGGCTCGCCCTCCACGGGGTCTTCTACGTCATGCTCCCGGTGAGCACCTTCTCGGCGATGGTATGGTGCGCCTACCTGGCCTTCTTGGATCGAGATCGGCTGCACGCGTTCCTGGATGAGCTCCCGGGGCACCGATCCAAGCGGCTCGCTGTGATCGATCGATGACCGTGAGCCGACGCCGTCCGAGACCAACACGAGCAGGAGCCCGTCTTCCCGATGACGAACCCCGATTACGATCAATCCTTTTGGGAGCGGCTCTGGTCGAAGACCCTGCGG
>JAAZAA010000065.1 GCA_012514535.1 Myxococcales bacterium | reverse complement strand
GCCTCCGTCGGTCACCATGGCTGCGCCGCCGTTGAAGCGGTCCACTCGGTTGCCGTAGTTGTCTCCCCAGGAGCTCACGTTGCCGCGCGGCACCGGGTAGTTCACCGTCGCGAGCTCGGCGCCGGTGAGGCCGTCGAACACGGTGAGGTACTCGGGACCGGAGAGGACGTAGCCGCTGCCGTTGCGGTAGTCGGCGCTGTCGTCGTCGTTCGCGGCGGGGCCCATCCGCAGGTACGCGCCGGTGCCGTCGCGGGTTCCCGGAGCCGTCTTGACGACGATCTCGGCGCGCCCATCGCCGTCAAAATCATAGACGGACGGCTGGGTGTAGTGGGCGCCCGAGCGGATGTTGCGACCGAGATCGATTCGCCACAGGGACGTACCGTCGAGCTTCAGGCCTTCCAGCAGGGTGTTGCTGGTGTTACCGGATTGTGAATTGTCCTTGGCGTTGTTCGGCTGCCACTTGAGGACCAGCTCGTATTGCCCATCGCCGTCCAGGTCGGCGGGGATGGCATCGTTGGCCTCGTAGTTGCTCGGTGGGGAGAGCGGGATGCGGATGTAGTTCTGCGCCCACGGCGTCACGGGGCTCGACGGGGCGCACTCCGTACCGTCCATGACGACGCTCACCGAATACGCCGCGTTCGGCCCGGCGCCCGCATCCCAATAGTTGGTGCTGTTCGTCACGGTCGTGACCAGCGCCCCGTCGCGGTAGAGGTTGTAGCTCACCGAGCTCGGGTTGCTGCGGCGGTACTCGTAACCCATCATCCGCCAGCCGACGTAGTTCCCGTCGCTGCCCCGCACCGCGACGACACCTCGGTCCAGATCTTCCATCTGGTAGTGGCCGTTGGCTGCCACGACACAGTTGCCGCCACCGTTCGTGCCACCGCTTCCGCCGCTCCCGCCTGTTCCGTCGCCGCCATCGCAGTCGAAGGCGCTCACGGCCGCGCCGATCATCGTCAGCCGATCGATGTTCGCCAACCCCTCCGCGCCCGCCGCCCGCAGAACGATGCGGTTCTCGCCGGCGGCCAGCGTCACGTTCACGCTGACGGTCGTCCAGGTCGTCCAGTCCCCGGTCGCCGGGAACGGCACGGCGACTGGCGCCGACGTCCCGTTGACGATGACCTCGGCCGGCCGATCCCCGGCCCCATTGGCATAGGCAAACTCGAGCGCGTAGGTCCCTGCTTCACCGATGGCCACCGCCCACTCGATGCTCGCGCCGACCACGTTGTCCGAGTTGAGGTACCCCGTCCCGGTGAACCCGGGGTTCGTCGACTCCACCACGCCGTCCACCGAGCATTGCCCGAGGTCTCCCTCTTCGATGACCACCTGGTTGGAGAACGTGCCCCCCGCGCCGTCGGTCGACGCGCCTCCCGTGCCATCGGTCAACGTGCCCCCCGCGCCGTTCGTTGGCATCCCTCCCGTGCCGCCAGACGTTGCCCCCGTCCCTGCTCCGGTGCCTCCCGAGCTGCTGCACTGCACATCTCCATCGAGGCACGAATCACCGAGGCCGTCGCCCAATTCGCCGTCCACGTTCGTGCACGCTGGAGACAGGGCTGCGATCCATAAAAGGGTAACGAGTCGTCGCATGGTTCTACCGATGTCCGTCCTGTAAGGCCCTCGAACCTCGGCCACGCCTTCGGCCGAGCGCACCAGGGCAATCCCTCGACGACAGCCGCCGATCCGGAAGCTGCCAGATGGTTCAAGGGGCCGACGTACGGGAACCTTGTCCGCCGCGCGCCATTCGGGCGGGGGTTGGACGTCCGCAGGGATGCGGATGCCGATGGCGTCTTCCGAAGCGCGGGAAATCTCACCCGAACCGCGACGGAGGCGATCCGAATCGCCGAAAAGCCCATCCGCATCGCCACGGACCCGATCCGAATCGCCGAAAAGCCCATCCGAACCGCGGGAAACGTCGCCCGAACCGCGGGTAGCCTCACCCGCACCGCGACGGACCCGATCGCATCACCAAGAAGCCGACCCGAACCGCGACCCGAGGCGACCCGCATCGCCCAGAAGCCGATCCGGTAGCGCCCTCGGCGCCCCGCAGGGCCCGCGCCTGGGTATCGCGAGGGTATCGCGGGAGGCGCCTCCCCTCAGCGCACCACCGTGTTGCAGCCGACGGAGAGCGTCAGGGAGGCACCCGAGACGCCGACGACGCCGCAGGTCTGATCGCAGAGCTGGACGACGCGGTTGTCGCCGGTGCCTTCGTAGTACCAGGCGCCCCGCTCGCACTTCGCCGGATCGTCGACGAAGAAGGTCGGCACGGTCTGCTCGGCGGCGTCGCAGATCCCGACGTTCACCTTGCCGTAATCCACCGTGCCGCCGTCCGGCTTGGGCACGTTGAGCGTGCACGGGATCGAAGCATCCGCGCGGATGGCGTTGAGGGCCGCGAGCACGGAGCCGGCGACGTCGTTCGCGTCGGTCAGATACGCCTGCCGCGTGCCCCCGGCATCGGCGATCTCGTTGAGCTGCGCGAGCGAGTTGTTGTTGTTCGCCTCGACGCCGAGCACGTAGATCTCCCGCCCAGCGCCTCCGTCGTAACACTCCCGCGCCGCGCGCACGGCCGAGGTGATGTTGGCGTTGCAGGAGTGCTCCGGGATCCCGTCGGTCACCAGGAGGATGACCACCTTGTGGCTCGGGTTCTGCTCCCGCCAGGCGTTGGCGTAGACGCACGCTCCGTCGACGGCGAGGTGCGTCGGCGTGCCCCCCTGGGGCTCCGCCGCTTCGAGAGCGGCGATCAGGTCGGGCGCGGAGCCTGGCAGGACGCCGATGGGCACCTCCGCGTCCGCGTGCGCCTCGACGGAGCACACCATCGGGTCGTTCGGATTTCCGACGTTGTGGTCTCCGAACATGCCCAGGCCCACCCCGATGCCCGCGCTCGCGGGGTCCTCCAAGAAGTGGCGCATGGCCTCGCGAACCGGAGTGATGCGCCACTCGTTCACGGGCGCGGGGTTCGTGTCCTTGCAGCACCCCGACTGATCCACCGTGCAGCTCATCGAGCAGGACAGATCGAACATCACGTAGATGTCGAGGGGCACGTTCTCCCCTTCGTAGGTGATGCCGGAGCACCCCTCCGCCTCGAACGGGGCGCACCCGTCGATGCCGCCGTCCCCGTCCCCGTCCCCGTCTCCGTCCCCGTCCCCGGAGCCCCCCGGGAGCAGGTTGGTCCCTTCCCCGCCGCTGCCGCCCTGGTTGGAGCCATCCTTCTCGCCTCCGCCGCACGCCACCGCGGAGACGAGGGCGACAGCGCTAGAAATCAGAACCGCGTAACGCAACATGGGGCCACCCGCCTGTATTTTTATGCTCGACCTACAAGATTGCGTCCGCCACGCCGGGCCGAGGTCGAGCCATTCAATACAACACCTTTGGAGATCCCCTGCAACAATCTTCGTCGCCGCGGCCCCGCGACGAAGGTCGCCTCGCTCCGCAGCCGGTCGGTGCCGCTCCGTCAGGTCCGGCCGGCGCCGTTGCAGCCGCCGCGCCTCGAGGCGGCGACGCAACCCCCGACGAAGACGGGAGAAATTTCGATACCGGGCACGGAGCCCCCCAAGCTGACTCCAGAGCGCGGAGCGTCGCCGGGGGCGCGGCCACGAAATGCGCTCCGGACGGCGCTCGCCGAACGACGACGCGGGAGCCTCATTCGGTGACGGGCGTGCCGTCGTCCCGACAGGCGTAGAAGGAGTCGTAGCCGTCGACCGTGGACGCGCTCACGTTGTTGGCCCACGCGCAGGTCGGCATGCAGCAGTCCTGCATGGTGGTCGTATGGTAGCGCTGGTCATTGAGCCCCCGGCTGAAGCCAGCGGCCTCCGCCTGCGCTGCGGTCTGGATGGTGGGGTCGGGCTGCGGCAGGCTGGGATCGGGCGCGATCTTGCAGCCGGTCACCTCCATGAGGTGCTTGGGGCACGTCACCCGGCGCACGTAGACGTTCCAGTTCTCGTGATAGTAGCTGCCCGCCTGGTTGGACTGGACGCAGCTCTTGCGGGACTCTTCCTGGAGCATCGCGCTCGACGCCGTGATCTCATTGCAGGCGGCTTCGATCTTCGACTGACAGCTCGGCTCCGCGATCACCGCGTCGGTCAGGGCGTTGTTGCCGTTCGTGCAGTTCACGCTGTCGGGGCCTGGCTTGACCCCGCCGTTGAACGCTTGCCCCACGGAGGGATACCCCGTGTATTGGGAGTGCCCGAAGTGGTTGCCCTGGGGGATGCTCCCGTCGCAGGCGTTGAACACCCCGAAGCCGCCCGCGCCCATGAAGAGATCGAACCCCGTGGGGCCAGACGCCTGGGTGTTGGCGCTCTGGACGACCAGAGGAGGCGGCGGCGTGAGGGAGGCGTCCGTCAGGTACGTCGGCGTGTCGAACACGAGCTGGTAACACTGGCAGCAGGAGTCCGACAAACCCGCGTCCAGGTTCTGGGGATCGGGATCGTGGCCGACGATGCCGTAGTTGAAGGCGCCCTCGTAACCATCGTCGATGACCGCCTGCACCATCTCACTCGAGAACAGCATGTGGCGCGGGCACGCGTACTGGACCGGCACGCCGGGCTTGCCGCTCTCGCAGGCGTTCTTCGCCGTGGGACCGTGGTCGTTCGGGCAGACACCTCCGCAGGCGCTGTTGGGATCCCCCTGCCTGCACTCGTCCACCGCGAACTGATTCGAGCACTTGCTCGGGGGCGGGAGAGCGTAGGAGCCGGGACCACCGACGTTCCCGTCGTCGCCGCCGGTGCCACCGGTGCCCGTGGTCCCTCCGCCGCTGCTCGGCGCGTTGCCGCCGCCGCCCGTGCCGAAATCGGTGCCGCCGCCCGTTCCCGGGCTGCCTCCATCGGAGCCTACGGGACCGCCGGCGCCAGAGCCCGGAGAGCCGCTCGGCTCCTCCCCGCCACTGCAGGCGAGCGACAAGAGGATCGGGACGAGGGCAGGGACGAACGAGAGACGCATCGGGCTCCTCCTATCCAACATCGCAGATCAGGTAAAGCGGCGCGGATCATGTCGGGGAGCGCCCGGCACCTCGCGATGGAGCGGCGCCGGAGTTGCGCGGGAGCCTCCTCAAAGAGCCTCCTCAGTTCCCGAACGTCTGCGTCCAGAGATGACCGTACCGCCCCCCCTCGACATACCCGATCCCCGTCGAGCGATACTGTCCCAAGAGATTCATGCAGTGCGGCTCGCTCTCGACCCACTGACGCAGAGCGTCCTCCGCCGTGGCGCTGCCCGCGGCGATGTTCTCCGCCCAGGCGCGCCCCTCGTAGCCGGCCACCCGCATCCGCTCCCGGGGCTGCGATCCGTCATTGCCCGTGTGGCTGAAGAAGTCGTGCTCGAGCATGTCGGCGCTGTGCACCCGCGCCGCGCAGCGCAGGCTGTCGAGCATGCGTAGGGGTTCCCGGGATCGGAAACGCCGCTCGCCGCAGGTCCCGCCCTCCGCTCGCAGGTCATTCACCAGCTCCAGCAGCTGCTCCTCCAGAGCGGCGGCCTCGGCGCTCCACTCCGTCGTCCCGGCGCAGTACTCGTCGCTGCCCCCTGCCCCCTCCCCCGCGTCGTCCGCTCCCCCACACCCCCACCCGCTCAGAGCCAGGAGGAAGAGCGCCGCGCGCGCCCCTCGCACCAGGGCCACCCTCGCCAGCGTCGCCGTCCCGAGCCCGGCTCTCCCGGGTGCCATTTTGCCGTTCCGCTCCCCCACGTCCCCTTCCACGCCACCACCGCGCTCCTCCTTTACCCCCCACACCTCCCGACCCACGGCCCCACCCAACTCGCCCCTCGCAACCCAACCCACGCCCCCGGACGACGGCTCCCCGCACTCGAGCGACTCCACCGGAAGGCTCCCTCCGACGGTCCCACGCCGCGCGCTCGGGCAGCGCTCGCGATTTCCATGGATTCCCGCGGGCGGGGGAGGTACTTCTGAAGAGATGCGCGGCTGGTCGTTCGGGCTTTCGGTGCTGACGCTCTGCTGTGGCACCTTCGGGTGCGCGCGCTCTGGCGCACCGGCGGACACCGCCCCTCTGGCTACGGAGAGCCCCGGCGAGACGGTGACCTACCCCGTGGTCGACGCTCCCGCAGACGTCGTCCTCTGGGCCCGCATGGTCTCCCCCGGGCAAGACCTCCCCGTGCTCGCGGCCTTCGGCTTCTTTCCCGACGACGTCGGCGACGCCCTGACGGCGCCCCACGCCGCCCTCGAGATCCTCGTGGGCGCCGAGCTGGCCCGCCTCGTGGATCTGAACGCGCCCGTCGACTTCCTCCTCCCGCAACAGAAAGCCCCCAAGGCGTGGACGATCGCGTTCACCGCGCATCGGGACGTTCTGCAGCAAAGCTCCGAGCTCGAGCTCGTCCCCCTCGACGCGCGACGCTGGCAGATCCCGTCCTCCGCGTTCAAGGCGTTCCAGGTCTGCGAGCTCTGGGATGGCGCGGCGCCCAGCGGTCCCCGCGTCCTCTGCTCGACGGGCGAGGCGCGTCTCGCCGCCGACGCGCCGTTCCTGATGGGGACCGCGCCCCGGCACCCGACCACCGGGAGCCTGCGCCTCGCCATCCCCGGCCCGGGATATCGCAGCGAGCTCCAGAAGGTGATGGACGAGATCATCGCCCGAGGAGGCGACGAAGGGGAAATCTACGGCACCCAGCTCGTCGCGAGCACCGTGCGCGAGCACGACGGGATCGCGGT
>JAAZAA010000374.1 GCA_012514535.1 Myxococcales bacterium | reverse complement strand
CTTCGAACGTGAGCGGTTCTTGGCCATCGAGGAGCCACCCCGCCAGGACCATGCCGACAGAGGCCTGGTGGGTGAACAGTCGCTCTCGGATCCAGAGCTTCTTTTCCTGCAGGAGGTCGTAGACCTCGAGCCCCTCGTCGGGAGCGACGGTCACGATCTCGAAGAGCGAGAACCGGGCGCACCGGTGCTCCTCCGCCAGCGCCCGCTCCTCCTCGTCGAGGCGCCCCGAGTCGAGCAGGCGCTCGAGGGCGGACTTGCGGCGCCTGCCGGTCAGCCCGAAGAAAGCATAGGCGGCGAGGAGCTGGTACCCACCGGGGTGCTCCAGCGAGAGTGTGTCGGCGCCGAGCGCTTTGCAGACGCGCTCGCAGTCTTCGGCGACCTCTTCATGGAGCTTGTCCGCGAACACTTGCTCGATCAACAGCCGACGCAGTCGGACCAGCGGCGGGTCGTCAGGGGCCGGCGGCTCCCTCACGGTCACCGCGCAGGCGAGCCGAATCCGCAGCGCGAGCGGGATGTCCGCGGCGCGAGCTCCCATAGCGTCGCCCGCGTCATCGTCATCGTCATCGTCCAGGAGCTCCAGCCAACGCTGCTCCTGCCGCTCGTCGAACTCGGGATCTCCCGGGATCGTCTCCGGCAGGTCGGGGACCCCTCCCAGGGCCGGACAGCCGTTGACACTTCCCGCGAACGCCTCATTGACGAAGTCGATCCAGTGATCGGGCCAGGGCCCCCGCTTCATGTGCCGGTAGAGCCGCTGCGCTGGAGAGTTGGCCGCGCCCGCGGGAGCGCGCTTGGGTTTCTTGCGCTTCCCCTTAGGGGCCGCTCCCTTGCCGCCAGCAGACTCCTGCTCGGGCACGCTCAGCTGGCGCGCGAAATATTCACGCCACTCAGCCTCCGAGGTCAGCAGAGCATACGGCGTCGTCAGGACGACGTCTCGACCAGGCAACTCGATGATGCGCACCAGATAGCCGAGACCGACGCGAAACCACGGGTCCGCGACCTCGACCTGCCACTGCCGCCCTGTCACTGGGCAGCGCAGCCGAGCTGTCCTGGGCTCGCCTACGAGATCACCGGCGGCCTCGCACCACACCACGTGGAGCCGCGACTCCGAGAGAGCCTCGGCGTGGGACACGAGCTCCGTGGGCGCGCCGAGGTGCCGCAGCACGAACGCGCAGACGGAGAGGGGGCTCTCGCTCGCGAAGCCCTGCGTGCGGTCCGCCAAGACGTGGGGCAAGAAGAACGAATCCAGGACGGGCGAGCCGTCGTCCCCGCAATCGTACTCTTCGTTCAACTCGTCCGCGCGCCGCGCGAGCGGGGCGAAGCCCGGCGACTCGAACAAGAGCCTTTGGGCGACCGAGAGCGCTCGTATGAACCACTCGAACTGCGCGCCCGAAAGCTCGCCTTCGCCCTGGGTCGCGTTGCCCTGGGGCTTGACCGCCCACCTCAAGACATGGCGCGGATCCTGCCGGGCGCGCTTCAGCTCCGCGGCGGCCAGGGGCTGGTGAACGATGACCATGGCGGGAGCCTACACCGAACATCGGGGGTCGAGTGAAGCCCATGGAGGCCCCGACCGTGAGGCAGCGCAGCAAACGAGCCGGTTTCCCTCGTCCCGGAGCCCCGTCTCGTCAGCTCCCTTGCGGGAGGGACGGCAGGGACTTGAGATAGAGCCAGAGGGCTTCGAGCTCCGTCTCCGTCATCTTCGCGGTGTAGGCGATCGCGATGTCCATCGGAGGGCGGACGCGCTCTCCGTCGGGCCGCACCCCCTCACGCATCGCCCGCGTGAACGTCCCGTAGTCGTAGCCCGCGAGGCCCTCGTCGTGGGGCGTCAGCTTCGTCGCGGGCGCCCAATCGGGCGGGCCTTGGACGATGGGGCCGCCTTCGAAGTTCGGCCGATGACAGCCGGTGCACACCTGGGCGAGGTGTCTGCCGAACTCGAGGGACACGGCGGTGGCCGGCGGCTCGGCGGCGTGGGGCGCGTCGTGCACCTCGATGAGGTAGACGGAGAGCGGAAACTTTCCTGTCGCGACGAGGAGCTTCCCGATGGGCCCCAGCGTCGATGGCGGCACGGCGTTGTCGACGGGGGGCAGCGCGCCGATGTACGCGAT
>JAAZAA010000373.1 GCA_012514535.1 Myxococcales bacterium | reverse complement strand
GGGCGAGCAGGGCGAGCTGGGAGACGATGCGCAGCCGGTAGGTGGGGCGCACGGAGACGCCGTGCTCTTGGGGGTTCGCCTCGATCTCGGCGGACTCGATGATGCCGTAGAAGTCCCGCGGGACGTCACCGGTGGTGTTGCAGCTGAGGTGAGCGCGGGTGCCGACGAGCTCGTCGATGGGCACGGGCTCCGCCAACAGCACCCGGGTGATCAGCTCCGCGGGCCGGTTACAGCGTTGACGCTCCTGGAAGCCGAGCACCTGGTCGGTGACGAAGCGCTCGCTTCGGAGCATGACATCGACAGTACGTTCCATCGCGTGAAAACTCGGGGAGGGGGCAGTGTAACGGGGCTCCGGCGCCGGGTCGAGCGCGCTCCGAGGGGCCTCTTCGATGGCGTTTCTCGTCTCCAGAGACTCCCAGCCGTCGCCCGTCGTCGCGAGGACGTCGCCGCCCGCCGCGGGGACGGGACACTTACCGCCGACGAGGGGAGAACCTCCCCTGAACCTCCCCTGCGCCGCTCCGGCCGCCCCTCGGAGATGTCCCCCGGCGACGACCGATGTCCTGAGTTGCCGAGTGCCTACCGGCGCATCCGCCGCAGCCGGGCGAGGGGGCCCAGCGACAGCAGCACGAACAGAGGGATCGTCGAGCCCGAGGTCGACACGTTGCAGCCCGCGCCGCTCGGCGGTGTGTCGGTGGCGGGCGAGGCGCCTTCACCGCCGGAGGGCGCTTGGGGGTCGAGGGCGGCCGTGAGCAGGCACTCGCCGGAGATGCAGGTCTCGCCCGCGTCGCAGAGGTCTCCCTCGTCGACGACTCCGTTGCAGTTCACGTCCAGGCCGCTGCAACGCTCCTCCGAAGGCTCTCCGGGATAGCAGTCCTCGGGGTGGCACGAGTAGCTCTCACGTAGACAGAAGCCGACGCCGCAGCGCGGTCGCACACGCTCGTCGACGCGCCCGTCGCAGTTGTCGTCGATGTAGTTGCAGATCTCCTCCGCACCCGGGTGGACGGCAGGATCGTCGTCGTTGCAGTCCCCGGGCTCCGCGGCATAGCCGGGGGTCGGGATGCAACCGAGGATGGGCTCTCCTTCGCGCCTGGCGTAATAGCCGTCGCCGTCGTTGTCGGGCCAGAGCTCTACCGGCACGGAGTCCTCGTCGATTTCGCCGTTGCAGTTGTCGTCACGCTTGTTGCACGTCTCGACCGCGCCGGGGTGGACCTCTGCGCGATAGTCGTCGCAATCGCCGCCGACGGCAGCGAAGCCCTCGGGAGGGGGACCAGCGCACCGCAGCACGGTGTCGGTGTCCCAACCATGACCATCTCCGTCCGAGTCGCGATAGAAGGTCTGGGGCTCGCAGCCGAAGACGAAGTCCTCGGCGATCCCCGCGGGCGCGTCTCCCCCGGCGTTGCCGTTGGCGTTGGCGGCGAGGGCGTAGGCTTCGAGGGTGTCCCCATCGGGTGTGTCGGGAGGACGCCAGCCGAAGCGGAACGTCACCGCGCCTCCAGAGGCCGCCTTGGGGCGCGAATGGGTGAGCCCCGAAGAGATCTGCACGAGCCCTTCGCCGCTGATCGCGCGCAAGGTGCCGGAGCGAGGCTCGGGGATGAAGACGCCGCCCGATCGCACGTCGTTCCCGGTGATGCGCACGGTGAAGATCGCCTCCTCGCCGGGCACGAGGGTGCGATCCGGGGTGAGCGTGACCTGCGCGTCGCCCTCACCATGACAACCGCTGCAGCCGTAGGCGGTGATGCCGTTGCTGCGAGCGGCGGCTGGACACGAGAGGCTGCCGAGCACCATCAGGGGCGCCGCGATTCTCCAAGCACGTCGTAGGGACCGAGCCATCGACACGGGAAGGAGGATGCACCGGACAGGACCTTTTGTCGCAGCCGTTCGCTGTCGCTGGACCATTGCACCACCCCGGGCGGGGTGGTCGTCGAGAGGCATCGGCGAAGGACCCGACGTCGTCTCCGGGGTGCGCGGGGGGAGCACGTTGGCGACACCTCGCGTAAGATGCGCTCGCCCTGGGCAAGGGGGCCTGGGCTGAAAGATCCCCTCATTTTTCACATGAAGTTCGACGCGTAAGCGATCGATCTGCGTGGGAAATTCGGCATCGGCGCGAGGGGCCGCACCGAAAGCCTGGAATCCATGGTCGGCGAGCGCGGTTGAGCAGGCATGAAACTCCTTCCGATGGACGCGTGGTTGCTTCCGCCAGATGGCTCGGGCAGAAAGCTGTGGAGCGTGGACCACACCCGCCTGGCCTTGTTGCAGCTCTTCGATGAGGATGTACACGTCGCACGTGTGCGC
>JAAZAA010000372.1 GCA_012514535.1 Myxococcales bacterium | reverse complement strand
GCGCGCCCCGGAGGATTCGAACCTCCGACCTGCGGATTCGAAGTCCGACGCTCTATCCAGCTGAGCTAGGGGCGCAAGTCGCCTTCTGAATACTCCATGGGAGCCTGAGGTCAAGGGGGCGCGGGCAGCGACCGGGGCTTGGCGCGCAGCTCGTAGAGGGTGACGCCCTCCATCGTGGTCGTGGCGTCGTAGTGCGCCCCGAACCAGCGCGCGTCCAGGGAGGCGTGGGCCGCCGGGTGCGCGTCGTGGCTCGCGGGGTCGTGGTTCGGCGCGCCGTGAGCCGCGCCGTCGTGGTTCGCGGCGTCAGCGGCGTGGGCGTCGGTCGCTGCGGTCGCCTCCTGCGCGCGGGCGGCGGCGTCGCCCGGGGAGCCCTCCGTTGGAGCCTCCGTGCCGGGCTCCGGGGGAGGCGCGGGCGATGGGTCGGCGTGGAGCGCGGGGAGCGCGCCGTCGTGGGCGGAGGGGGCGCGGGGGCGCGTCGCTTCGTCGTGGGGGGGGGCGGGCGACGCCGAGGCCCGCTGCAGCACGTACTGGGGGCGGAGGCGCTCGAGGGGCGTGGGCAGGCGCCGGAGCTCGGGAGGGAACGGGGGCGGCGTCGGGGAGTCGGGGAAGGGCGGAGGGGCGCCGCGGACGAAGGGCGTCGCGGGACGCGCGGAGCTGAGCCAGTAGAGCAACGGCTCGTCGAAGGTGACGTGGAGGGTGTCGCCGGGGGAGAGCTCGTGGCTCAGGTGCTCTGCGAGGCGACGGACGGCGGCGAGATCGTAGTCACCGTGCCTCGACAGGCGGGCGTCGAGGGCCTCGCGGGTCGTCGCGGTGCCGGCGCGGAGCAGATAACCGAGCCGCACGGCGCTGCGCCGCCAAAACCCGTCGGCGAGGTCGCGGGTGGGCTCGCGCATGGATCCGACGACGAGGGTGAACGCCGCGAGGGCGAGCAGCCCCGACGGACCGCTGGGCAACAAGCGGCGCCAGAGCTTGTACCAGCCGAGACCGGCGACGAAGGCGAGCAGCGGGAGCGTCGCCCCGAAGTGGTGGGGCGTGAAGGTGGCCTCGAGGGCGATCGTCGCCAGCTGGAGCGACAGCGCTCCGAACACGAGGAACAGCGCTTCCCGTTCCCGCGCGGCGCCAGGGCGCTGCAACAAGGCCGCCAGGAGGCCGACGGCGATCAGGGAGGAGGCGCCGACCAGGGCCTCTGCGCTCGCCGTGTAGAAGAGCGCGGGTGCGGAGCGGCCAGCGGCGGCCACCTCGGCGCGCGTCGTGGCCAGCTCCGTGAGCGTCCACCACAGCTCGGCGGAGGCGCCCCGGCGGTGGAACCACAGGAAGCACACGAGCGCGGGGACGAAGGCGCTCAGCGCCGTGAGGAGAGCGGGCGCCACCGCCGCCGCCGCGCCGCGGGTGATCTGGAGGCGGCGCACCAGGTGAGCGACACACACGACGCCGATCGCGGCGAGGCTGGGCTTGAACGAGAGCACCCCCCCGAGCAACGAGCCCAGCAGCACGGCCTGCCTGTGCACGCTGCGATCGAAGCGCAGCGTGACGGCGAGGGCGCCCACCGTGAAGAAGCCAGCGAAGCTCTCCGGCTGACCCGTGTGCACGAACTCGAGCTGCGCGTGGACGAGCGCCGCCAAGGCGCCGCCGACCAACCCCGCCGTGGGCGAGCCGAAGACGCTGGCGCCCAGGGAGCGGCAGCCGAACACCAGCCCCAGGAGGCCCAGCACCTCGACGAGCCGCAGGGCGAGCATGCTCTTGCCGAGCAGCGCCTGCACCGCGGCGTGGAGCAGAAAGATGCCCGGGGCGCTCGGATCCCAGACGTCGCGGTAGGGCATGTCCCCCCGCAGGATCGCTTCGCCCACGAGGGCGTGCGCCGCGTGCTCTCGGCCGAAGCCGAAGAGCAAGATCTGCAGCAGCGACAGCCCCACGACGAGCCATGCCAGCGCCGCGAGCCAACGGTCGGGATCCCGCGCCTCATCCGCCGTGAGGACCTCGGCGACCCGCACCTCGACGGCCCGCGGGGGATACGAAGCGCTCGGCATGCGTCCCGACGCTACTCAAGGTGCGGCCCGCGACAAAACGTCCCGCGGGCCGCGCGGCGCGCGTCCGGCGGCTCCTCGACTCGAGTCGGGATTTTCCTTCGAGGGGCGGGCCGAGGCGTCCGCTCCGTCCTCGAGTGAAACCCCTCGCGCTCCTCCCGCTCCTGGTGCTCGCCTGTTCGGGGGGAGCGGGGACGGAGCGCGCGGGGCCTTGGGTCCCCCCCGAGGGGGACCTCGACGGCCGCCGGGGCGCGTGGGGCGCGGCGGGTGGCGAAGGGGGAACCGCGGGGGCCGCCGCCGGGGCGTTCGTGGGGAGCGTCGTGTGCGTGGAGGGAGAGGCGCGGGAGTGCCTCGTGCAGCACCAGCTGGCCAACGGGGTGCCTACCTGCTGGGAAGGGGTGCGCGTGTGTGTGGCAGGCCGATGGGGGCCCTGTGAGACGCCTCCCGAGGAGGAGGAGTGGACCGTCATCGAGCGGGCGCGGTGATGCCAGCGGTGGGGTCGCCCCGTGTTAGCATGAAGGTTGCTTTGACCCCTTGGGTCGGTGACCGCGCGTGCCCTGGTGCTTCGCGCCGGAGCTGCCGCGTCCCCGAAAGTAACCGCCACCGTGGCTTCTTTTCCTCTTCCTCCTGGCTCGGCTCCCTCCCGACCCCTCCGGCGTGCGCGGCGCGCCCCCTACGAAAACCTTGCGGGGCCCGAAAAAAAGTTCGTCCGAGCCATCCTGCTCGGCGCGCTGCTCGTGCTGGGAGCGCTGACCCTCGGGTGCTCCTCCGACGGGGACCTCCCGCCCTACCGGGGCGGTGAAGGGCCGTCCTCCCGCAACTACAAGGCCGGCCCCTGCGAGGCGGGCGCCGAGTATCGTTGCTCCGCGACCCTCGAGCAGGGGAACGGCTTGCTGTCGTGCTGGCAAGGGACGCAGCAGTGTGTCGATGGTGTGTGGGGGCCCTGCGTGGGCGGGCTCACCACCCAGGTGGACCCGCGCCACCACGGTCCCCCGGGAGGGCTCCGCACGCTGGCCTTGAGTGAGCCCGTCGAGTGCGTCGACAACCCCTGCGATCCGGGGTGTCAGGTGTTCCACGAGGATCCGGAGGACATCTCCGCCCCGCCCGGGACCGGGGGCGAGATCCCCGACTGGGAGAGCCCCCCGGGGACCGCGCCCTGCGAACACCAGCTGTGCGACGTGGGCACGGCCTTGAATCCGAGCTGCCACCCCTGCGTCGCCACCGTGTGCGCGGTGGACGCGAGCTGCTGTACGACCGCCTGGACGGAGGCTTGCGCGGAGCTGGTGCGCACGGAGTGTGAGAGCACCCCGCAGCCACCTCCGGTGAGCGTCTGTGACTACACCCTGTTCTCCACGACGACCCTGACGGGCGGAGGGAACCAGGGGATCATGGTGGGTGGACCCGTCGGCGCCGCGGACGCGGGAGGCGTGGGAGACAGAGCGGTCGACCTGGGGCGCGTGACGGTCGATGAGGTCGTCTCGGGGGGCGGGGTCTTCCTGGACGCGACGGACGTCAAGGGGACCGTCTCCGCCAACGGCAAGATCACTTGCCAGAACAACCCGGTGATCGGGGACGAGAGCATCGGTCGCTGCGGCATGACGGACGACTCCAGCGTGGAGTTCCCGGAGATCCCGACGCGCTCGGTCAGCTGCATCACTCCGAGCGCGACGATGGTCGACGTCGGCGGGGTGCAGACGTTTCATCCCGGAGAGACGCGGCGCATCAACATCGCGAGCAACACCGCTCAGGTCATCTTGAGTGGCCCCGGCGACTACGCGCACGTGAACTTCAACGCGGACGGGACCCTGATCTTCGCGCAGCCCGGGGTGTACACGTTCAACACGCTCTACCTGGGCGGGAACACTCCGAAGGTGTTGGTGCCGCCCACGGGCACCGTGAACATCGACACCTGCGCGAACCTCCACTTCGACAACGGGACCCAGACCTACACCTGGAACTACGACGGTTCGACGTACACCCCCGGGCCGCGCCCCGACCCGTTCGCCGTGCAGTGGTACACGGCGAAGGTCTGCAGCGGGTCGGAGGAGGTGAAGTTGGGTCCCGGAGCGATCGCCTCCGGCGTCCTCATCGCGCCCTACTGCAAGGTGCACATCTACAGCGGCAATAATATCGGCACGGTCGAGGGGCTCGTCTATGCCCACGCGCTGCAGCTGCAGCCCGGCGTGCACATCGACGCGACGAACCTCGTGGGCGAGGCGTGTCGTGACGCGGGCATCGGCGAAGAGCCCCCGAGCTGTCCCACCCTCGACATCCCAGAGTTTCCGCCGGTTCTGAACGAACCCTGCCGTTCGGGGCTCGACTGCCAGGTGAACACCCGCTGCACCGACGTCGCCACGGATCCTGCGTGCGATCACTCCAAGTGCCTCCTCGGTGAGGCCCTCGACGCGGGCTGCGATCCCTGCGTGGCGCGCATCTGCGCCGAGGATCCCTCGTGCTGCACGGAGGAGTGGAGCGCGAGCTGCGTGGCGAAGGTGAAGACCGTGTGTGACGCCTGGTGCGGCTCCGTGACGGGCTGCACACACCCGGTGTGCGACGTGGGGGGGCCGCTGACGGCGGGCTGCAGCGACTGCGCCACCACGGTCTGCTCGACGCCGGGGCGGGAGTACTGCTGCACGACGGCCTGGGACGCCGCCTGCGTGGCGAGCGCGCACACCCTGTGTGGGGGAGCGCCGCCGCCGCCGGAGTTCTTCGCCTGCGACTACGCGCTCATGGTGGGCAACGACTCGAACGGCCTGGACGCCTACGGCACCACCATCCGCGGGAACGTGCGCCTGGGGACCGCCGAGAGCTCGATCAACGCGGAGGGGTTCAAGCGATCGCAGGTCGATGGTGACGTTCACGCGCTGGGGTCCTTCATCCTGAGCAACAGCGACGTGAGCGGTGGGGTGCAGGTCGCGGGGACCTGGAACAACGCGGGCGGCAGCGTGGGGGCTCCCCCCGTAGGATCCAGCCCGCTGAACCACGCCCTGCCCACGAAGACGCTGACGTGCCCGACGGGCGGCGCGAATCAGACCTTCACAAACCACGCCACGTTGGCGCCGGGCACCTACGGCGACGTCCAGGTGAACAACTGGGGCAGCAACATCACCCTCACCTTGCAGGCCGGCACGTACAACCTCCGCTCGCTCCGCCTCGCCGCCGACACGCGCCTGCAGCTCCCCGCGACGGGTACGGTCGAGATCAACGTGTGCGGCTCGGTGCGCTTCGAGCAGCAGACCCAGATCCTCGGCCTGAGCGGCGGAGCGGATCCCCTGCGCTTGCAAGTCTACTCCGCGTCTACTGACACGAACCCCTGGAACTGTGACGCGAACGCGATCTGCATCGAGAACCAGGCGTCCCTCGGCGGCGTGTTCTCCGCGCCCGGCGGCGGCGTCTACCTCGGGAACGGCGCGCGACTCTACGGGCAGCTGCGGGGGGCCATGGGGCGCCTGCGCCCGGACAGCGTGCTGGACGCCAGCGGGACCACCGGCGACGCCTGCCGCGCGGTCATGTCCACGTGCCCGGTGGAGACCCCCGATCCCACCGTGGGCGACACGGGTGAGTGCGTCGCCAACGCGGCGGGCTTCACGGATCCCTCCTGCGCCGCCCCGGATCTCGCGGTGGGCATGCCCTGCGGCGCGGAGATCCCGGTCTGCAATCATGGGACCGTCGACGCTCCTGCCGGCGCCGTGCTCACGTTCTATCCGCGGAGCGGGCAGCAGTTCGCGACGACCAGCCCGGATCCTGCCTGGGCGGTGGGCACCTGCACGGTCACGGCGCCGATCCCGGCGGGGACCTGCGTGGAGCAGCCCTGCGATCCGGCCCTGCTCGACGAAGAGCTGACGATCCTCGTCAACGGCAACGGGGCAGTGCCCGAGTGCAGCGGGCTCGACAACTGGTCGCTTTATCCGAACACGACCTGCGGGGGGGACCCGATCGTGGTGACGGAGATCTACGAGGCCACCTGCCCCTACGCCTCCTCGGCGCTGTGGGGACTGCTGGCTTGGGAAGCGACGACGCCCGGCGGCTCGCGCGTCACGTGGAGCGGGCGCACCGCGACCACCGAGGAGGGGCTCGCCGCGGCTTCGTGGATGCCTCTGGGCGTCGCGGCGTCGACCCCCACCGACACGCAGAGTTGCCCCCTGACCAGTGAGCTCCCGGGGTGCCCCGTCGACGTCACCCAGGCGCTGTGGGATCCCGGTCCCCAACGGCGCAACCAGCCTGCGTTCCTGGAGCTCCGGATCGAGGTCGAGTCGAGCGGAGCCGACCTCGCCACCCTGCATGACTGGAAGGTCACCTACAGCTGCGTCCACGACGAGTGATCCCCCAAAGTGACCCCCACGGGGTCGGGCGCGTCCGTTTGCGGGGGCGCCTGGGGCAGCGGTACAACGGAGCGTCCATGAATCGCCTTGCTTTGCGTTCCTTCGTGCGGCTCACCGGAGCCGTTGGTGTCCTCCTCGGTGGGTGCGCCCTCGTCGTGGCGTGCTCCGGCGACGATTCGCCGGGGCCTCTGGGCTCTGCGGGAGGGACCTCCTCCGGTGGGGGCTCGGGAGGCAAGGACGGAGGCGGCGGCTCGGGCGCCGGGGTGGGCCTCGGGGGCGCGGGCGGAGCCGGGACGGGCGGCGGGGGCGAGGTCGTGGGCACCGAGTGCGAGAGCGACAGCTGCGCCGCCTTCGGGCAGAACTTCGCTTGCTACGAGGAGGGCGGCGCGGCGGTGTGTCGGTGCAAGCCGGGCTTCGCGGGCAACGACTGCCGGGACGTGAACGAGTGCGCCAGCGCGGACGCCTGCCATCCCGACGCGGTCTGCGACAATCACCCGGGGGGGC
This sequence comes from Myxococcales bacterium, assembly GCA_012514535.1. GTDB lineage: Bacteria > Myxococcota_A > Polyangia > Polyangiales > Polyangiaceae > NIC37A-2. The sequence continues at coordinate 11,850 of JAAZAA010000372.1, read as the reverse complement.
ACGTCTGTGAGTGCCGCCCGGGCCACGTGGGCAACGGCCAGAGCTGCTCGGACGTGAACGAGTGCGCCTCCGCGGCCCTCCATGCCTGCGCCCCGGGCGCCCAGTGCACGAACCTGGCGGGCGGCTACGAGTGCGCGTGCCCGGCGGGTCAGCACGGTGACGGCTTCTTCTGCAAGGCGACGGACGCGTGCGCCTCCGACCCCTGCGCCGCGGGCGACTGTGTCAACACCCCGGGCGGCTACAAGTGTGAGTGCCCCCTCGCTCACGTGGGACCCGACTGCGAGGCTCAGTGCGACACGATCGTGTTCGCCGACGCGCTCCTCGACACGACCGTGCGCCTGCTCATCGGCAAGGAGACGGGCGACATCACGCCCGCGGATCTCGGGGGCTTCACGACCCTCTTCCTCCCGGAGGACGACCGCGCTGGCGGCCCCACCATCGGGAGCCTCGCGGGGCTCGAGTGTTGGACGACGCTGCGTGAGCTGTGGGTCGGCGACAACGACGTCACCGATCTCACGCCCCTCGCGAACCTCCACTCCCTGCGGGTGCTCGATCTCGGGTGCAACCCCCTGGGTGACCTGAGCGCCCTGGCGAACCTCTCTGGCCTCGAGGAGCTCTATCTGGACCACCCGTCGGGCTGCGGAGAGACGGCGAAGCTCACCAATGCGGATCTGCAGGCCCTCGAGGATCTCGTGGGGTTGCGGCGCCTCCATCTGGGAGGGCATGGGCTGACGGACCTCTCCGCCCTCGCCGGGCTGGGTCGGCTGGAGGTGCTCGAGGCCAACGACAACGCGCTGTCCAGCGTCGCTCCGCTGGCGAGCTTGCCCGGCCTGCACACGGTGCAGCTCTCCGGGAACGCCCTGGTCGACCTGACCCCTCTGGCGGCCCTGCCGCGGCTTCGCGTGCTCTCCCTGGACGACAACGGGCTGAGTAGCGTCGCCGGGTTGGCGGAGGCCACGGAGCTGCGTCGCCTGAGCCTGCGGGGCAACGCTCTGACGACCCTGGCAGGCCTCGAGGACCTGGTCGCCCTGCACCGCCTCGACGTCGTCGGCAACGCGCTCACCTCCCTCGAGGCGATCGCGGGCCTGGCGCAGCTGACGGATCTCCGCATCTCCAACAATTCCATCACGACCCTGCAGCCCCTCGTGGACAACCCGGAGTACGGCCGCGGGGGCGAGCTGTGGATCATCCAGAACCCGCTGCCCTGCAGCACGCAGCAGCCGCTCCTGGACGAGCTGTCGGCTCGAGGGCTCACCGTCATCGGGACCTGCGCCGAGTGACTCGGAGGCCGTGACCGGGCGGGGGGCAGGGTGGCGGAGCCGCTTGGCGCACGCCCCGTTCCTGACTAGCCTCGCCCCGTGAAGCTGTACACCTTCGACGGTGTGAGTCCGGCCCTGGAGCTGCTGCCTCTGGCGGCGCGCCGCGCCCTCGATCGCGGGGGCTGGAAGATGTCCCTGGTGGCCTGGCAGCGCCTCGAGCTGGCCGCCCGGGAGCGTATCACCACCCTCGGCAGCGAGGTCGACTTCGATCGGGACGAGCTGGCCGCCCTGTGCGCCGCCGCCGATCCGCCGGTCACGCCGATCCCGGCGCGGGAAGACCCGAGCCCGGACAGCGTCCCGGAAGAGCTCCTCGCGGCCCTGGGCTCCGATCGCCCGCTGCCCGTGTCCTTGTGGGCCCTGCTCTCCCCGCTGGACCGTTATGTCCTCGTGAAGGTGGCCTCTCGAGGCAACCCCGAGCGCCTCACCTTGGCGTATCGGGAGATCGTCGGGAAGAGCGGGAGCTCGACCCATGTGGCGCCGACGGGCGGCGTGCGCATGGTGAGCGTCTCCGGCAAGGCGCCGACTCTGCGCCGCGCCGTCGCCGAGAGCTGGGTGACCATGTCCGAGACCGCCTATGCGCGGCTGGAAGGGGTCGACTCGCCCAAGGGAGACGTGCTGGCGACCGCGCGTCTGGCGGGCATCCAGGGGGCGAAGCGCACCGCCGACCTCATCCCCCTGTGCCACCCCCTGAGCCTCACCCACGCTCAGGTGAGCTTCGAGCCGCGCAAGGAGGAGCGCCGCATCCGCGTGCTCGCCGAGGTGGAGGTCATCGATCGGACCGGGGTGGAGATGGAGGCCCTCGTGGCGGCGTCGACGGCCGCCCTGACGATTTACGACATGCTCAAGTCCGTCGATCGCGGCATGAGCATCGGGCCGACCCGGCTCCTCGAGAAATCGGGGGGGCGCTCCGGTCACATCCAGCTCGCTGGGGGCGTTGACGACGAGCCACGAAGCGGGGCGTCGACGGGGACCGAGGGAGGGAACCCATGACGGCCCTGGTCGCGGTGCGCGACACGCCCCTGGACCTCGGGGAAGCCATCGCGGCGGTGGGCGCCGATCACGTGGGCGGCGTCGCGGTGTTCCTGGGCACGGTCCGGAACCACAACGACGGTCGAGCCGTGACGCTGCTCGAGTATCACGCCTACGAGTCGATGGCGGAGCGGCAGATGCGCAAGATCGTGGACGGCATCGCCGCGGAGATCCCCGGCGTCCGGCTCGCGGCGCTGCATCGCGTCGGGGAGCTGCGCGTGGGCGATGTCGCCGTCATTTGCGTGGCGGCCTCGGAGCACCGCGGGGAGGCCTTCCGCGCCTGTCGCGCGTTGATCGATCGCATCAAGGCGGACGTGCCGATCTGGAAGCGAGAGCACGGCCCCGACGGCCCCTACTGGGTCGGTTGGCAAGACGCCCGCTGCGCCGGTCACGACCACGCTCCGGCATCCGGCCACGAGCACGCCCACGACGACCACGGCTGAGCCCGCGGTGGGTCGTCGCGGTGGGTCGCCGCGGTGGGTCGCCGCGGTGGGGCGTCGCGGTGGGGCGTCGCCGCGCGCTCAGCAGTCCGCGAAGGAGAGCACCTCCACGAGGGATCCCGCGGAGAGCTCGCTCACGTCCTCGGGCACGACGACGAGGCAGTTCGCCCAAGCCATGGCGGTGACCGCGCCGGAGGCCTGGTTCGACAGGGGCGTCACCCGATCTCCGTCGAGGGCTGCGCGATAGAAGCCGCGGCGCCCGGTCTTTTGGCGGAGGGGCGCCGTGAGCTCCGCGCGACGGAGAGGAGGGAGGGAGCGGCGATCGCCCTGCATGTGGCGCAGGAGGGGCAGGCCGAACAGGGTGAAGGTGACCAGCGCCGAGGCGGGGTTGCCCGGCAGCCCCAGGACCGTCGTGTCCCCGAGGCGCGCGAGGAGCAGAGGTTTGCCCGGCTTCATGCGCACCTTCCAGAAATCCACGGTGGCGCCGAGCTCCTCGAGGGCGGGGCGCACCACGTCGTGTTCCCCGACGCTGACGCCACCGATGGTGATCAGGAGGTCCGTCGTCCCAGCCGCTTCGGCGATCGCGTCTCGAGTGGGAGCGATCTCGTCCCGGGTGAGGGGCGCGCGGCGAGGGATGCCCCCTGCCTGGGCGGCGAGGGCGCTCACGGCGACGCCGTTGCTGTCGGCGATGGTGTGGGGCGGACCCCCTCCCGGCGGGCGGAGCTCGTCGCCCGTGCACAGGAGGGTCACCTGCGGGCGCCGGGCGACCAGGACCTCCACCCGATCCAGAGAGGCCAGCAACCCGAGGTCGTAGGGGGAGAGACGCGTGCCCCGGCGCAGGGCGAGGGCGCCCGCCTCCAGATCTTCTCCGCGTCGGCGCACGTTGTCTCCCGCTCGCGGCGCGCTGGCGAGTCGCACGCGGTCTCCCTCCCGCTCCACGACCTCCTGCATCACGACGCAGTCGGCTCCCTTCGGCAACGCGGCGCCCGTGAAGATGCGCGCGGCCGTGCCCGGCTCGAGGGGCGCGCTCTCCTGCCCCGTGCGTTGGTGCGCGGAGACGGGCAGCTCCCAGGGGCCCGCGCCCGTGACGTCCGCGGCGCGCAATGCGTAGCCATCCATCGCGCTGTAGTCGAAGGGAGGCCAGTCCCCGGCGGCGTGCACGTCTTCCGCCAGCACCCGGCCCACCGCCGACCACAGGGGGACGCGCTCCCCGCTCACGGGGCGGGCCGCCGCCAAGATTCGTTCTCGCGCTGCATCGAAGTCGAGCATGGGCGCGCCATCGTCCGCGCGTCGCGCGTGGGGGGCAAGGGAAGGCGTCATCGCGAGCCGGCAGGGCCGCCCGGGTGGTCGGGCGCGCGGTGTGGGGTCGGGGCACGTTGAGCGTGGCGCGCTGGCGGTGGCGCGCTGGCGGTGGCGCGCTGGCTCGACGTTGCTACGCTGCGACATCGCGAAATTTCTTCGATTTATCGGCCGAGAGCCGTTGCCCAAGAGAGGACTCGGGTCATGTTTGTAGTGATGGCGCGGTCGAGGCGCCTGAGGGCCGCTCGAAAGAGCGGGCTTTTCGTCCTCACTTGGGCGTTCGCATCAGCGGCAAACGTGCCGCACGACGTCCGTCGAGAGCCGAGCGGAGGAGGTGACAACCACGCAAGCTCCACGGGCACGCGGCGCGACATCCCGAGTGAACGAGTACCCTCATCAGGGTCGGAGAAGCCACTCGCCGCGTCATCGCAATCTTCCTCCCCCCCGGGGCCGCCCAACTCAGACGATTGGACGGCCTCGGGTGTGTCGGCGGCGGACGGAGCGGCGGGCGCAGGAACCGCCGGCGCGCCCGCCGATGGTGTGCCCGCCGGCGGAGACGCTGCCAGCCCTGCAGGGCTGCCGCCCGTCTACGTCGAAGACCGAGGGACCGAGACGGACGCGGAGACGATCGCCCGCTTCCGCGAGGAGCTCGCCCCCTACGGCGCGTGGACCGAAGATCCGCGCTACGGCGCCGTCTGGATCCCGGATCGCGCGATCGTCGGCGCCGAGTTCTCGCCGTACGTGAGCCACGGGCGCTGGGGCATCGACGAGACGGGGCAGTGGGTCTGGCTCAGCGATCTCCCCTACGGCAAGGTCGTCTTCCACTACGGCCGCTGGGTGCGCGTGCCCGCTTACGGTTGGGCGTGGATCCCGGGGACACGCTACGCGCCCGCCTGGGTGGTGTGGCGGGTCCCGAACGGCGCTCGCTCGACGACGTTCGTCGGCTGGGCGCCGGCTCCCCCGGCCTTCGTCTGGTTCGGCGGAGTCGCGTATCACTACAGACACCCGGTGACGTACGGCTGGGTGTTCTGCCCGAGCCCCTACGTCTTCGATCGCTGGATGTATCGGCACCTGGTGCGCGATCACCACCGCGCCATGACCGCGCGACGCCACACCCGTGAGCACGCGCCGTCTCGGCCGCGGGTCGGACCTCCCAGGAGCCCCACTCCCCGTCAGGCGTACGTGCCACGCGGGAGCATGCCCGCGGAGCGCTGGAAGGCCCCGCGGGCGCTCGCTGGCACCACGGCGCCCGGGGCGGAGCGGCGCACTCCGACTCCGACCCTGCGCCCGCTCCCCCGCGCCACCCCGCACACGGGGGCGGATCGGGCCCGCACGCCGACCTACCGTACCCCACCTCAGCGCATCCCGACGGCGCGAGCTCCGACGGCTCCGGCGATCCGCCCGTCCCCGGGAACACGGCCCCCGCCGGCGCCCCGTACGGCTCCCGTCCAGCGCCCTGCTCCGGCTCCCGCGGTCCGCCCGCCCACCCGCTCGGTCCCGGTCGTTCGTCCGGCGCCTGCCGTCCGCCCCGCGCCGAGCGCCTTGCCTCGCGGGGGTGCGTCGCGCTCCGCTCCCGCGCCCTCCCGCGGAGGCCGGAGCAGGTAGCCAGGCCGGGGATCCATGCCTGGGGGCTGCAGCCCAGGTCGGTTTCCGTGCATGATGATGCCCATGTCCTCGCCCCTCCCCCAGGCGTCGTGGCTGATCCCGCTGGTCGCCCTCGCGGCGTGCTCCGGGGCGCGCGACACGGCGACGGGCACCACGCAGCAGGAGGTGCCGGCCGCCGTGATCGACACGGACGCCACCCTCGCGGACATCGAGCCTGGGCGAGGTGTGGGGCTGTTCGTCGAGTACGCCTCCGGAGGCCACTGGCGGGTGTACGTCACCTGCGACACCCTCGAGTCGGAGCTCGGCTGCCAGTGGGACGTCATCGTCTCGAGCAGCAGCGCCATCACCGCGGTGCAGACGGAAGGCGAGGGCCCGGAGGTGTGGCTGGAGCCCCTGCGCGACTCCGCCGGGAAGCCCTATTCGGCGCTCCGCTTCGTCAGCGAGACGACGGCCGCTCTGGAGGGGGTCCGCTTCGCGACGGAGGCGGGCACGCCGATCCGCGTCGACGTGTTGCTCGATGGGGTGGCGGAGGGCCGCTACACCTACTGGGTGGGCGGAGGTGCGGTGCACACCGGGGCGCCCTCTTCGGTCATCGATCTGCTCCCCACGGCCCCCTGAGCGCGACGGCGCAGCGCCTCGCGCGTCCAAGCGCGGCGCCGCCGGTTTCCCCGCGCGGCTCTGGGGGCGTGCCGCTCGAGGCGCGGCTCCGCACGGTTTCCATCGGCGTTTCCGACGAGCTCCGGACGTCGGCCCTCGCCCGCACCGCGGCGGTCCCTCAGTCCGAGTGTTTGCGCTTCTTGCGACGGCGGTGGGAGCGCCGCAGGCGCTCGAGGGTGTTCTGGGGGATGGGCGCAGGGACCAAGGTCCGGCTCTGGAGCGGCAAGGTGCGATCCGTCTCCCGCACGCGCTCACGGGCCAGCTCGATGAAGCGGGCCTGACTGCGCAGCGGGCTCTCGTCGGGGCCCGGGCGGACGCGGGTGTAGCGACCGTCCTCTCCGAGGAGCCAGCCCTTCACGTTGTCCGCGCGCATCGTCCCGAGGATCTCCGTGATGACCCGCTGCTTCAGCTGTCGATCGACGATGGGGAACATCACCTCCACGCGCCGGCGGAAGTTGCGCGGCATCCAGTCGGCGCTGGCGCAGTACACCTCGTCCTGTCCCCCGTTGACGAAATGGAAGATCCGCGCGTGCTCCAAGAACCGATCGATCACCGCGTGCACGCGGATGCGGTCGCTCACCCCCGGAATTCCGGGGCGCAGGCAGCAGATCCCGCGCACCAGCAGGTCGATCTGCACCCCGTCGCTGGCGGCGCGGTACAACGCCGTGATCACGTCGGCGTCCACCAAGGAGTTCATCTTGGCGACGATGCGCGCAGGTCGTCCCGCGCGGGCGTGCTCCGCCTCCCGGTAGATGAGCCCGAGCACGGCCTCGTGGAGCCCGAGAGGCGCCACGATGAGCTGGTTCCAGCGCCCCGGCGCCGAGTACCCGGTCAACAGGTTGAACAGGGCGGTGGCGTCCTCGCCGAAGTCTTCGCGAGCCGTGAACAGGGAGAGGTCCTCGTAGAGGCGGGCGGTCTGTTGATTGTAATTCCCCGTGGCGAGGTGCACGTAGCGGCGTAATCCGCCGGGCTCCTTGCGGACCACGAGCAACACCTTCGCGTGGGTCTTGAACCCCAAGAGGCCGTACATCACGTTGACCCCGGAGCGCTCCAGGGTGCGCGCCCACTGGATGTTGCTCGCCTCGTCGAAGCGGGCCTTCAGCTCGACGACCGCGGTCACCTGCTTGCCGAGCTCGGCGGCGCGCTGGAGCGCCCGCACGAGGGGGGACTCACCCCCGGTGCGATAGAGGGTTTGTTTGATCGCGAGCACGTTCGGGTCCTCCGCCGCCTTCGACAGGAAATCGATGACCGCCTCGAAGGACTCGTAGGGGTGGTGCAGCAGCACGTCCCCCTCGCGGATGGTCTTGAAGATGTCCGGGGTGTCCCGCAGCGGGAGGACGTACTGGGGGCTGAAGGGTTCGTCGCGCAAATCGGCTCGGGGATCCTTCGCCGTGAGGCGCGTCATGGCGTCGAGCACCAGGGGACCATCCACGGAGTACACGTCGCGCTCGGGGTCCAGCTCGAGCTCGCTGCAGAGCCACTCGATCGACTCCTCGGGGCCCGCGCCGCTCACCTCCAGCCGCACGGCGTGACCGCGCTCGCGGCGCCGCAGCTCCGCCTGGATCGACTGGAGCAGATCCTCCGCCTCGTCTTCGTCGAGCTCGATGTCGAAGTTGCGCGTGACCCGGAAGGCGTACTGACCCGAGACGGGCATGTAGGGGAACAGGCGCCCCACGTGACGGAAGATCATGTCTTCCAAAGTGACGAAGGCGTGCCGCGCGCCCTCGAGCGGCACGCGCAACAACCGCGGCAGGCTCGACGGCACCTGCACCAGCCCGAAACCCGGCTCCGACGGGTTCTCCTGATGAAACATGAAGGCCACGTTGATGGCCTTGTTGCGAAGGTGCGGGAACGGGTGGGCCGGATCGATGGCGATCGGCGTCAGCACCGGGAAGATGTCGCGCTCGAAGTGCTGATCGAGGGTGACCAGGGCCGCCTCGTCGAGCTCGTCGGGGGAGACGAGGGCCACCCCCGCCGCGCGGAGCCCCGGCCGGATCTGCTCGGCCCAGATCCGATACTGCAGGGCCGTCAGCTCGTGGGCGCGCTCGCTGATGGCGTCGAGCTGCTGCTCCACGGTCAGCCCGTCGGGGGGGACCTCGTGGATCTGGCTCAGCACCTGCGCCTGGAGGCCCGCCACCCGGACCATGAAGAACTCGTCCAGGTTCGACGAATAGATGGCGAGGAACTTGAGCCGCTCGTAGAGGGGCACCGCGGGGTTGGCCGCTTCGGCGAGGACCCGGGCGTTGAACTCGAGCCAGCTGAGCTCGCGGTTGATGTAGAGCTGGGGATCGTCCCAGCGGTTCGACGCGGCGGTTACGGGAACCTCCGCGGGGACGTTGATGCGGAGCAGCGCGGAGGAGTCGGAGTCAGTCATGTGCAGAGCAACCGTCCGGAAGCGACGCCGGGGCACCTACGGCCGTCCCAGGCGAGGCGGGCGTCGCGCCCCCGGAGGTCTTCCCTCGATCATGACACGAGACCCCATGGAAGTGCGCTGGCCAGGATCCGTCGTGGCTCTCTTCGCCCGGCCCACCGACGCCTCGAGCCTCGGGGCGCGCGCCGCCCCCACCTGGCCCGAGAGATCGACACGTCCCGGCGCCATGCTTCGTGAAGCGCGTTCGTGGGGCTGGGCTGGCGCGCGCCCCTGTTCCGGCCCACAACTCACGGAGAGCCCCCTACCGCCCCCCGGTGATCGAGCGATGGCGAATCGATGACGCTTTCGTGACGGCCCCCGGAATGTATCACGGGGTGCTGTGGTATGCTGGGGGCTGACGAACTCTGGACGACCGATGGACGATCTCGACAAGGTTGGCGCAAGACGGATGGACGGCGGAAGCATGGTGGCCGCGATCGCGGCGATGCAGGACTACGATCGGTATCGGAACCTGTCCTGGGAGGGCAGCTTCGAGGATTACCTGCGCGTCGTCCGTGAGCAGCCTCAGGTCACGAGGAACGCCTTCCAGCGCGTCTATGACATGGTCCTGTCCCACGGGACCGAGGAGTACATCGACAACAAGAAGAAGTTGGTGCGCTACAACTTCTTCCGGGATCCCCTCGGGCGCGGCTACGACGCGATCTACGGCCTCGACATCCCGTTGATGCGCCTGATGAACGTGCTCAAGGCGGCGGCGCAGGGCTACGGCCCGGAGAAGCGCGTCATCCTCCTGCACGGCCCGGTCGGCTCCAGCAAGTCGACGATCGCGCGCCTCCTGAAGAAGGGGCTCGAGCATTACTCGACCACTCCGGAGGGCGCGCTCTACACGTTCCGTTGGGTGAACCTGCGCGAGACCGGGCTCGCTGGGCAGGACGTGGACGTCTTCGACTCCCCGATGCACGAAGAGCCCCTCCGCCTCATCCCCCTTGAGTGGCGGGAGAAGGCGATCGAGGAGCTGGGCCTCAGCAACGAGAAGTTCCGGGTGCGCGTCGAGGGTGAGCTCGATCCCGCCAGCCGCTTCATCTTCAAGGAGCTGATGCAGCGCTACCAGGGCGACTGGGCCAAGGTCATGGACCGGCACATCCAGGTGCGCCGCATGATCCTGAGCGAGAAGGACCGCGTCGGTATCGGCACGTTCCAGCCCAAGGACGAGAAGAACCAGGACTCGACCGAGCTCACGGGCGACATCAACTACCGCAAGATCGCGGAGTACGGCTCCGACTCGGACCCGCGGGCCTTCAACTTCGACGGTGAATTCAACATCGCCAACCGGGGTATCGTCGAGTTCGTCGAGGTGTTGAAGCTCGACGTGGCGTTCCTCTACGACCTGCTCGGCGCGTCGCAGGAGCACCGCATCAAGCCCAAGAAGTTCGCGCAGACCGACATCGACGAGGTCATCATCGGTCACACCAATGAGGCCGAGTACAAGCGCCTGCTCAACAACGAGTTCATGGAGGCGCTGCGTGACCGCACCATCAAGATCGACATCCCCTACATCACGCGCCTGAGCGACGAGAAGCGCATCTACGAGAAGGATTTCAACCAGGACAAGGTGCGCGGACGGCACGTGGCGCCGCACACCCTGGAGGTGGCGGCGATGTGGGCGGTGCTGACGCGGCTCGAGGAGCCGAAGAAGCACAACCTTCAGCTGATCCAGAAGCTGCGCCTGTACGACGGCAAGGTGCTCCCCGGCTACACGCAGGACACCGTCAAGGAGCTCCGCAAGGAGGCCAAGCGCGAGGGCATGGACGGCATCAGCCCCCGCTACGTGCAGGACAAGATCTCGAACGCTCTCGTGAGCGATCAGGGGGAGGGGACCATCAACCCCTTCATGGTGCTCAACGAGCTCGAGAAGGGCCTGCGGAGCCACTCGCTCATCACGAGCGAGGATCAGCGCAAGCGCTACCGCGACCTGATCGGCGTCGTGAAGCAGGAGTACGAGGAGATCGTCAAGAACGAGGTGCAGCGGGCCATCAGCGCCGACGAGGACGCCATCGCCAAGCTCGCCGCGAACTACATCGACAACATCAAGGCCTACACCCTCAAGGAGAAGGTCAAGAACAAGTACACCGGGCAGGACGAGGAGCCCGATGAGCGCCTGATGCGGTCGATCGAGGAGAAGATCGAGATCCCGGACAACCGTCGGGACGACTTCCGTCGGGAGATCATGAACTTCATCGGCGCCAAGGCGGTGGAGGGCAAGAAGTTCGACTGGCAGACGAACGACCGGCTGCGCCGCGCCCTCGAGCTCAAGCTGTTCGAGGATCAGAAGGACAGCATCAAGCTGAAGACCCTGGTCAGCGCCGTCGTCGACAAGGAAACCCAGGAGAAGATCGACATCATCAAGGCGCGCCTCATCCGCTACTTCGGCTACAACGAGGTCAGCGCCACGGACGTGCTCAACTACGTCGCGTCCATCTACGCGCGCGGCGACGCGACCTGAGACCTCGCGCTGAGCTCACGCACCGAACCGCGCCGTCCGTCAGGGCGGCGCGGTTTTTCGATCGGTGACGCGGCGGCTGCGGACCCCGTCGGCGTACCGGAGGCGCGTTCGCAGCGGTGGCCGCTCAGTGGGCGAAGCCCTTGCGGACTTCGGGCGGGTTCTTGGCGCCCTGGCTCGTTTCCGGCAGGGGGCTCGGCGGCTGTGCGGTGGCGATCAGCGCGGGAGCCTCTTGGGGAAGGCGCCCGAGCTGTCGATTCAGGTTCTGCTGGCTCTGGGCGAGCAGCTGCATCCTCCCGCCGTCGAGGGCGCCGGGGTTCTCGTCGGCGACCCAGCGCGCGTAGGCGAGCCAGCGCGCGGCTCCCTGGAGATCACCGAGCTCGAGCAACGTCATGCCGCGATACAGGCCGTAGGCAGCGCGCTCCCGCGGCGGCCAGCTCGACAGGCGGGCTTCGCTCCGCTCGAACACCTCCGCCGCTTCGACGTAGTAACCCTCCGCATAGAGGGAGTGGCCTCGGGAGACGTGCCCGCCGCACGCCAGCACCACCCCGGCGACGGCACCCACGATCACCCCAGCCCGTAGCGAGCATAGACGGCTCATCTTCTCCGAGGATAGCTGGAACGCCATTT
>JAAZAA010000064.1 GCA_012514535.1 Myxococcales bacterium | reverse complement strand
GCTTCGTGCGGCGAGCGCTCAGGGCTCTGGAGGACGCTCGCTCGCGCGGCGGATGTGCTGCTCTTGCAGGCGCCGCGACTCTTGCATGATGGCGGAGAACACGGCGCGGATGGTCTCGCCGTCCACCGGGGGCGGCGCCAGCGCTCCGAGCCGCTCGAGCTGGGCCGCTTCGCGCTTGGGATCGTAGACCGGGAGGTTCTGCAGGCGCTTGCGCTCACCCACGGCGAGGACCACCTCGTGGCGCTTGGCGAGGAGCGTGAGCAGCTGGAGATCAATCGCGTCGATCTGACGCCTCAGCTCGTCGATCTCCTGATCTTCAATCACGGCCGCGGATGCTAATGGCCCACCCCGGGCGAGGCAAGCGAGGTGGGGGCCGGCGCCGGGATCCCGCGGCGACGTGATGGGGCGCGCGCCGAGGAAGCGCTGCGTCAGCGGCGACCGGGACGTCAGCGCACCACCGTCGGGCAGCCGGACACGACCTGCACGTTGACGACGCCGCCTGCGAGCAGATCGTCGCAGTAGGTTCCATGCAGGTGGATCGTCTGGTCGGTGGACGTCCAGCCGTCCGTTTCATCGAAGGGCACGAGGCTGGAGTCGAAGTACACGTTGGTCAGGTGCGGTGAGAAGTCGTCGGACTGCAGCGCGATGTCGCAGGTCACCGCGACGTCGTTGCCGATGGCCTGGAGCGCGTCCTGCAGGGCGTTGGAGTCGCTGATGGCGAAGTACTTCCGCGAACCCTCCTGGGCGGTGCCTCCCGCCTCTGCGAGCTGGTCCAACAGGTCGACGTAGAACTCCGTCCCCGGAATGCCGACCACGTACGTCTTGATGCCCGCCGCGGCGAGCTTCTCGACCGCCGCGAGGCTGGCGCTCCGATCGACGCAGTTGAGGGCCGCCAGCGGCGCGCCGATGACGTCGGGGTCGCAGCAGTTGAGGTCCGCGTCGCACCTGGCCCCCATGTAGCTGTAGCCCTCGACGCTGAGCATGCACTCCTCCGCCTCGCAGGGGGTCAGGCCGCAGTTGGGCGCTCCGTCGGTGATCAGCACCACTGCGCTGGTCCCCTCGAGCGTCGAGAGCCGGGGGAGCGCCCCGTTCAGGGTCGCGGCGAGCGGGGTCCCGCCCGCGGGCACGATGGGGTTCATCACGCGCACGAGCGACGTGAGCACCGGACCGAGTCGTCGGTCGCCCGCGCAGCGGATGGGATCCCCCTCCTGGGTCTCGAAGAGCTCCTCACCCCGGCCACAGGAGCCGTCCCCGGAAGGATCCGGCCCTGGCCCGGGGAACACGGCGACCCCGTAGTTGATCCGATGCCCCATCTCCAGGAGCAGATTCTTGAGGGCCGTCTTGGCCACCTCCAGCCGCGTGGTCGCGCCGCCATCCATGGGCAGGGACATGCTCCCGGACACGTCGAGCACGAAATAGAGGTTCGGCTTCTGCTGCAGGACGGGGACGACCTCGTTGCCGCACAGGCTGGTGTCGCCGGGATCCGGGGGGCGCTCACACTCGTCCACCGGGAGCCGTCCTCCGGTGCCCTGGGCGGGGCTGCCGCCGCTGGATCCCCCGCCGGGGGAGAAGGGCGGAGGGCGAGGGTCGTCTCCGCAGCCCGCGACCCCTTGTAGGAGCCCCAGAGCCAACCCCAAGCAGGCCAGGCGAAGTGAGCGCACGAGCCAGGAGAATAGCACCCGGGGCTCCGTGCTGCTCTCCGCGCGCCGCGCTCCTCGGGCGTGGCTCTCCCGGGGCGGCGGGCTGGTCGCGCGCGCCTGCGCGGCCCCGCCGGCGACGGGAGCCTCCACGGAAGTCCCTGAGGTCGCGGGCGGGGTTACTGCTAGGGTTGGCCGGTCGTGATGGACGGGCCCTCCCCTCACCCTGACAGCACTCCCCCTGGCAGGAACGGCGGCCGGGGCGGAGCGGGGGGGCGGCTGCCCGGCTGGCTCTGGGCTCTGGCAGGGCTCGCCTGTGTCCTCGTCGCCCTCGGGTTCGGGGACGGGCCTCGACCGGAGCCCTCTGCGCCCGCGCCGGCGCAGGGGATGCCCCTGCTGTCGATCCCCGTGCGGGTGCTGGGCGAGACCGAGGAGGAGCCCGTCGGCGGGGCGAGCGTGCGGTTCTTCCGCGCGCAGGCGGGGAACTACGAGTACGTCGCCGATCTGACGACGGGAGTGGACGGCGTCGCCCTGGCCCGCGTCCCGGCGGGAGAGTACTGGGTCCTCGTTCGAGCGCCCGGCAGAGCGCGCCTCGCGCAGCCCGTGGTGCTCCAGGGGGAGCGCGACCTGCGCTTGACCGTCGCTGCGGCGACCACGCCCCTGGTGATCCGGGTGCGCGACGGGGAGGAGCCCGTGGAGGGCGCGGCGGTGCTCGTCACGGCGGGAGACCAGCTGCCCGTCGCGGGGACGACGGATGGAGAGGGGCGGGTCGCCCTCGAGGGGCTCCGGGGCGGCTCCCGGGCGGTGCGCGTCGTCGCCCGGGGCTACGAACCCTTCGAGGCGACGACGAGCGCCCCCGAGCTCGAGGTGCAGCTGCGCCGGGCGTTGGGGCTGCGCGTGGTCGTGCGGGACACGGCCGGCGCGCCCGTGGGCGGCGCGGAGGTCCAGCTCAGCGGGCCCCAGCTGTGGCCGACTCGCCGGGTCGACACGAACCCCTCCGGGGAGGTGGTGATCACGGGGCTGGCCGCCGGTACCTACGACGTCTTCGCGCGCGCCGACTCGCGCATCTCCGACACCCTGCGGGGCATGGATCTCCGGCACGGGGTGCACGAGCGGGGGGTCCACACGGTGGAGATCGTCCTCCGAGAGGGGCGCTTCCTCGCGGTGGAGGTGGTGGACGGCGAGGGGCGACCCGTCCCCGCCGCGGATCTGGTGCTCGCGGAGGCGGGCGTGGCGGCGTTCCCCGTCGCGGCGCGGACCAACGACGGCGGGCGGGCGCGCCTCGGGCCCCTGCGCTGGCACCAGGCGCACCTCTCCGTGCGCGCCGACGGCTTCGTACCGCGATCTCTGTGGGTCGGGGTCGATCCGATCGGCGCCAGTGAGCCCCTCCGGGTGGAGCTGGTGCGCGGCGGCACCCTCGTGGGGCGCGTCGTCGACGAGCGCGGCTTCCCCGTCGAGGGCGTTTCCCTCGAGGTCATCGGGACGGACGTGTACGGGATGCCCGTCGCGCTCACGCCCGAGAGCGGCGCCGTGCGCAAGGCCCATTTCGATCAGGTCCTCGCCGGGCCCGCGCCCCTCGTCCCCGCGGGGGAGCTCGGGGTGATGCCCGGCCCGGTGCCGCCGATCCCGCTGGTGGGCGCGGCGGTCCCGGGGGTGAGCGTGCTCGCCGACGTGCTCCAGAGCCGCTGGACGACGGACGGGCGGGGTCGCTTTCGCGCGGGCGGGGTGAGCCCGGGGGAGCTGCGGGTGCTGGCGCGTCACCCGGAGTTCGTGGACAGCGTGAGCGATCCGGTGCGGCTCGCCGCGGGGGGCGAGGCGGAGGTGGAGGTGGTGCTCCGCGCGGGGCGCCGGATCGAGGGGCGGCTGGTGGACGCGGACGGGTTCCCCGTGGCCCTGGCGCGAGTGCGGCTGCAGGCGAGCCGTGGCGCCTTCGATCGCACCCTGCTCACGCGCCCCGATGGCACCTTCGCGGTGGCCGTCGCGCCGAAGGACCTGGTGGTCTCCGTGTTCGGGGTGGACGACCCGCTGCGGGTGGCGCTGCGGCGCGCCGTGACCCTCGGGGACGACCCGCGGGAGCAGCTGGAGCTGGTGCTGCCGGCGCCGCGCAAGGACGTGCGCTTCGTGGTGCTCGACGAACGGGAAGAGCCCGTGCCCGTGGCCCAGGTCACGGTGCTCTCCCTCGATCCGGAGGTGCCCCTGCGGGAGACGCGCTTCTCGGCAGCGGACGGGTCCGTGGAGCTGAGCGCCGCCGCGGGCGTCCAGGCGCGCGTGTCGGTGGAGAGCCCGGGGTTCGCGCGCCTGGACGTGGTGTGGCCCGAGCTCCCCGAGGAGGGACGCCTCGGCCTGCGGCGAGCCACGGCGGTGACCGGGCGTGTGACCGCGGTGCGCGGGCGCCAGCCGGCTCCGGGAGCGCGGGTGGTGTTCCGCGGCGAAGGGGTGCGCCGGGAGGCCCGCGCCGACCTGAACGGCGAATACCGGCTGGGCGACGTCCCGCCGGGCGCCTTCACGGTGTCCGTCGAGCACCCGGAGCTGGGCCGCGGGTCCCTCGAGGTGACCGTGACCCGTCGGGAGCGGGACCGCCCCTTCGAGGTGCCCACGATCGATCTCGTCGAGGCGGCGGTCGTCCGCGGGCGGGTGCTCGACGCCGCCGGAGAGGCGGTGCCCGGCGCGCGGGTGGCCGTGGGGGTGGTCCCCGCCTATTTGCCCCAGGGCGCCCTGCCCCAGGGGGTGGTGGTCACGGACGGCGCGGGGGAGTTCGTGCTGGAGGGGGTGGAGGCGGGGCGGCGCACCGTGAGCGCTCAGGCGCCCGGCGTGGGGCGCGGGAGCGCCACGGTGGTGCTCGGCGCGGGGGACGAGCACCGCGACCTGGTGATCCGGCTCACGGAGCCGCCGGCGGAGGACGGCCACGACTGGCGCGGGGGCATCGCCGTGACCTTGGGGGAGCGCGATGGGCGGCGCGGTCCCGTCGTCGTCCTGGTGCACGTCGCCGAGGGGAGCGAAGCGGAGCGCGCGGGCCTCCAGGCGGGGGACGTGCTCCTGGAGGTGGACGGCCACGCCGTCGACGGGATGGCGGACGCGCGCCAGCGCCTGGGAGGCCCCGCGGGCTCGGACGTGGTCCTCGCGTTGTCCCGGGGCGGCAGCACGGTGCGCACGCGGGTGGCTCGGGAGTCGTTGAGCCGCTGACGCATGTCGGCCCAACGCATGCAGCCCGCTCCCGTGCGTCACGGTGCGGGCTCAATGCGGGCTCGTGAGGGGCGGCGCGGAGCGCTCGACTAGTCCGTGTCGAAGATGTCCGTCGGCTCGGACGTATCCCCACCCTTCGCGAACATGAAGAGGAGCGGGATGACGCTCATGGGGACCACCAGCGTGGCGACGATCTTCGCGAGGGTGATGAATGCGGGCTCGAACATCGCGGCGCGACGATAGCGGGACCCACCTGGAGCGCAAGACGCCGGGGGCATATCGTAAGAGCAGCCCACCACCAGGGCTTTTGTCACCGGTTCCCGTCCCTCGGGGGAGGGACCCCGCACCATGAAGGACACCTCGGCCGTCGAACGCCCCGCGCTCGCCTGGCACGGCCTGACCATCCAGGAGGCGATCGAGCGGCTCGAGACCCATGGCCGCCGGGGGCTCCCTGCGGCCGTCGCCGCGGATCGGCTGGCGCGCTTCGGCCCCAACCGCCTCCCTGCGCCGCCCCGGCGCCCGGCCTGGCTACGCCTCGCCCACCAGTTCCACAACGTCCTCATCTACGTGATGTTGGCCGCGGCGGCGATCACCCTCGCCCTCGGGCACCTCGTCGACACCGCCGTCCTGCTCGCGGCCGTGGTCATCAACGCCGCGATCGGCTTCGTGCAGGAGGGGAAGGCGGAGCGGGCCCTCGACGCCATCGGGCGCATGTTGTCCCTGCGCGCCACGGTCATCCGGGACGGCGAGCGCAGGGACGTCCCCGCCGAGGAGCTGGTGCCGGGGGATCTGGTGGCGCTCGCCTCGGGGGACAAGGTGCCCGCCGATTTGCGCCTGGTGAGCGAGAAGGCCCTGCGCGTGAACGAGGCGATCCTGACGGGCGAGTCGGAGGTCGTGGAGAAGGCGCTGGCCCCGGTGCCGCCGGACACGGCCCTCGGGGACCGGCGCTCCCTGCTCTACTCGGGGACGCTCATCTCTTCGGGGCTCGCCACGGGGGTGGTGGTCGCGACGGGGGCGGACACGGAGCTCGGCCGCATCGGCTCGCTGCTGGGGGAGGTGCGCTCGGTCACCACGCCGCTGCTCCGCCAGATCGACACCTTCGGGCGTTGGCTGGCCACCGCGATCCTGCTCCTCTGCACCTTCGCCTTCGTCCTCGGGGTGCTGTGGCGCGGGGAGACCCCGAGCGAGATGTTCCTCATGGCGGTGGCCCTGGCCGCCTCGGCGATCCCGGAGGGCCTCCCCGCGATCATGACGATCACCCTCGCCATGGGGGTGCAGCGGATGGCCCGGCGCAACGCCATCATCCGCCAGCTGCCCGCGGTGGAGGCCCTGGGCTCGGTCACGGTGATCTGCTCGGACAAGACCGGCACCCTGACGCGCAACGAGATGACCGTGCAGCGCGTCGCCACGGTGGATCACACCTTCGAGATCAGCGGCGTCGGGTACGTGCCGGAGGGCGCCGTGCACCTCGCGGGGGAGGTGGTCGCTCCCGAGGAGCACCCGGTGCTCGTCGAGCTGGGCCGCGCTTTGGTGCTGTGCAACGACGCGGCGCTGCACCACCGGGAGGAGACGTGGCAGGTGGACGGCGACCCCACGGAGGGGGCGCTGCTCACCCTGGCCGTCAAGCTCGGCCTCGACCCCGCCGCCGAGCGCGCCGCGCTGCCCCGCACCGACGTGATCCCCTTCGAGTCGCAGCACCGCCTCATGGCGACCCTGCACCACGATCACGAGGGGCGCGGCGTGATCTACGTGAAGGGCTCCCCGGAGCGGCTCCTCGACATGTGCGAGTGGCAGGGCGACGGCGAGCCCCTCGACGCCCAGCTCTGGTGCGAGCGGGCGAACGCCGCCGCGGCGGAGGGGCTGCGCGTCCTCGCCATCGCGCGCAAGCCGGTGGACGCCGCCCAGCGGGAGGTGCGCTTCTCCCACCTGCGGGGTGGCTTCACGCTCCTGGGGTCCTTGGGGATCATCGATCCACCCCGGGAGGAGGCCATCCAGGCCGTCGCCGACTGCACGGAGGCGGGCGTGCGCGTGAAGATGATCACCGGGGATCACGTGGACACGGCGCGGGCCATCGGCGCGCGCATGGGCATCGGCGTGGGCCGCCCCGCGCTCACGGGCCCCGACATCGAGGCCATGGACGACGCGGAGCTGCGTCGCCGCGCGACCGAGGTGGACGTGTTCGCGCGCACCAGCCCCGAACACAAGCTGCGGCTGGTCGAGGTGCTGCAAGCGGAGGGGCACGTGGTCGCCATGACCGGGGACGGCGTGAACGACGCGCCGGCGCTCAAGCGGGCGGACGTCGGGGTGGCCATGGGCCTCAAGGGGAACGAGGCCGCCAAGGAGGCGGCGGCCATGGTGCTCGCGGACGACAACTTCGCGACCATCGGCAACGCCGTCCGCGAGGGCCGGGGGATCTACGACAACATCCGCAAGTTCATCCTGTTCATGTTGCCCACGAACGGTGGCGAGGCCCTGGTCGTCGTGGCGGCGCTCCTGTTCGGCTGGGTGCTGCCGCTCACGCCGGCGCAGGTGCTCTGGGTCAACATGGCCACGGTGAGCACCCTCGGCCTCGCTCTGGCCTTCGAGGCGCCCGAAGAAGACGTGATGCGCCGGCCGCCCCGAGATCCCCGGGAGCCGCTGCTGTCGGGGTTCTTCATTTGGCGCCTGACGATGGTGTCCGTGCTGATCGCGGCGGTCACCCTCGGCTTGTTCTCCTGGGAGCGCGCGCGGGGGGCGAGCCTGGAGCAGGCGCGGACCATCGCGGTGAGCACGATCGTGCTGGCGGAGATGTTCTATCTGCTCAACAGCCGGCACATCACGCGCACGGCGCTCTCGCGGGAAGGGCTCCTGGGGAACCCCTACGTGCTGGTCGCGATCGCCGGCTGCGCCCTGCTGCAGCTCGCATACACCACTCTGCCGGCGCTGCAGGCGGTCTTCGATTCGACGTCCCTGAGCGGCGCGGAGTGGGCGCGGGTCGTCGCAGCGGGCGGCGTGGTGTTCTCCGTCGCCGAGCTGGAGAAGGCGATCATGCGCGCCTGGCGCCCGCGCTTCCTGCCGGGACACGGCCTCGGCAGACGACCCGCGACGCGGCGGGGGTGACGGCCCGCGGGGCGGCGGTGGGCCCCGTCGGTGGGCCCCGTCGGTGGGCCGTCGACGGGCGCCCCGGCGGGCCGTCGGTGGGTCCCGGCGGATCGTCGACTCAGCGGACGTGGATGTCGGGCGCTGGCGGATCGGCCATGCCCGCGCCGATGTGGAAGCTCGGGTGGGGCGGCTGGTTGTAGGCGACGTTCTGCCAGGAGATCGCCGCGCGGTACTGGGGATCGTGCATCAGGGTGTAGATGCGGCGCTGGGTGAGGTGGGTCGTGGTGTAGACCCGCAGCGCCGCGTTGTTCGACTCGCGCCAGACGATCTCTTCGCGCCAGTCGCCGAACAGATCCGCGGAGAGGGTCGGGGTCGACTTGGTGCCGTTGTTCGAGGCGCACTGGCCGCAGGTCAGCAGGGAGCCCCCGCCGTACTTCGTGATCGTGGTGCCGTCCTCGAGCTCCCGGGACTCGTCGCCGTCCCACCAGATCACGAAGTTGATCTGCGACGGCTTGCTGCCGAGGGTCTGGGCCGTGGTGGCGCTCAGGAACGGGACGCCGCCGGACGCCCACATCTCCGCGCCGGGGTTGTCGGGATCGATGTCGGCGGCGACGCCGCGCCCCGTGTCCGTGCCGTCGTTCGGGCTCTTGTGAATGATCTCACAGGTGCCCGGATCCCACAGCGTCCAGTCGGGGGACGCGGTGTTCTCGTGGGGCATGAAGGCCTCGATGCCGGGCCGCGACGGGATGAGGTCCGTGACGTGCAGGGCGTCGCCGTGCCCGTAGTTCGTGGAGCACAGCCCCTTGCCGTCGTGGTCGATGGTCATGGCCCCGTAGATGATCTCCTGTTGGGGATCGTCGTCGACGTTCGCCACGCTCAGGCTGTGGGCGCCCTGCCCGGTGAAGCGATTGCCGGAGGCGTCCGTCGGGGTCTGGTTGCTGTCGAACTTCCAGAGCTGGGTCAGCTCGCCGTCGCGGAAGTTCCAGGCGGTCAGGGTGGAGCGGCCATAGTAGCCGCGCGCCATCACGATGCTGCCCAGGCCCGTGTCGTCCAGGTGGGCGGCGGTGGCCAGGAAGCGATCGACCCGGTTGCCGTAGCCTTCGTCGTTGCCCCAGCCGGAGACGTTCTCGCGCCCGACCTCGAAGGTGGTGGTGGCCAGCTCCTCGCCCGTCTCGCCGCTGAACACGGTCAGGTACTCGGGCCCCGTGAGGATGTAGCCGCCGTCGTTTCGATAGTCGGCGTCGTGGTTGGCGGTGGCGGCGGGACCCTTGCTGAGGAAGGCCCCCGTGCCGTCCCGGGTGCCCGGGGCGGTCTTCATCGCCAGCTCCGCCTTCCCGTCGCCGTCGAAGTCGTACACGATGAACTGGGTGTAGTGGGCGCCGGCGCGGATGTTCCGGCCGAGGTTGATGCGCCAGAGGCGGGTCCCGTCGAGCTTCAGGGCGTCGATGTAGACGTCGTCCGTGTGCCCGCTCTGGGAGTTGTCCTTGGCGTTGTTGGGCTCCCACTTGAGGAAGAGCTCGTACTGACCGTCGCCGTCCACGTCCCCGGCGCTCCCATCGTTGGCCTGGTAGTTGGCGCCCGGCGGCTCGATGGGGATGCGCAAATACTCCTGCGTCCAGGGGGTGACCTCCTCGGACTCGTCCCGCTCGACGCCGTCGAGCACGAGCCGCACCGTGTAGCGGGAGTCGGCGCTGCCGTCCGCGTCGAGGTAGTTGGTGCTGCTCTCCAGCGTCGTGACTTGGGCGCCGTCCCGATAGACGGCGTAGGCGACTCGCCCGGGGTTCTCCGGGTCGTACTCGTAGCCGTGCATGCGGAAGCCGACGTACACGCCGCCGTCGACGACCACCGCCACGAGCCCGCGATCGAGCTTCTCCATGCGGTGGAAGCCGTCCCCTCGAGGCAGCTCGCCGCCCCCGTTCGAGTCGCCCCCCGACGGCGCGCCCGCGCCCCCGATGGGGCTCCCTCCCGTCGCCCCGGGATCCTCCGAGGACCCGCCCGTCGCCGCGCCCCCGCTGGCGGTGCTGCCCCCTCCTCCGCCGTCCGGGCCGTCCTGGGGCGTGCTGCTGCAAGCGAAGGCGAAGCCAAGGGCGAGGGCGGGTAGGCTCAGGTGCCGAGATCGGATCGAGAAGCTCATGAACACTCCTAGGGTACGTGTTCCGAGAACCTTGTTGTTGGTCATCCGGAAGGGGCTCGATCGGCGACCTTGAACGACAGGGTCCAATGGGGCAGGAAAGTTATGAGGAGAGAAGGATCTGGCGGGGCGATCCGAGCGCGCGCGGGACTCGAGTGCTGTCGCGTAGGACCGGTCGCGTAGGACCGGTCGCGTGGGGCCTGCGGCGCGGGCGCCCGCCGGAGGGACGAGGGGAACCTGGAGGGAAACATGGGCAAGTCACCGGGGCATCAGAAGTGGCCCGATCATGCGGTTCGGGAAGAGCACGTGGACGGGAGGGTGCGCGTGGAGATCGGCGGGCAGGTGGTCGCCGACTCCCGGGACGTCATCCGCGTGAAGGAGGAGGGGCATCCACCGCGCGACTACTTTCCGCGGAGGGACGTGCGGCTCGAGGCGTTGGAGCGCACGGGGACGACGTCCCAGTGCCCCTTCAAGGGCACCGCGAGCTATTTCGACCTGACGGTGGGGGGCGAGAAGCTGTCCGACGCCGTGTGGAGCTACGAGGACCCCTACGAGGAGCACGCGGCGCTCGAGGATCGCATCGCCTTCTACGAGGAGAAGATCCCTGGGATCGAGATTCGCGCGGAAGGGTGAATCCCGCGTGGGGCGATCGGTGGGGTCGGAGTTGGGGGGAGTGGATCGATGTTGCGCGCAGCGTGGATCGGTGGGGTCGGAGTTGGGGGGAGTGCGATGTTGCGCGCAGCGTGGATCGGTGGGTGCGGAGGTGAACGTTTTGAATCGATGGTGTGGATCGGGGGCGCCTGCGGGGGGCGTCGTGCATCGAGGGACGTGGGGGAGGTAGCCGTGACCCCCTTGCGGAGTCGGAGAGGCGTGGGGATGCGCCGTCGAGTCGATGCGGGGCGGTGTGCCTGCGATTGGCGATTGAACGGGTCGAGCACGTCCTTCGCCGAGCTCACGGTGTGACGGCGTCCTGCGGTGGGGTCCGTCTCGCGAGCACGCGGCGGTGGGCTTTGCGGTGCTGGTGAAGGCCGGCGTTCGTGGGGTCGTGGCTGGTGGTGGGTGCTGTCGAGGCTGATGAAGTGACGAGGAGCGTCGCCGGTGGGTGCTGCCGAGCTGGCGCTGTGCTGCGTTCGTGGGCCTCGACTGCGCGGCGCGTGGTGTGCGGTGAGGGATGGGGTCGTGGGAGGTGTGGGGGGGAGGTGACAGGGCGCGCGGAGCCGACCAGATCGGGGGGGGCGCGTCGTCGTGGTACGATGGAAATTGCGGCTCCCTTTGCGGGGGGAGCGAGGACCGGATTCGACGTGGGTGACGCCTCTTGAGCCGCGACGAGCGGAAGGGAACGACGCGGGTCGCGTCGAGCATTTCTCCCATCTCGAGTCATCGAGGACGGGCCAACGTGCTCATCGTCGACGAAGACAAGCTGTCCAGCAGGATGGTGGGGCTGATGGTGGAGAACGAGGGCCACCGGACCTTCATCGTGAACTCCTGGACGGCGGCCATCGAGACCTTCGCCAAGGAGGACATCGACCTCGTGTTGATGGACGCCGTGATGCCGACCGTGGACGGCTTCAAGCTGACGTCGATGCTGCGACAGCGCGCCACGAGCTACGTGCCGGTGGTGTTCATCACGGGGCTCAAGGACTCCGCGACGCGGCTCCGGGCCATCGAGAGCGGCGGCGACGATCTGCTGACGAAGCCGGTGGACGAGCTCGAGCTGAAGGTGCGGCTGATGGCCATGCTGCGGATCCGGCGGCTCACCCACGCCCTCGAGGTGCGCACGCGGCGGCTGGCTCAGCTCGCCAGCATCGACAACCTCACGGGCCTCTTGAACCGACGCAGCCTGGACGAGCACCTGGCGGAGCAGGTGGAGGAGGCGCTGAGCGGTGGGGGGACGCTCTGCGCGATGATGCTGGACATCGATCACTTCAAGCTGGTGAACGACACCCACGGCCACGACGTGGGGGACATCGTGATCGCGGGGCTGAGCCAGGTGCTCGACGAGGTCGTGCGTCCGACGGATCTCGCCTTCCGGTATGGGGGAGAGGAGTTCGTGGTCCTGTGTCCGGACACGTCCCTCGAGCGGGCGGAGGAGCTCGCGGATCGGCTGCGGACCATCTTCGCCGAACGCACGGAGGCGAGCTCTCCCGCTGGGCGCCAGACCTTGAGCGTCGGTGTGAGCGCCACCATCCGGCTCGGGCTCTCCGCGGATTGCTCGAACGCGGACTACGAGGCGGAGCTGCTGCGAGCCGCCGACCGCGCCCTCTACGAGGCCAAGGCCCAGGGGCGGGATCGGGTCGTGGTGTTCTGTCCGGACACGGAGC
>JAAZAA010000371.1 GCA_012514535.1 Myxococcales bacterium | reverse complement strand
CGGACAGATGCAGCCCGGACAGGAGCCCGGCATGGCGGCGCCGAAAAGCGCGCCGAGCGGCGACGGCGCGCTGCTGCAGGGCACCGTGTTGCTCGAAGATCCCCTCTTGCTCGGATCCAGGAGCAACGGTCTCCTCGGGAGCAACGGAGAGCGGTGACTCGTGCGCGGAAACCTTCGACGCACGAAGGAAGCGATCGTTCATGGGCAAGCTCCACACCCGCCGTCAACTGACGGACGACAGGCCGGAGGTTACTGCGCCCGACCCTCTCGCTGCTAGGGCAATGTAAGAGCCCCGGCCCGGGCCTCGATTCCGCTCTCGCTGCGCTCCGCGCCGAAGGAACCACACCCGACCCCTCGGGCCTCCCCGAACGTCGGTGCTGGGTCCTCCGCCCCCGGGGGCCGTGTTCGTGCTACCCAGGCGCATGGGGATCATTCTTTCCTGGCTCACGATCTCTCTGGGGCTGTGGGTCGCCGACAAGGTGCTCGCGGATTTCCGGATCGAAGGCGGGGCGAGCAGCTACCTGCTCGTCGGGGCGGTCGTCGGGGTGCTCCACTTCCTGCTCGGCTGGCTCCTGTTCGGGGTGCTCGCCATCGCCACCCTCGGCATCGGCTACCTCCTGAGCTTCATCACCCGCCTGGTCGTGACCGCGATCATCCTGAAGCTCGCCGACGCCCTGAGCTCCCGCTTCACCATCCGCGGCTTCTTGCCCGCGCTCTGGGCGTCCGCCTTGATGGCGCTCGTGAGCATGGGCGTGGATTGGATCGTCCGCTGACGAGCCGCCCACCGCCGGGGTCAGCTACCGCCGCACCCATCCGCCGCACCCATCCGCCGGGGCGGCGGCCGCGGGCGCTAGCCGCTCTGGCCTGGCCCGGCGCTGCGTGCTACCGCGGGGCCCGCGATGGCAACGACCTCATCGACCGGCGCTGGCGCTCCGCCTCGGGTGCGCTTCGCCCCCTCCCCCAGCGGTTATCTGCACATCGGCGGCGCGCGCACGGCGCTGTTCAACTGGCTCTGGGCCCGCAGCCAGGGCGGCACCTTCGTGCTGCGCATCGAGGACACGGACGAGGAGCGCTCCAGCCTCGACAGCGTGCGGGCCATCCTCGACTCCCTGCGCTGGCTCGGCCTCGACTGGGACGAGGGACCGGAGGTCGGCGGCGAGTTCGGCCCCTACTTCCAGAGTGAACGTAAGGAGCGCTACCGGGAGGCGGCCGAGAGCCTCATCGCCGCCGGCAAGGCGTACCGCTGCTACTGCACGAAGGAGGAGCTCGACGCCCAGCGGGAGGCCCTCAAGGCGAAGAACCCGAAGGCGCAGTTCGTGTACCCGGGGACGTGCCGGGATCGCACCGATCAGCCCGACCTCGAGCACGTGGTCCGCTTCAAGGCCCCGACCGCCGGCGCCACCACGTTCCACGACCTCGTCTTCGGCGCCATCACCACCCCGAACGAGCAGCAACAGGACTTCGTCATCGTCCGCCGCAACGGCCTCCCGCTCTACAACCTGGCGGCGGTGGTCGACGACCACGACATGCGCATCACGCTCGTGGCTCGGGGGCGGGATCACATCGGAAACACCCCCCAGCAGGTCCTGCTCTACGAGGCCTTCGGCTGGGAGCTGCCCGCCTTCGCCCACCTGCCCATGATGCTGTCTCCCCAAGGGGAGAAGCTGAGCAAACGCCACGCCGCCGTGAGCGTCTCCGAGTACCGCGACCGCGGCTACACCCCCGAGGGCGTGCTCAACTACCTGGTCCGCTTCGGCTGGTCCTACGGCGACCAGGAGATCTTCAGCCGGCAGGAGCTCATCGAGAAATTCAGCTGGGACCGGGTGAACAAGAGCGACGGCAAGTTCGACGCGGCGAAGTTCGCCGACGTCGCCTTCGAGCACCTGAAGCGCCCCGAGCTCACCGACGACGAGCGGTACCTGGACGAGGTCGTGCCGTTCCTGGCCCAGGCGGGCATCGAGGATCCGCCGCGGGATCGCTTGCGCCAGGCCTTGCCGCTGATCCGTGAGCGCGCGCGGGATCTCGCGGACGCCGCCCACCACCTGGACTTCTACTTCCGCGAGCCCCCTCGGATGGATGAGAAGGCCGTCAAGAAGTTCCTGGTCCCGGACGCGGCGCCGCACCTGGAGGCCCTCGCGGACGCCTACGCCGCCCTCGGCGAGTGGGACGCCAACAGCCTGCAGGGGTGCCTCGAGGGCTACCTGCAGCAGAAGGAGCTGCCCATGAAGGCCGTGGCGCAGCCGGTGCGGGTGGCCTTGTCCGGCCGCACCGCCAGCCCCGGTCTGTTCGAGGTCATGGCCGTGCTGGGCCGCGACCTGACCCTGACCCGCCTCCGACGCGGCGCGGCGCTGGCCCGCGGCGCCGGCAGCGCCGCCTGAACCGGCGCTCCTCCTCCGCGCTCCGGCGTCGCGGACGCCGGCGAGACCGCTCGTGAACTCGTCCCCGAAGTTTCCCAAGATCTCGTTCCCCACCGAGGCGCTGCCGGAGTTCTCTCCCTGGCAGGCCCTCGCGGAGGAGCCCCTCGTCCGCGCCTTGACGCCGGTGCCGGTGCTCCTGCTCGTCGCCCCGGTGCTGTGGGCGTTCTTCCGCAAGAGCTGGCTGGAGATCGAGCGCGAGAGCCGGCTCGCCCGGAGCTTCGAGTTGCCCGACGCGCCACCGGACTACCGCCCGGCGGCGTGCCTGCTCATCACGGCGGTGGTGCTCACCGTCCACGAGTACTTCGGGGGCAGGAGCTTCTTCGAGGGAGCGATCCGCCCCACCCTGGTGGCCCTCGAGGAGCGAGGACACGAGTGGCCGAAGCTCGCCCAGTACGAGGAGCTGTGGGGCTACGCCTGGTGGTCCGCGGCGCGCGTCCTCGGCTACGTGATCGTCCCCGTCATCGCCTGGAAGCTGCTGTTCCCGCGAGACCGCGTCCTCGACATGGGCCTCCGCCTGCGCGGCTTCTTTCAGCACGCGTGGGTGTACGTGCTGTGCCTGTTCATCGTGCTCGGGGCGATGGCGGTGGTGGCCCGCCAGCGGGATTTCCTGACCTACTACCCCTTCTACAAGGCGAGCTCCCGGAGCTGGAGCGACTTCCTCATGTGGGAGGCGATGTACTTCGCCCAGTTCTTCGCCCTCGAGTTCTTCTTCCGCGGGTGGATGCTCTCGGCGATGCGGCGCTCCCTCGGGGTCTCGGCCATCTTCGTGATGACGGTGCCCTACTGCATGATCCACTACGGCAAGCCGTACCTCGAGGCGCACGCCGCCATCATCGCCGGCGTCGTGCTCGGCTCCCTGGCGATGCGCTCGCGCAGCATCTACGCCGGCTTCCTGGTGCACATCGCGGTGGCCTTCCTCATGGACATCCTGGCCCTCCACTCCCGCGACGCCCTGCCGACCTCCTGGTGGCCCTCCTGAGGAGGGGCCTGAAGGAGCCGCCCGGCGCGGGCTCCGCACGGACGGCGCAGGCTCCCCCTCCATCGCCCCATCCAGCCGCTCGCGCTCGGCACCCGACCCCACCGCGCGCGCTCCCCCGATCCCACGGACGCCCCCCGAGCGGCGCCCACTTGTGCAGCGTTGCGGGGTCGGCGCGGGTGGGCTAGACGCAGGACCCCTCCAATGATGCCCGAGCAAGCGAATCGTTCCCGGTCCCGAGCCGGTCGGCATTCGGACGCGGTACCTTCCGAGCCCATGCCCTCGGAACCCCCCAGCGCGTCCGACGTCAGCGCCCTCGGCGCGGCTCCCGAGCCCTGGACTCCCCAGCGAGCTGCTCGGCACTACCACGTGCGTGGTTGGGGCTCCCATTACTTTTCGGTGAACGACGCCGGGCACGTCCAGGTCACGCCGGATCCCGAGAGCGAGCACAGCATCGATCTGTTCGAGCTCGTCGAGGATCTGCGAGAGCGCGGGCTGGACCTCCCGCTGCTGATCCGCTTCCCCGACATCATCGGGCACCGCATCCAGCGCCTGAACGAGGCCTTCGCCAAGGCCATCGAGGAGTACCAGTACGAGGGGCGCTACCGCGGCGTGTTCCCGGTGAAGGTGAACCAGCAGTCTCACCTGGTCGAGGACGTCGTGCGCTTCGGCAAGCGCTTCGACTACGGCCTCGAGGCGGGCTCCAAGCCCGAGCTCCTCATCGCCCTGAGCGCGATGAAGGACAACGGCGGCCTCATCATCTGCAACGGATACAAGGACAAGACGTACATCGAGACGGCCCTGCTCGCGCAGCGCCTCGACAAGACGGTGATCGTCGTCCTCGAGCGCCTCGAAGAGGTCGACGTGGTGCTCCGCGCCTCCGAGCGCCTCGGCATCCGTCCGATGCTCGGCGTCCGCGCCAAGCTCACCACCCGCGGCGTCGGTCGCTGGGCGGAGTCCACGGGCGATCGCGCCAAGTTCGGGCTCTCGACCGCGGAGATCGTCCACCTCGTCGATCGCCTGGCCGCCGCGGACATGCTCGACACCCTGCAGCTGCTGCACTTCCACATCGGCAGCCAGATCTCGAGCATCATCCCCATCAAGAACGCCCTGCAGGAGGCCGCCAACATCTACGTGGAGCTCGCCAAGATGGGCTGCGCCATGGGGTACCTGGACGTCGGCGGCGGCCTCGCCATCGACTACGACGGTTCCAAGACCGACTTCCACGCCTCCAAGAACTATCACGTCCAGGAGTACGCGGACGACGTCGTCCACCACATGCAGGAGGCCTGCAAGAAGGCGGGGGTCCCTGCGCCGACCCTCGTCACGGAGAGCGGTCGCGCCGTCGCCGCGCACCACTCGGTGCTCGTGTTCGAGGTGCTCGGCGCCAACGAGATCCGCTTCGGCGAACCCCAGGCACCCGCGCCCGACGCGAACCGGGTGCTCCACGAGCTCTACGAGACGTACCAGAACATCAAGCCGAAGAACGTCCAGGAGGCCTTCCACGACGCCAGCCAGGCGAAGGAAGAGGCCCAGAACCTCTTCAAGTACGGTTACCTGAGCCTGCGCGAGCGCGCCCACGCGGAGCGCCTGTACTGGCACTGCTGCGAGAAGCTCGCCACGACGCTCAAGCGCGTGAAGTTCGTGCCCGAGGAGCTCCACAACCTCGATCGCACCCTCAGCGCCATCTACTACTGCAACTTCTCGGTGTTCCAGTCGGCGCCGGACATCTGGGCGATCGATCAGCTGTTCCCGATCATGCCCGTGCACCGCCTCGACGAGGAGCCGACGGTGCGCTGCACCCTCGCGGACCTCACCTGCGACAGCGACGGCGTGGTCGACCGCTTCATCGATCTGGAGGACGAGCGGCACACCCTCGACGTCCACCCCTTCGATCCGGAGAAGCCCTACTACCTCGGCATGTTCCTGAACGGCGCCTACCAGGAGATCCTCGGCGACCTCCACAACCTCTTCGGGGACACGAACGCCGTTCACATCAAGCTCACCGAGGACGGCTACGAGATGGATCACGTCGTCAAGGGCGACTGCATCGCGGAGGTGCTCCGCTACGTGCAGTACGATCCGGACGCGATGGTGGAGAACGTGCGTCGGCAAGCGGACCGCGCCGTGAAGAAGCAGAAGCTCACCAACGAGCAGATGCGCACGCTGATGCACCACTACGAAGCCTCCCTGCGCGGCTACACGTACCTGACGGACGACTGAGTAGCCCTCGGGTCAGGGACCGCGGTCGGCAGGCCAACGAGGTCCGGCACCGTCTCCTCGAAGGCGGGCTCGCCGACTGCCAAGCCCCCGCCAGGTGGAGACTCGATCGCAGGCGTGCCGTCGATTCCGTAGGAGGCGACTCCTGGCAACGAATCACGCCGCTTGCGGTTGATGCTCGCTTCTAGGGGGAGGCAGTTCCAAGGACGGTCGGGTCCGCCTCGCGATCGAACGGACGGCGCCAATAGCATCGGTACTGCCGGGGCGCGCCCACGAACCCGCCGTCGAACGTCAAAGGTCCATTTTCGCGAGCGCCGCCTTTCGCGCCTTGCGCCACGCCTCGAGCCGCTGCGCGACCTCAGCCGCCCTGGGATGGTTTGACGCTGCCAGGCCCTGGAGAGCCTCCACCGCAGACCGCGCACGACCTCGATTCTCCTCCTTCACCGCGAGCGCGCTGAGCTCGAGGAACCGGTCGATGAGCTCGATGGAGGGGAAGAAGTCCAGGTACGGGCTGAGCAGGAGCAACGTCACGGACCACCCCTCCTGGTCCTCGAGGTGGCTGGCGAACAGTCGTTTACGTTGGTCGGCCGGGAGTCGCTCGAGCAGCCGTCGAGTGAGTTCGACTCCGCGATGGGACCCGAGCCGTACCAAGCGCGCCCACTTGTCGGGTAACGACTCGCCCTCCGGCAGTGTCTCCAAAATCGGCTTGAGGACGAGCAGGGAGCTCCTCGCGGTGATCCGCTGGCGTTCCGGAACGCTCGTATCCCAATCCAACCTGCCCCACAGCTGCACGGCGTAGCGCTCCGCCCAGTCTGCGTCCTTTGCGGAGAGCGCATCCAGGCAGGCGTAATAGGCGTCATCGGGCGGGGACCCTATGGATCCAGCGCCGAAGGCCGCCTCACCGAGCACTTCGGCAAATTGTTGGAGCGTCAACCTCTCGCGAAGGTACTCGTAGGCCTGCTTCCTTCGCTGTAGACCGCCGGCGTTCCAGCGCGCGAGCAACTCACGGACGCTGCGCTTCTGACCGTCTTCGTCCTCCACATCCATGTCGAAGTCGGTCGCGGTCGCGAGCCCGAGCCAACGTCGGCGCTCCCAGCAGCGCGCTGGCAGCCCGAAGCCATGGAAAGGTGCTGGCGTATCGTGCTCCGAGAGCTTCTCGAGCACTTGGCGTTGAAGCGGCGTGAGCTCGGAAAGTCCGCCGGGGAGGTCTTCGGCCTGCCGCCACAGCAGGTTCATCGTCGTCATCGTCCACGCCGTCGCGCGTCGCGCCGGCTCCTGTGCTTTACCCAGCCGGACCACCGCGTCGGCCAGGGCGTTCGTCATGGCCTCCAAAGCGCCCGCGCCCCGGCGGCCCACGGAGCGGGCCAACAGGCAGTCCAGGTTCCCTTCATCGAAGGGAAAGCGCTCTTCTTCACACGAGGGACGGCTCGTCAGATCGGCGAACAGAGTGGCTGCTCGCCGCGCCTCGGAAGGCGTGGCGTCCTCGTGAGCGCTGGCGTAGGCCTGGCCGCAGCACCACGCCGCTCGTTGCTCGATGGCTGCGTCGGGCGCTGGCTCGGGCACGTCCCAGGGCAGCTTCGCGTAGCGACACGACAGGCCCAGCGCGACGAGCAGAGAGCTGGCGACGAGCGGGTCTCGCTCCACGTCGAGCCGCTTCCGCAGGTGCTCCGCGGATTTTCCTGCTGCCCCCGGGAGAAAGGCCAACGCGAACGCGGCGGCGGAGCGCGTCGCCGGCTCCTCGGCGTTCAACTCGGCGCTCAGCTTCGGAGCGAGCTTCAGCGCCGCCTTGTATGCCGCCTGGGCATCTGGATTGTCGAAGCGCTTGGCGAGGACCGGGTCTTCCAGGTCGAGCCCGTAGTCAATCACCGTGCGGTGGTTGCCCGTGACGACCTCGGTGAGGAGCCGCATGGCGAGCGCTCGCGCAGCGAACTTGGGGGCATCGAGCAGCTTCGCGATCTCGTTGACCACGCGGTTCGGCTTCGGTCCCCAGCTCCGCGTGCCGAACAGCTGCGGCCCCAAGTTCCAAAGGAAGGGCGCCTGCTGTTCAGGAGGCAGCTCGACGACGCGAGGGAGCTGTTTGAGAGCGTGGTTGAACATGTCCAT
>JAAZAA010000370.1 GCA_012514535.1 Myxococcales bacterium | reverse complement strand
CGCACCGTGCCCGTGCGCACCGTGCCCGTGCGCACCGTGCCCGTGCGCGCAGCCCGGGAGGCTCAGAGGCCGTGCACCTTGCCGTGATCGCCCGGGACGTGCCGCAGGGCGTCGCGGGTGTCGACGATCAGCTGGGCTTCTCGCAGCAGGCGCTCCCGATCCAGGACGTCGTGGTTGGTGACGAGCACCACGGCGTCGTAGTCGGCGAAGCTCCGCTCCGGATCCACTGCGACCATGCGCACACCGTCTTCGTCGACCTCCGGAACGTGCGGATCCATGTACTCCACCTGCGCCCCGAGCCTCGCGAGTTCATGCACGATGGGGAGCGCTGGCGACTCGCGCACGTCGCTGACGTTGGCCTTGTAGGCCATGCCATACACGAGCAAGCGGGAGCCGTTCACCGCCTTGCGTGAGCCGTTCAGGACACTGGTGACGCGCTGCACGACGTAGCTCGGCATGGAGCTGTTGATGGCGTCGGCGAGATCGATGAAGCGCGCCTCGTACTTGAGGGAGCGGAGCTTCCAGGAGAGGTACAGCGGGTCGATGGGGATGCAGTGACCGCCGAGGCCCGGCCCCGGGTAGAAGGGCATGAACCCGAAGGGTTTGGTGGCCGCCGCGTGGATGACCTCGAAGGGATCGACGCCGAGGCGACGGCTCATGATGGCCACCTCGTTCACCAAGCCGATGTTCACGGCGCGGAAGGTGTTCTCGAGGAGCTTGACCATCTCGGCGGTCTCCGGTGACGAGACGGGCACCAGGTGGTCGATGATGTGAGCGTACAAGGACGTTGCGAGCTCGAGGCACTCGGGCGTGGCGCCGCCGATCACCTTGGGAGTGTTGCGCGTCTTGTAAACTTTGTTGCCGGGGTCGACGCGCTCCGGGCTGAAGGCGACGAAGACGTCCTGACCGATCTGGAAGCGGTCGCCCGCGAGCCGGGGTAGGAGCACCTCGCTGGTGGTGCCCGGGTAGGTCGTCGACTCGAGGATCACGAGCATGCCGGGGTGCTGGTGGGCCTGGATCTCGTCCGCGGCGGCCACGATGAACTGCATGTCCGGATCTTTGGTCTTGTTCAGCGGCGTCGGGACGCAGATGACCACGGCGTCCGCCTGGGCGAGGATTTCCGGATCCGTCGTCGCGTCCAGACGCCCGGCGGCGACGTGGGGCGCCAGGTCCGACGTCGGTACGTCGTCGATGAACGAACGACCCGCCCGCAGCGCGCTCACCTTGCGCGGATCGGGATCCAACCCCGTGACGCGGAACCCCGAGCGCGCGAACTCTGCGACCAGGGGCAGCCCCACGTAGCCGATCCCCATCACGACGACGTGGGCGGTCTTGGAGGTGATCTTCTCGAGCAGGCTCTTCATCGGCCGTAAGACTACTTTTCGCGGTCCCCCCGACCAACCCGCAATTTCGCCGAAATGGCGGCGACGCGGTGCGATCCTTCGGCGCCGGGGCGACGAGAGGGGCCTACGAGAGCAGTGCAAGATCGACGCCAAGGACCCGACGGCGGCGCGGCGTCCGTCTCTCCGTAGTCGCTTTGCCTCGACGTGCGTACTACGCGTTTCTTGCTCGGGGGAGCGTCGCCATATCGCAACGCGGCGAGACCGAACGCGGCTCGCGACATCGACGGCGCGGCGTGATGCGTCGAGTGTCAGCGTCCCCGGGAGCCGCTCGGTGCGCTCGACGACGACGCGGGAGAGCATCGCCGGCATCTGAACGGACCAGGACGCCCGCCGATCTCGGGTATTGGCTTCGCCCTATCCTCGGGGCCCAATTCTCAGGGGGAAGGGGCGCTGCGCTCCGTTCATTGCGCCTGCGGCGCTCCCGCGCCAGGGGCGAGGGCCGTAGGCCTCCGTGCACTCCGTCCAGCGTGCTGGACTTCGTGCACTCCGGCTGCGCTCCGGTGCTCGCGAAAGCCTCGCCGCTGGCTATCAGGGGAGCGGCCGAGCTCGACGGGCGGCGCCCGCGCCTCAGGTATCGGGGATGCGCGGGAGAGTCATCAGAGACGCGCCTCAGAACCGACCGACGGCCTCGACGTACCAGTCGTAAAAGCGCCGGATCCCCTCGTCGACGGGCACCTGGGGCTCGTAGTCGAGGAGGCGCCGCGCCTTGTCGATGTTGGCGTAGGTGTACGACACGTCGGCCGCCATCATCGGCTCCGAGAGGAAGTGGGCGGGCTTCCCGGTGAGCCCCTCGAGCCGGCCAACGAAGTCGGCGAGGAGCACCGGCTCGCCACGTCCCAGGTTGATGATTTCGTAGCCCAGGCGACGATCGAGGGCCGCGGTGACTCCGGAGACGATGTCCCCGACGTAGGTCCAGTCGCGGTACATCTGACCGCCGTTGTAGAGCGGCATGGGCCGCCCGTGGCGCATGCTCTCGAAGACCAGGTACGCGAGCATGTCCGGGCGCCCGCGCTCGCCATATACGGTGAAGAAGCGCAGGGCGGTGAAGTCGAGCCCGTGGATGTGGTGATAGGAGTGCCCGAGGAGCTCCGCGCCGCGCTTGCTGGACGGGTAAGGGGCGAGGGGACGGTCCGCGCGGTCGGTCTCGACGAAGGGGACCTGCTCGGTGCGCCCGTAGGCGGAGGAGGTCGAGGCGAAGACGAAGTTGGGGCGCCCGTATCGGGCGGCGGCGTCGAGCAGGTTGAGGGTGCCCGTGACGTTGACGTCGTAGTAGAGCCAGGGATCCTCGACGCTCACCCGGACGCCCGCCATCGCGGCGAGGTGAGCGACGGCGTCGAACGGGTGAGTGCGGAACACGCGCTCGATCAGCTCCCGGTCGCGAATGTCGCCCTCCACCATGAGGAAGTCGCCGCCCTCGGCGCGCACGGCGTCGGTGTTCGCCCGTTTGCGCGACGGATCGTAGTAGTCGTTGTAGTTGTCGATGCCGACGACGCGGTGGCCGGCGCGGAGCAAGGCGATGGCCGTGTGACTACCGATGAACCCAGCTGCTCCGGTGACCAAATAGGTGCGGCTCACGGAGCGCAACCTACCGCGCTCCCGGGGAGCCACACCAGGGCTCGGGAGCTACTTTCCTCCGCCTCGTGATCAACCGTCCCGCTGGCCGATGAGGCGATCCGTGGCGATGCCGCTCGATTCGAAGAACTGGCGGGCGAGCTCCTGTCCGGAGGCGACGAGGTCGCGGGGGCTCCCCGAGGCGACGATGGTGCCCTGCGCCAGGAGGTGGATCGAGTCGGCGATGCGGAGCGCACCGGCCATGTCGTGCGAAATGATGACGCTGGTGACCTGAAAGCGATCGCGAGCGTCGACGATCATCTCGTCCACGAGGCGTGCGGTGATCGGATCGAGGCCGCTCGTGGGCTCGTCGTAGAAGATGACCTCGGGTTCGAGCATGAGGGCCCGGGCGAGGGCGACGCGCTTGCGCATACCGCCGGAGAGCTGGCTCGGGAAGCGCTTCTCGATGCCTTCGAGCCCCAGCGCCTCGAGCTTGTCGAGGACGCGCTGGCGGACCTCTTTGCCCTTCAGATCCTTGCGGTGTTCGCGCAGGGGAAAGGCGACGTTGTCGAGCACGTTCATCGAGTCGAGCAGGGCGGAGTACTGGAAGACCATGCCCATCTTGCGGCGCATCGTGGTCAGGCGCCGCTCGTTCATGGGGACCAGGTCGTGCCCGTTGAAATAGATGGAGCCCGCCGTCGGCTTGTCGAGGCCGATGAGGAGCTTGAGCAGGGTCGTCTTCCCGGCCCCCGAACCCCCGATGATGATCTCGATGTTGCCCCGCGCGATGCGCATGTCGACGCCCGACAGCGCCGTGAAATCGCCGAAGGTCTTCGTCAGGCCCTCGACCAGGATGTGCGGCGTCTCCGATCCCGAGGTCACGGAACGACCATAGCGCGGTCGCGCTGGGCGGCAGCCCCACAAACGGCCGGGCGCACGGACCGCCCCCTCGACGGACCCCGCGCCTCCCCCGCGCCTCCGAGAGGGTGACGTCCATGGGGCTTCCGGGCTTGACGGACCGTGCACCCCTCGACCACGCTTCTGCCATGAATCAAGAGCACCTGTCCGCAGTTCTGGCCACGGCGAACGTCCAGCCGGACAAGGACGGCTGGGCGACCCTGGAGGGGGACCGCACGCTGACCCTCTATGTGGCCAACCAGGGGGTGAGTCTGAACATCTCCCGCATCGAGGCGCTGCGCAGCGAGGGGCCGCTGCTCTTCGCCCGCAACCAGCGCGGCGAGACCTTCGTGCTCGCCTTGGCGGACGTCTTCGCCGCCGCGGTGGAAGGCGCGAAATCGGCTGCGCGGCTGGCCGGATTCGGCGCTCGCTGAGGGGCGACTCGAGGGAGCAGGGCGCGGGGTTGCCCTTCGTTGCACTGCCAGCTAAGCGCGCCTCATGTCCCAACCTACCCGAGATGCAACGACCCCGGCCACTGCGGCGGATCTGCAGGACGATCTCCTCCGCATCGGGGACAAGACCTTCCGCTCGCGCCTGTTCGTGGGGACGGGGAAGTACAAGGACGTGCAGGAGACGGAGGCCGCCCTCGTCGCGTCCGGCGCGGAGGTGGTCACGGTCGCCCTGCGCCGCGTCGACCTGAAGGATCGGAGCGCTGGCTCGCTGATGACCCTGCTGTCGAGCGGGCGCTGGACCGTCCTGCCGAACACCGCGGGCTGCTACACGGCGGAGGAGGCGGTGCGGACCCTGCGCCTCGCGCGGGAGCTCGGCATCGCGGACATCGTCAAGCTCGAGGTCATCGGGGATCCCAAGACCCTCTACCCGGACAACGAGCAGACCCTCGAGGCGGCCAAGCTGCTCGTCAAGGAGGGGTTCACGGTGCTGCCCTACTGCATCGACGATCCGATCGTGTGCCGCAAGCTCGAGGACATCGGCTGCGCAGCGGTCATGCCCCTCGCCGCGCCGATCGGCTCGGGCCTGGGCATCCGCAACCCCCACAACCTGAGCATCATCCTCGAGCACGCCCAGGTGCCCGTGATCGTCGATGCGGGCGTGGGGACCGCGAGCGACGCCGCCGTGGCCATGGAGCTGGGCTGCCACGGCGTGCTCATGAACACCGCCATCGCTCACGCCAAGTCTCCGGTCCTCATGGCGATCGCGATGCGCGAAGCGGTGCGCGCCGGGCGCATGGCGTATCTCGCCGGGCGGATGCCCAAGCAGCGCTACGCGAACGCGTCGAGCCCCGAAAGCGGCCTCATCGAGTGAGCCCGTACCGACCCGGCGCGCTCCACCACGTCGCGCCTGCGCTCCTGTACGTGCTGGCGGTCTTCTATCTCGGATCGATCTCCACGGATCCCTTGGCGGAGGTGTCCTTCGACTGGAAGGACAAGGTGATCCACGCCATCGTCTTCGGTGGCATGCAGCTGACCCTGGCGCGGGCCGTGCGCTTCCTGTGGCCGGAGCTCACGATCCGCCGCGTCGCCGTCGTGTCGGCCGTCGCCGCGACCCTGTGCGGAGGGCTGCTGGAGCTCTGGCAGGCGGCGCTGCCCCACCGCACCGCCGAGCTCCTCGATTTCCTCGCGGATGCCCTCGGGGCGGCCGTCGCGGGGGTCTGGTGGGCGCGACGGCAGGGGACCCTCGCGGCGGAGTCATGAACGAGCCGCGCCTGATGATCCTCAGCGACGCGGCCGGGGCGTCGGGCAGTCCGGGAGAGGAGGGCTGGCTCGAGGAGGTGCTGCCCGCGGTGTTGGGCGGAGCGCGGCCTGGGACCGTCGTCGTTCAGCTGCGTCACAAAGACGCGAGCGCGCGTCGACGCCTGCGGCTCGCCGAGCGGTTGCGCCGGATCACCGCCGAGCAGGGACAGCTGCTCCTCGTGAACGATCGGGTCGATCTGGCGCGGGCCGTGGCCGCGGACGGGGTGCATCTGCCGGAGGAGGGGATGAGCGTGGTGCAAGCGCGCGCGCTGCTCGGGTCCAAGGCGTGGATCTCACGAGCCTGGCACGGCGAGCCCTTCGGTGCGGCCACTCCGGATTCGATGGCCGATCTATTGATCCTATCACCCGTGCTCGAGGCGCGCAAAGGCCGCGCCGCCCTGGGTCGGGCGGGGATCGAGGCCGTCCTCGCCGGCGCGTGGCCCGCGGACATGACGGGTGAGGGGCGCCCGCGCGTCTTCGGTCTCGGCGGAGTGAGCCCGGAGAACGTCGCCACGTGCCGGGCGGCGGGGCTCGCGGGGGTGGCGGTGCTCGGCAACGCGGCGACCCGCGAAGGCGGCCTCGCGCTGGTGGACGCCCTCGGCATCCGCGCCTCCCTCGAGGCGTAGTGCGTCGAGCGTTGGTGCGTCGAGCGTTGGTGCGTCGAGCGTTGG
>JAAZAA010000369.1 GCA_012514535.1 Myxococcales bacterium | reverse complement strand
GGTCCCGGTGGTGAGGGCCGGATCGGACTGGGTGCCGAAGCTCTCGACCTCTGCGCCGAAGGCCTGGGCGATGGAGACCAGGAGCTTGTTGTTGGGGCTGGCGGAGAAGGTGGCGCTGTCGAAGGAGCACCACGGATCCGACTCCGGGCAATCCTGCGCGAGCTTGATGCGGCGCCCCATGCGGAACTTGCCGCCGGCGCCGCCCGCCAGGAGCGTCGGCACGTTGCGGGTGCTGTGCCAGGCGGGGTTGCCCATGTCGCTCGACGCGTAGATGAGGGTGCTGTCGAGCGCCCCGAACTCGTCGAGCTTCTGCATCAGGCGCGCGATCTTCGAGTAGTTGTAGTGGTTGATCTGGGCGAGGGGCAGCCAGGTGGCGGGATTGCCGGGCCCCGTGGGGCGGCCATCGTTGCCGAGCTCCGACGCGTCGTAGGTGTGGGCGACGCCGCCGTGGTTGTCCGCGGGGAGGCCCAGCGGGTTGCCCTCGTAGGAGAGGTCGTTCAGGAAGAGCGTCGCGAAGCGCGTGATGTCGCAGGCCATGGCCTGAGCCAGGATGTCCACCATCGCGTCGGTGATCGCGTCGTAATAGGGCTCACCCCCGTTGAAGGCCTTGAGGCTCGGGAAGGCGCTCGGATCGGGCGCTCCCGGCAGGGCGCAGGAGCCGGTCGCCTCCGTGAACTGCTTCTCGAGCTCGCGCAGGGACGTGAGGTGTTGATCGAGCTTCTGCTGCTCACGGGGGCCGACCCTGCCGTGGAGCCGCTGGATGTCGCCGTGCACGAAGTCGATGACGCTCTTGCCCAGCGCCCGCTGGCGCGCCGCGCGGGCGATCGCTTCCGGATCGTCGCCGACGACGAAGCCGGCGAAGAACAGATCGAAGGCCTTGACCGGATCGATGATCTTGGACAGCGGCTCGCCGCCCTCACCGTAGGAGAGGGTCGTGCCGGGCTCGCTGCCGTCGAGGCCGACGGCCAACGCCGCCGACGCCAACCGCGTCGAGCTACCGAGCCCGAGCGTGGCCGCCAGGTACTGGTCGAGGGAGATGTTGGCGGGCTTCCCGCTCACGCGGCTGCCGGTCAGGATCGTGGCCGCGGTGTCGTGGCCGTTCGCGGAGGACAGCAGGTCGATCCCCTCGATGACGAGGATCTTGTCCTTGTAGCTCTTGCCGTAGGTGTCCGGATCGTCGAACGGCGCCAGCGAGCAGTTCTCGTAGGTGATGTCGAAGTCCGTCTCGGTGTCCTCGGGGCGCATCGCCCAGTACTCGGCGGCGATCCCGTGGGGGTGATAGACGCCGATGAACTTGAGGGGCTGATCGTCGGCCGCGTGGGCCACGGAGTTCGCCAGGACCTCGACGAAGGGGAGCGCGACGACGCTCGAGCCGAGCGCCTTGAGAAACGCGCGACGCTCGAGGGCACAGCTCCTCCTGGGAGCCGCGCCGGGGGAGAAGGCGGTGGGAGACGGACGCCACTTCATGGTGCACCTCGCAGCGAGAACAGGGGGCTCTTGGCGTAAGTGATCAGGTTTTCGACGAGCACGCCCTGAGCGTCGGGCGGCAGCGCGGACCAGAGGACCTGGAAGGAGTCTTCGTAGGGCTTGGAGTTTTGACCCTCACCCGCGGCGGAGCGGAAGAGCTGACGGGCGAAACACTCGCGCACGGCCTCGCTGGTCGCCAAGGCGGCGGCGAGCTCGTTGGAGTCCGCGTAGCTGCCGTCGAAATCCTTGCCGAGGGTGATCGTCATGGTGCTGTCCACCGGCGCGTCCCCCTCGCGCTCACGGTAGACCCCCATCCCGTCGAAATGCTCGAAGCTGAAGCCGAGGGGATCGATCAGACGGTGGCAGTTGGCGCAGCCCGGATCCTGCGCGTGGATCGAGAAGCGCTCCCGGGTGGTCTTCGTCGGATCCGGCACCGGGGGCACGATCTGCAGCGAGAGGTTCGTGGGCAGCTCGATGTCGAAGCAAGCCACGCGACGGAGCAGCGCGACTCCCCGCAGGACCGGCGCCGTCTCGTGCGCGTGCGCGTGCACCGACAAGAACGCGCCTTGGTTGAGCAGCCCGATGCGATCGGGGCTGTCGACACGACCCTCGCCGCCGAGGCCATAGAGGCCGGCCAGGTGAGCGTCGACGACCGTCCAGGGCGAGCCGAGCAGGTCTTCCACGCCGCCGGGGGTCGTCGCCAGCACCTCCCGGACGAAGGCGTCCGTCTCTCGAGCCATCGCGTCCCGCGCCCCCGCGAACTCCGGGTACACGTTGGCGTCCTTGGACGTCGCCGTGATGCGATCGATGCCGAGCCACTCACGCACGACACGCACGGTGCGCGCGCGCCCGGCCTCGGTCGCGAAGAGCCGGCGCGCCTCCGCCTCCCGCCCCTCGGGCGTGTCGAGGAGGCCGTCCGCGGCCGCCTGGATCAGCGCGTCGTCGGGGGGCCCGCCCGTGATGATGTAGCTGAGGGAGGCGGCGATCTCGGAGGGCGTCAGGCTCACGATCGGCCCCGGGCTGCCGTCCCCGATCTCCGTCAGGTACAAGAACCCCGGCGACTGCAGGATGCCGCGGATGAGCAGCTCGATGCCGTCCTCGTAGGTCGCACCTTCTGCCCCCGCGCGATACAGCGTCAGGAGGGAGGTGCGATCCTCGTCGGTGAGGGGACGTCGGTAAGCGCGCGTGGCGAAGCTCTCGATGAAGCTCGCGGCGCACGCCTCGCCTCCGGACGCGGTGTCCGCGCAGGGAGCCAGGCGGGGGAACTCCGGGCGCGCTTCCTGGGCGAGAGCCTGAGCGCTCCCATCGAGCGCCCGCGCCAACACGGGATCGACGCGCTGGGCCTCGTTGACGGTGAAGCCGTGCTGGCGCGCGTCGGGCGGGAAATCGTCCGCCGGGGTCGCGCTCGTCCCGAGGAGCGCCTGCACCGAGGCGTTGTATTCGGCGTTCGTCAGGCGACGGATACGGGCTGGCAGCGGGGTGAGCTCGTTGCCGTCGACGATGACGCTGGCGCCGCCCCCCGAGCCCGAGCCGGGGCCAGGGCGCGTCGAGACGTCTCGCCCCTCCTCGGGCTGACAGGCGAGGGAGGGCAGGGAGAGGAACACCAGGGGCAGCCAACGCCGCGCGGAAGGCAGAGTCGTGTTCACGCCCTCTTATGTTGCGCGAGGACCCCTCGTCGGACCGCAAATCGACACCCGCTCCGCGACGATGGCGTATCATTAAATGATCACACGAAAGCTGGAACGAGCCAAGGTCAACCACGCCGAAGCCTTCTTTCGCGCTATAAAATCACCGCATGTCTGCAATTGCTCGCCGCGGGACATGAACCAGGGGACGGCGCGGCACCACCCCCGCCAGGACGGAGCCTGCACGCACCGCCATCGGTCCCCAGGCCCTGGTCCCCTCGTGAGCGGGACCGCCGGTGTCTCTCGACGAACCAGGAGCCCGCCGACGGGCGCGCCCGCGTGTCAGGAGGATGGGGGTCACGGCTACCCCACGCGCGGCCTCGGCTCTCCCCCGCGCCCCGCAGGCGCCGCCGGCTCGACCACCCCGCACGCCGCAACGCGCGGCGCTGCACACGGTGTTTCATTCCGTTTCTCGCAGAGCCGTGAAAAGCCGAATTCTACGGAAGATCACGTTGCAACGTTTCTGGCACCGACGTTGCAGACCCGGTGGATGGGATGTCCGTTCCTCGCTCCCTCCTCGGGCGGCTCGTCGCTGCGCTCGTGCTCCTGTCGCCGACGGTCCACGCGGATCCGCC
Organism: Myxococcales bacterium; assembly: GCA_012514535.1. Lineage (GTDB taxonomy): Bacteria > Myxococcota_A > Polyangia > Polyangiales > Polyangiaceae > NIC37A-2. Next base: position 7,723 of record JAAZAA010000369.1, on the reverse strand, counting down.
CGCGATGCGAGAAGACGCCGCGGAGCCGACGATCGAAATGGCGAGCGAGGATCGGGACTACACCCTGGCCCTGGGCGGCTTCTTTCAAGCGCGCGCCCACGGCTTTGCCCTCCGGGAACCCGATGACGTCCCGAACTTCGGTTTGCCCCGCACGCGCCTCTATCTCTTCGGGCGCGCGGCCCCGGACCTCCGCTATCGACTCATGGTCGGCACGCTGCCCTACCAGGAGCGCGCGCGCATCTTCGACGCCTACGCGGAGTGGGCGCTCCACGAAGCGCTGCGCTTGCGGATCGGGCGCTTCAAGATCCCGGCGCTCCGGGGCTGGATCGAGTCCGGTCGTGAGCTGGCGACCCTCGAGCGCGCGCCGGCGGTCCTCCACACCTTGCCCGGGCGCGCGGTGGGGGCCCTGGCGAGCGTGGACGCGAGCGAGCACCTCGAGCTGTCCTTCGGCGGGTTCGAGCGACGGGGTGATCCCGCCCTGAAAGACGGCGTCGGGAGCCGCGCCGTCGCGCTGCGCGCCCTCTGGAACCTCCAGGGGCGTCGCATCGAGGGAGAGCTCGATCTCGAGGAGAGTCCCTGGACGGTCGCCCTGGGGACGTCGAGCGTCTGGAGCTTCGCCGGGAGGGAGCAGAGGCAGGAGCGCCTCGCGGCCGTCGACGTGGCCCTCCGCGGGCGGGGACTCGACGCGGTCGTCGAGGGAGGCGTGCACGAGCGGGATCGCGGGAGCACGGAGCGAGCGTGGTTCGTCTACGCCCGCGCACACCACTACGTCGCCCCGCTCCGGAGCGCCGTGGGTGTGCGGGCGAGCCATCTCGTCGCCCTCGACGCCGTCTCCGCGTCTGCTCTCGGCTCTGCTTTGGGTTCTGCTTTCGGCTCTGCGGAGAACCACCACGAGCTCGAGCTCGACGTCTCCTGGCTCCCCCGCGGCCACGACGCGAAGGTCACAAGCGCCGTCCTGGCCCGGAAGAGGGGCCCGCGTCCGTGGGGCCCCGGCGGCGCCCTCCAGGTGCAGGTGGCGTTCTGAGATCGGCGGGCGTCCTGGTCCGTCGCGGTACCGGCGATGGATGGGGGCCTCGCGGTGAGGGGCGCGCTATAGAGGACCTCAGCGCTCGTCGCGTCCCTCCCGTTGGGCTGACCCGCTCGGCCAGCCCACGGCGCTGCCCCACCGGCTCTGCCTGCGCGCATCCGTCGGCTCCGCCCTTCCCGCGCCGCTCCCGTCCGCCTCATCGTCGTCTTCGCCTCCCATGACCACCCGGATGGACCCATCTCGTCGCGCTCCGCCTGGGGGAGCGCCGTCCCGAGGGAGCCCATCCCAGGACACCGCATCCCAGGACGCCGCGCGTGCCGGGAGACGGCGTTCCGCTGGAGTCCTCGGGGCGTTGCTCCTCAGTGGCGGCGCCGTCCTGGGGGGCGGCGGAGCCATCGGCTGCAGCGATCCGAGCGCTGGTTCGTCCGGGTCGGCGTCGCCCCGGTGCGTCGCGCCAGAGGGGGTCTCGAGCTCTCCCGAGAGCATCTCGGAGACCGTCGCGCTGCTGAACGCGCTCCCTCGGCCGGTCACACTGCCGTGCTTCCTGTCCGCCCTGGATCGCCCGCTGGCGATCCACGCGACGCGGAGCGTCATCAGCGCCCAGCCCGCGGCGGGAGAGCGCAGCCCCCGCATCTTCCTCTTCTTGGGCAAGAACATCCTGTCCGTCGTGCCGGATGGAGAGGGGGCCCACCTGCTGGAGTTCGGCGAGCAGCTGGAGGGACACCGCTCCGTCAAGGCGGAGCTGGCGTTCCCCATCGTCGACGAGCTTACCGAGGCGTCCCCCTTCGAACACCTGATGTTCGACGAGAGCGTCACCACCTGCGGCCTCTGTCACAGCGCCGAACGGCGCGATCCCGCCTACCCTCAGCCGGGCGCGTTCGTCTCCCAGGCGCTGCGTCCGCGGGTGAGCGATCAGATCTCGGTCGCGCGCCTCGAGGACGAGCTCCGCCGCTGTGAGCCCCGAGACGAGCCCGATCGCTGCGCGTTCCTGGAAGCCCTCCTGGGCTGGGGAGACGTCGTCGACACCTACTTCCCCGAAGACATGGACACCATCTTCGGCGACTGAGGCGCGAGCTAGAGGGAGAGCTCCGCCCCTCAGGCACCAACCCCAGCGTCGCGGTGACGCGGATCGAACGCCTGCATCGAGGACACGCGAGGGCCGGCTCATCGAGGAGGCGCGCACCATGTCGGCTGGGCGGATACCAGCGCCTACGGCCACACTTCGCTAACGGAAAGGGCGACGAGGAAAGACGAGCGGAGAGAGGAGCGTGAGAACGCGGCCGGGACGCTAAGTCGAAGTAAGCGTCTCGTCGTGGACGAGGGCCGAAGGGTTGGCAACCCTGGGCGCGTGCTCACTCAGCGTTTGTCCACACTTCGAATGACCTCCTCGATCCTCGCGCGCGCACGCGTCTATGCGATCACGGCGAGCGCGTCCGCGCTGGTCCTCGCTGCCTGCAGCGACTCCGACGGCACGTCGCTCGACACACCGCCGGAGCACCCGGCGGATCCCGGCCCCGACCCGACCACGGCGCCGCCCGGCAGCGCCGGAGCGCCCTCCGCGGGCGGGAACACGGGGAGCGGTGGCGTCAGTGGAGAGGTGCCCCAAGGGAGCGGCGGTGTCGACGGCGAGACCGACGGTTCCGGAGGAGACGCGCCGGACGGTTCCGACGACGATCCGGTGGAGCTGGGTCCGCCCGGCAAACCGAGCCGGCTCATGCAGGAGCGGCCCCTCGAGCCGGTGGCAGGAGGGCGCTGGATCTACAACCCGCACCGCGGCGGCACGAACCGCTACCAAGGGAGCGGGCACACCCACGCGGCCCCGGACCACTCGAACATGGATCCGCGCCGGCAGCAGGAGCGCCTCCGCGATCTACCGGGGGAGCTGAAGCACCACTTCGTCTGGATGACCGCGCACCTGACGGTGATCCCCGACCCGGGCGTGTCCGGCATCACGCACCTCTACGGGGTGGAGAACTACACGAAGAAGCTGCCCTCTGGCGGGGCTCCGCACGTCGTCGCCCTGCTGCCCGACGCCAAGCTCGTGGGGCGCAGCCAGCCCTTCGGTCTCTACAACTACACCCTGACGGAGATGCCCGCGCGCATCGAAGCGGAAGGGGGCCTCGCGGTGCTCGCCCACCCGTCGAGGTACTCGCCAACCATCGCCGAGACGGTGGCCGTCGGGGACGCCCTGTGGGGGATCGAGGTGGTGAGCGGCGGCACGAGCCCTGCGGAGAACCTCAAGTACCTCGACGCGCGCCTGAGCGCCGGGAAGTACACCTGCCTCACCGCTGGCAACGATCTCCACGCGGCGACCTCCGGCTTGACCACGGGATACCAGCACGTCTCCGCCGAGTCGGCGGAGCGCGAGGAGCTGTTCGAGGCGGTACGCGCCTGCAACTTCTTCGCGTGCCGCGCGGACAACGAGCGGACCGCGCCCGTCTCTGAGCCCACGGTGCGCGTCGTGGACGGCAGCGTCCACGTCACCATGGGGCGCAGCGGCACGATCCGGTACGTCACCAAGAACGGAGCGGTGCGCAAGACCGCGACGGGCACCTCGGCCGAGTACGCGCCCTCCGCGGACGACGGCTACGTGCGCGTGGAGATGTCGGTCCCGGGCGCTCAGTGCTACTCGCAGCCCTTGTGGTTGATGACGCCGTGAGCGGCCTCGACCAGGTCCCCTCGTGCCCCCGCCGCAGCCGGCGACGCGCTCCGTTCCTCGGGGCGTCCCGCTCGCGGTGAACCCCTGGTGCCGACGCGTGGGAGGTCCGTTTGCCCGGGCCCCCACGCGAGGCGCTCACGCGCCGGTCACCGGAAGAGCCAGGTGATCTCGTTGACGAAGAGCTCGGTGATGTCGTCGACGCCGTCGGCGTCCGCGTCGATGCTCACGTATTCCCCCGGCAGGAAGCCGTTCAGGATGGTCGAGCCGTCGTTCGTCTGGACGATGAACGCCTCAGTGGGGCTGCCGTGGCGGCTCACGAGCGCGTCGCCCGGTCCGGTGAGCGTGAAGACGTCCCCGCTGTCGGCCCAGCGGTCTTGAGCGCTCACGAGCGGCGCGGGGAAGGTCTCCCGGAACGCGAAGAGGTCGACGGGGGCTGAGGGCAGTGGCGCGAGCTCCGGGGGGAGGTCGACGCTGTCGCAAGAGACACCGAACGCGAACATGAGGTCCGTGTCCTCGTCCAAGTTCCAATAGTTGAAGATGAGCTTCCCCGTGCCCACGCGCTCCAGGACCCGCTCTTTCAGCAAGGTCGTGCCTGTATTGGAGAGGTCGACGATGACCAGGTCCCACTCCTGGGCGTCGTAGGCGTCCGCGAACGTGGGCTCAGCAGTTTCGACGACGTCGTCGACCCCCATGCGCGCGAGGGCCGCGAGGATGGGCGCGGCCGTGTCGGCCCGGACTAGAACGTTCAGGGGAGTCGGATAATCACACGCCCCTCCGATGCAAGATTGTGCCAGGGGACAAGTGGTGCCCGCCGAGGCCCCGGTGCAGGTGCCGGAGGCGCCGCAGTATTGCGGGTCCGTAGCCGGGTCGATGCACGCGCCGTCGCAGAACACCTGCGTGTCGGGGCAGACGCAGGTGTTCGTCCCCTGGAGTTCGAGGGCGCCGGGGCAGACGCACGAGAAGCCGCCGGGCTCGTTGACGCAAACTGCCGGGCTCACGCAGTCGTGGAGCCCTTGGCTGCACTCGTTGAGGTCGGTGCAGGTCGTCCCGTCCCCCTGGTAGCCGTCGTTGCAGACACAGAGCAGCTCCCCGTCGACGCTTTGACAGGTGGAGTCGTCGGAGCAGTCACTGGGGCACAGGGACGTGCACTGCTGGCCATCGCCCTCGTACCCGTCTTCGCAGTGGCACTCGAAGCTCCCTGGGGTGTTCTCGCAGCGGGCGTTGGCGTCGCAGTCGTGGAGATCCTCGTCACATTCGTCGACGTCGACGCAGCTCTGGGTGTCCTCCTCGAGGGTGTAGCCGCTGGGGCACAGGCAGCGCGCCTCGTCGCCGATGAGCACGCAGGTGGCGCCCTCACCGCAGGGGTCGTCGTCGCCTCCGCAGCGGGCGAAGGTGCCCTCGTGCTGGTCCAGGAGGTCCGCGTCCGTACAGGCGCCCTCGCACTGGGTGGGATCCACGCGGGCCTCCACGCAGGCTCGGGTGGTTCCCTGAGCGACGCAGGTCGTCGTCTGGGTGCAGGGGACGTCGACGCACGGATCGCGCAGGTCGACCCGCAGGCGCACGCTGCGGCCAGGGATGTAGTTGAGGATGCGCCGGGCCACGATACAGCCGCTGTAGCCCTTCGACTCCACGCACTCGTCCGGCGGGCGGTCGTCCGTGCGGACACGTACCTCCAGCGCGACCTCCGCGTCGTCGCTCTCGCGCGGGACGATGACGAGGCGGCCGAGGGAGCCCGTCTCGGGATCGCAGACGGTGGAGACCGCCGAGGCGTCCCGGTCACCCAGCTCGCCGGCCTTGCCCGCTGCGACCGCTGCGACCGCGGGGCACGGGAGATCCGTGTAGACCTCGACCACGACCTCCGTCGGGGGAGTCGACTCGCACGCGGGCACGAGCGTCGCGGACCCCAAGAGACCCAATCCCAAGGGGACCAGTCCCAGAGGAACGGTCGCGAGCCGGGGCGGGCGCCATCGGCGGGGGGAGCTCGTGACGGAGGGGGAGGCGGTCCGAGACGGAGGTGAGTGCATCGGGGGCTCATTTCCGTATCACGAAACCGACCGCCGGAAAGAGGTGCCGGGAGGAGGAGAGCGCCCCCGGGAGATTTTCCGAAGGAGCTGCGCTAGGACGGCATGTAATCCAGGTGCAGAGCGGGTCGCCCGATCGTCTGCGCCCTCCGACACTCTGCGGAATCGTCTCATGCGCAACACAGCTTCCTTCCAGGCCCACTCCTCGACGCCCCGTTTCTCGACTCTCCGCTCGGTGGTCTCGTCCTCGGCGCCCTCCCGTCCCGCGGGGTACGGTTGGGGCGGCCTCGTCGGCGGCGCTCTCCTGCTGATGGCGCTCGGCTGCGACTCCGTGCCGGAGTCCAACACGGGGGGCGATGGCCCCAGCACGGGAGGCGCGAGCGAGGGAACCGGGGGCGGAAGTCCGGGCAGCTCGACCGGCGGCGCCCCGAGCGGGGGCGGCAGCCCGGGCCCGGTGAGGGATTTCGGGCAGACGATCGTGGGGGGAGAGACCCGCAACGGCTTCCACACGTTCGACCTGACCGTCGACGGCAAGAACTACAAGGTCCAGACGAACCCCTGGGGCGGCGCGGAGCAACAGATCACCGCAGGCGGTGACGCGATCTTCCGCGTCGACTCCATGCAGGAGCAGCCCGGCGGTGAAGCCTGGGACATCGCCGCCTTCCCGTCGGTGTACATCGGCGCGGCCCACGGCGGCGCGAACCCGACCGCGGGGAGCGGCCTGCCCGCGATGGTGGGGAGCCTGTCGTCGATCCCCACGGGGCTCTCCACCAACGCGAGTGAGATCACCTACACGGGCAACACGACTTACGACGTCTACTTCACGCACTCGCAGAGCTTCAACGCGGGCCAGCCCGACGTGTACCTGATGGTCTGGTTCCACGCGAAGGGCCTGAACCCCATCAACGGCCCCGACGAACTCTGGAACTGCCGCTGGCAGCCTCCGACCTACGTCGACTCTTGCTCGGGGGCGGGCTCCGTCGTGATCGATGGAGTGACCTTTCATCGCTTCATCGGTCCGAACGGCCCTTCGGAGGTCATCAGCTACGTCCCCGAGTCCACGATGGATGGCTGGGAGTTCGACCTGATGGACTTCATCGACGATGCGGTGCAGCAGGGCGTCTTGACCGACTCCATGTACCTCCAGAGCGTCCAGGCCGGCTTCGAGCTCGTCACCGGAGGCAGCGGCCTGACGGTGAAGGGCTTCTACGCCGACGTGCAGTGACCGCCCCCTTCTTTGCTGCCCGTCCGCGGGCGCGTCCGCGCCTGCGGTATCGGGGATGAGCCTCCCCTCGCTCGCTCGCTCGAGAGAGCTGCGGCGCGTCCGCCGTTCGTGGGCGCTGGTCGTCGTCACGACCCGCGGCTCACTGACCGAGGGGGGGAACTGGGGGGAAACTCACGAGGTGTGCAAGGTCTGCGCCGCCTCCTCCGAGGGATTCGGCAGAGAGCCTCAAGTGCGGAGCTGCGCGGACGCTTGTCGTCGGTGTGAGCAGTCCTGTCGGCACATGTGACGGGGCCCTTCGTGTCGCGCGTCGGGCCAGGTTCGACGCCCTCGTTTGCGACCGCGCGAGCCGGGCATGACGACGCATGGCGACGAGCGAGCGAACGTTCGCCTGCCCGGTCTGGTGCTCGGGCTGGGGATCGGCGGTTTCCTGGACGGCATCCTGTTGCACCAGGTGCTGCAGTGGCACCACATGCTGAGCAACACGGGGAACGACAACCTCGGCATGGAGCGGCACGCGCCCGACACGCTCGCCGGCTTGCAGATGAACACCCTGTGGGATGGCCTGTTCCACGTCTTCACGTGGCTGGCGGTGCTGATCGGTTTGGGGCTGCTCTACTCGCGGGTGGTGCGCGCTCGAGGGCGGGTCTGGGGCTCCGGGGTGCTGTGGGGGTGGATCCTGGTCGGCTGGGGTGTCTTCAACCTCGTCGAAGGGATCATCGATCATCACCTCCTGGCCATCCACCACGTGCGCCCCGGGCCCCAGCAGCTCTGGTGGGACCTGGGCTTCCTCG